>NZ_JACFSH010000002.1:8777-496532 GCF_016100525.1 Snodgrassella sp. W6238H11 | reverse complement strand
GTTATAGCCATAAATAAACAGTGTATTTCCGTTTTTTCTGAATTTCACTTCATCAAAATTGACATCTAAAAATTGAATCGTATCTGATTCTCCTGCACTGTCAGAAATATAATCTTTACCATGTCCTTTGGCAAAAATATAAGTATCGTTACCATCTCCTCCATATAAATTATCATCCCCTGTACCTCCTATCAGAGTATCATCTCCTTTATATCCATAAAGGGTATCATTACCAGCCCCACCATCCAGTATGTCATTTGCGTTATCATGTTGGCTGGCACTAAGATTATCGTTACCATCTCCGCCATGCAGTATCCCTTTACCTTTTGGTATATAAATACTGTCATTTCCTGATGTTCCATACAACTCCATTCCTTCTTTCTGAAGCTGCTCTAATGTAACTGTTCTATCTTTGAATATAAAATTTTCTATAGCATTAATTCCATTCGAATAAAAAAAATCTCGTATTTCAATTGAATCTCCCGTGTTATAGCCATAAATAAACAGTGTATTTCCGTTTTTTCTGAATTTCACTTCATCAAAATTGACATCTAAAAATTGAATCGTATCTGCTTCACCTGCCTCGTCACTTATCAGATCTTTACCATGTCCTTTAGCAAAAACATAAGTGTCGTTACCCTCTCCCCCATATAAATTATCATTTCCTCCACCTCCTATCAGGATGTCATCTCCTTTATATCCCCATAATGTATCATCTCCTGCACCACCATCAAGTATGTCATTTGCAATATCATATTGACTGGCTTTAAGAGTATCATTACCATCTCCGCCATGCAGTATTCCTCTGCCTTTTGATATATTGATATTGTCATTTCCTGATGTTCCGTACAGTTTCATTCCTTCCTTCTGAAGCTGTTCTAACGTAACTGTTCTATCTTTAAAGATAAAATTCTCTATTGAATGATTTCCCCAGCCAATAAAGAAATCTTTTATTTCAACTGAATCTCCTTCGTTATAACCATAAATAAACAGTGTATTGTCTTTTTTCCTGAATTTCACTTCTTCAAAATTGACATCTAAAAACTGAATCGTATCTGATTCTCCTGCACTGTCAGAAATATAATCTTTACCATGTCCTTTGGCAAAGACATAGGTATCGTTACCCTCTCCTCCATATAAATTATCATTTCCAGCACCTCCTATCAGAGTATCATCCTGACTTGTTCCTGATAAAACATCATCTTTATCACTTCCTTCAATTAGGTTCACATTATCTGAAAATATTGAGCTCGTATTCTGATATTGGTATTCTTTTATTAACGCATTCATATAGCTAATCCTTAATTAAAAAAAATTAATACAAAAGTTAAATTTAATATTTGCATTCTAATAATTAATTTCTATTTATATAACCCCCCCTTTACTTTATAAACAAAACAATAAATACAACTCTACATTTAACTTCTTAAATAAAATAATCTGAATATCATTTTTTTATATTAATAAGGACTAAAATACTAGTTCGTATTTTAAAAAATATTTTTATCTGAACTTAGTTACTTTTTTATATTATATTAAGATTAACAAAACCTGATTTAGAACAGACTACTAAAATTCAAGATCAATATCAACAAAATTTTACACTATATAGTATCCGGTCAAATAAATATAAATTTTATTTAAATATATATTAAATTTAATGCAATATAATTAATTATTAAATAATTGAATTATATTGTTTATTTTAAGTATATTTTTGTTATTATTTATGTTAATTTGTCATCTTAAATTAAGATATTTTTAATACCTATGTCATTATCACCTGATTCTCTGCCTTCAAAACCTGATTCTTTAAAAAAATCAGATAGTTTTCAAAAACCCAATATAGCGGTTACTGCACTCATACTTATTGCTCATTTTCATGGTCTGGCAGTTAATCCTGCCGATATTACCCATAAATATGCTGAAAAAGGGGATTTAAACAGTGAGCAATGGCTACTGGCAGCCAAAGAACTGGGATTAAAAGCCAGGCTGGTAAAGCATAATGTTGAACGTCTGCATCTTGTAGCTTTGCCTGCTGTTGTATGGCGGGATGACGGTCAGCATTTTGTTCTGGCCAGAATAGATGGTGATCGTTATTTAATTCAGGATCTTGAACAGGGTAAACCGGTTATTCTTACGAAAGAAGAATTTAATCAGCGATATTCCGGACAGCTTATATTGGTTACTTCCCGTGCATCAATACTTGGTCAACTGGCCAAGTTTGATTTCACATGGTTTATTCCGGCTGTTATCAAATACCGGCGTATCTTTCTGGAAGTACTGGTTGTATCCGTTTTTATTCAGCTTTTTGCACTTGTTACACCTATGTTTTTTCAGGTGGTAATGGATAAAGTTCTGGTTCACCGCAGTTTTTCTACACTTGATGTTATTACTATTGCATTGCTGGTGATCATTATTTTTGATGTCGTGCTTAGCGGATTACGTACATATGTATTTGCTCATACCACATCACGTATTGATGTTGAATTAGGTGCACGATTGTTCAGACATCTGTTAAGTCTGCCTCTTGCTTATTTTGAGCATCGCCGAGTGGGAGATACCGTTGCACGGGTGCGTGAACTGGAACAAATCCGGAATTTCCTAACCGGACAGGCATTAACTTCTGTTCTGGACTTATGTTTTTCTTTTATATTTTTGCTGGTTATGTGGTTTTATAGTGGCTGGCTAACATTGGTAGTTGTTATCTCACTGCCCTGCTATGCTATCTGGTCTGCAACTATCAGCCCGATTTTACGCGCTCGTTTGAATGAAAAATTTGCCCGCAATGCCGATAATCAGTCTTTTCTGGTTGAATCAGTCACTGCTATCGGTACCATTAAAGCAATGGCCGTTGAACCACAGATGACCAGACGCTGGGATCAGCAACTGGCCGCTTATGTCAATTCCGGTTTCCGTGTTGCCCGGCTGGCTACTATCGGACAACAAGGTGTGCAGTTTATTCAAAAACTGGTTACAGTTGTCACGTTGTGGCTTGGTGCGCATCTGGTAATTAAGGGTGATCTGACTGTAGGTCAGTTAATCGCATTTAATATGCTTGCAGGACAAGTAGCAGCTCCTGTTATCCGGCTGGCACAACTATGGCAGGATTTCCAGCAAGTGGGAATATCGGTATCACGGTTAGGAGATATTCTGAATACCCCGACGGAAAATCCAACTTCGCGCATGGCTCTCCCCAATATTAAAGGACAAATTGAATTTGAAAAAATTTCTTTTCGCTACCGGCCTGATGGTGCAGAAATTTTACGGGATCTGAGTTTAAATATCCGGCCCGGAGAAATTCTGGGAATTGTCGGGCGTTCCGGTTCAGGTAAATCGACTCTGACCAAGCTAGTACAGCGTTTATATACACCGGAGCGGGGGCGGGTTTTAGTTGATGGTAATGATCTGGCACTGGCTGACCCGGCATGGTTACGGCGTCAGGTAGGTGTGGTGCTTCAGGAAAACGTTCTGCTCAATCAGAGTATCCGTGCCAATATTGCTCTTGCTGATCCGGGCATGCCGCTGGAAAGAGTAATGTATGCTGCTAAAATGGCCGGCGCACATGAATTTATCATGGAGTTGCCGGAAGGATATGACACTATAGTTGGAGAACAGGGCGCTGGCCTTTCAGGAGGTCAAAGACAACGAGTAGCAATTGCCCGGGCTCTGGTAGGCAATCCGCGTATTTTGATTCTTGATGAAGCAACCAGTGCTCTGGATTATGAATCCGAACGAGCTATTATGAAAAATATGCAGGCTATCTGCAAAGGACGTACTGTATTGATTATTGCACATCGTCTGTCTACAGTCCGTATGGCCAATCGTATTATAGCCATGGATAAAGGCTGCATAGTAGAACAAGGTACTCATCAGGAGTTACTGGAAAAACCAAATGGTTACTATCGCTATTTATATCAACTGCAAAACAGCTGACATTAAATTTAAAATAAGAAAATAAGATATGGGCATTCGCTTTCAAGCTTTTAAAGATTTTTTACAACGATATAGCACAGTCTGGAAAAATGTCTGGGCGGTACGCTTTCAATTGGATCCGCCTAAACGGGATGAAGACGAACGTGCTTTTTTACCGGCACATCTGGAATTAACTGAAACACCTGTTTCTGCCGCACCTAAATGGACAGCAAGACTGATTATTCTGTTTGCCCTGCTGGCACTATTATGGGCATTAATTGGCAAACTGGATATTGTTGCTGTAGCAATGGGTAAAACTACCCCAGGCGGACGCAGTAAAGTTATCCAGCCGCTTGAAACATCTGTTGTCGATAAAGTTGCAGTCAAAAATGGCGATCATGTAAAAAGCGGACAAGTATTAGTTCAGCTAAGTGGTATTGGTTCTGACAGTGATTATGCTCAGTCAGAAAAATCCCTGCAGGCCGCACGTTTAAATAAATTACGTCTGGAAGCGGTGATTCGTGCTGTTGATACACATCAGCCTCCTGTACTGGATCATGAGCTGGCAACAAAATGGCAGTTGACTCCTGATCAGATTATGGAAGCACAATCATTAGCTATAAATCAGTTCCAAACATGGTTTACTCAGGATGCCCAATTGCAGACTGTATTGCGCGAACATCAGGCACAGTTACAGGGAACCCAGTCACAGGTAAGTAAACTTGAACAAACTACAGCCATTGAGCAACGTCGTACAGCTGATTATAAGGACTTACTGGCACAAAATTTTGTATCCAAACATGCTTATTACGAGCAGGAAAGCAAGTTTATTCAAAATAAAAATGACTTAGCCAGCCAGCGTAGTCAGCTTCGTCAAATTCAGGAAAGCATACGCGAAGCAGAGCAAAACAGACAGTTACAGACTAATACCCTTAGACGCGATACACTCGATCAATTGCGTCAGGCCAATGAACAAATTCAACAACTAACAGAAGCAACTGATAAAGCGTTACAGCGTAAACAATTAATGACATTGAAATCACCTGTCGACGGTACGGTGCAGCAACTGGCCACACATACTATAGGCGGTGTCGTTACAGCTGCTCAGCAAATTATGGTTATTGTGCCGGATCAGGATCAGATGGAAATCGAAGCACTTGTTCCGAATAAAGATATCGGTTTTGTTAAAGCAGGACAAAGTGCCATTATTAAAATTGAGTCATTTCCCTATACTCGCTACGGATACCTGACCGGTAAAGTAAAAAATGTAAGTTTTGATGCAATTGAAGATGAAAAACTGGGGCTGGTTTTTGCCGCTACTATTGTTCTGGATAGAAATTATCTGATGATAGATGGTAAAAAAGTGAATTTAACAGCCGGTATGAATGTAACTGCAGAAATTAAAACCGGGAAGCGTCGCGTTATCACCTATTTGTTAAGCCCGCTGCAAACTAAAGTTGATGAAAGTATGCGAGAACGCTGATGCAAAAATATACTTTTACTATTTGGAAAGCTTTCTGTATTTGTATTGGATACAGTGTTATTTCTACTCCTGTACAGGCATTCGATTTATTTGATGCCTGGCAGGCTGCAATAAACTATTCTGCAGATTTTTCAGCAGCTCAAAGTGAACGCGATGCTCAAAAAGAACAACTGGCACAGACACGTGCTGCTCTGCTCCCTCAGATAAATGGCAATTATATCTATCAGAAGCAGCCTCCCTCTCTATCCAGTACAACCCAGACTCATGGCTGGAATGTTCAGGCAAGTCAGGCTCTGTTTGATAAAACTAAATGGGCACAATACCAGCAAGGTAAAATTACCGCCAATATGGCTGACTGGCAACTGGAGAATGTAAAAGAAGATTTACTATTTAATGTTGCTAAGGCTTATTTTCAGGTCTTACTCGTTGAAGATAAACTGGTTTCAATTGAAAAAGAAAAAGAAGCCTATGCAATGCAAATCAGACAATCCAAAGCTCTATTCGATAAAGGTGCAGCCACTATTCTGGATACAAACGAAGCTCAGGCTGGGTATGAAGCAGCGCGTGCAAAAAAAGTTAGTGCAATGACCGATCTGCTGGTAGCTCAAAATAATCTGGCTAATATCACCGGCCTTGATCCGAAGAAAATTAAACGTTTAAGACATACAGATTTTGGCGACTTACTAGGCAAAACAAGCAAAGCAGACTGGATAAACACAGCACAAACAAATAATCCGGAATGGCAACAGCAAAAGCTGGCTTTAGAAAATGCTAAACAAGCTTATATCGCAGCTAAAGCAGAAAACTGGCCGAAGTTAACGATTAATGGCGGTTATCAGGACAATCATCAGATTCAGCAATTTTATGGTTTGGATCATGGTACTCGCAGTAAAGGTGGGATTGTTACAGTTCAGCTTTCAATGCCTTTATTTAGTGGTGGATTAATCCACAGTAAAATTAAAGAAGCAGCTGCAAAAGAGCAACAAAATAAATTTTTATTAATTGCTACTGAACGTAAAATTGAACTTAATGTTAATCAGGCTTATCAGACTACATTAGGCAATCTTTATCAGATTCAGGCACAGCAACAATTATTAAAAGCGAATTCTGTAAAATTAGAAGCTACCCAATTAGGTCGTAAAGTTGGTATACGCAGTAATCTGGATGAATTACAGGCTTTACAGGCTAAGGCTGATGCTGAGCAAAAATTGTCCGAAGCACAGTATGGTTATATAACAACATATATTCAGCTTCTGCAAAGCGCAGGTATTTTGACTCAACCCGCAGAACAAAAAAAATTGCATAAATTATTGTATTAGGCATTTATTGATAGCTGCTTAAGAGAAATTTGTTACTTTATTTGAATTTTCATTTTTATGTTAAATCAATTTTTATTTAAATAAAAAATATTATTTAATTTTTAGAGTTTCCTAAAATTTAATGTATTGAATTAAAATCGCAATCATTTAAATTATCTATTAATTGTTGAGTCAATTCTTTACAGGCGATAATCTTTTATTTTCGAGTATAAATAAAGCAAAAATCTCAAATTCACAAAAGCTATTTTCAGGTATGGTAACTTTTTACAAAATGGTAAATATAAATATAATTTCCTCATTTGCTTAGAATTTTTATATGTGAAATAAACTCACTATAACCAAATTTTTTACCGTCAATTATTTGCTAAAATTCTATTGAATAATATTTAGAAATTAATTCATCAATATTTTTCTTAGCAATTAATAAATTGTTTAATGAGACTGACAATAAAAACAATATCCATTTAATTTTCTTATTGAAATTAGTAACTATCACTTAACATTTTACGGTTCAGGCGTATAAAGTTTAAATACAAAAATGGATATTAACGTTTTTCCTGTCTTCGAATCAGATAAACAGCCAGACAAAGAAAAAGAATTGTAGGCAAAAATGCAGCAATTATAGTCGGCACTCCATATAACTGACTGGTAAATCCAAACAGTCTTCCGGAAAAATGAAATAATAGTCCTAAACATATTCCATAGAATAGTTTCAGACCCATATTCCCATGCCGGTTTTGTTGAGGCGTAAATGCCAGCGCTACCAAAGCCATAACCATACACGCCAATGGATAGGCAATCTTTCTCCACCAGGCAAGTTCGTAGCGTGTTGTCTGTTGATGATTATGCTTCAGATGCTTGATATAAGTTGAAAGTGCTATAGCTGACATTTGTTCTGGTGCTACCAGCAATATATTGAGAAGCTGGTGATTAACAGACATTTTCCAATCCAGATTTTCAATATGATTTACAGATATCTGATTTTTTCCCAATAGTGACTGATCTACCTGATTCAAATGCCATTTAGATTTTTTACCTTCAGTAGAATGAACATCCACTTTAGCACTGAAAGCATGTAAAGTTTCAGTCAGTTGAAAATTTTCATCATGTCGATAAATATTGATATCTCTTAAGCTGCCATCCGGAAGCATTTCAGCTACATTTACAATGTCTTTTCCTTGTTTTAACCATATACCACTATCTCCAGCACTAATGCTGTTCTGACGTGCATGTAATTGATACTGTTCTGCATAAGGACCTATTCTAGGTACGACATATTCACCAAGCAGCGCAGCAATGACTGCAAAGAATAGTCCAAATTGCAGCATCATACTAATAATGTTAGACAAACTGATTCCGGATGTTCTGATTACAGTAAATTCACTATTACTGGCCATTTGACTAAGGCAAACCAGAGCACCAACCAGTACAGCCAGAGGCATAAGCTCATAAGCATGTGTCGGAATCAGCATAAGAACATAATACAGCATTTTATCGGCAGTATAACGTCCGTCACCAACGTGGCTGATTTCACCCATAATATCAAAAAAACTGTATAAACTTACCAGTGCCAATAATGCATATAAAGTATAAACAGTCATTTGGCTGATGACATAACGATTAAGCAAACGCATCAGGACCGTCCTCCCAGTAATGATGTAAACGCTGTTTTAAAAGAGGCTGATGGAAAGTCACGCCAGCGTAATAAGAATAGAAACAGCATAAACATCATCAGATGCATTGGAAATATGCCTAGCCAGAAAGGTATACGACCATTTTCTACCAGATCTCGCAGAAAGGTCAGGCCATTTTGATAAATTAAAAATACTGCAATTGCAATCAGAATATTGTATGTATGTCCGGTACGGGGATTAAAATAGGATAATGGTAAAGCCATTAAAGCAAGTACAATAACACTAATCGGTAATGATAAGCGCCACATTAGTTCTGCTTTGTAAATGGGTTTGTTACTAGCAAATAATGCAGAAGTAGGAATTGTATGCCGGTTCTGTTTTGGATCTATAACGGTTGTATTAACACTGATAATCATTGTCATTTTATCAAAAGAAGCTCTTTGATAATCAGCCTGTCCGGGCTTTCCATAGTAGCGAAAACCGTCTTCAAGAGTAAGAATACGTTTCTCTCCATCCTGTTTAAATTCGCCCTTTTTCGCAAAAATCGAACTTTCCTTGCCATTTTTTTCTTTTTCACGAACAAAAAGATTACTGGCACGACCGCTATCAGGGTCAAATGTTTCAATGAAATAAACTCGCGGATGGCTTTTGCCAATTTCTTTGAATACCCCGGGTTCCAGTAATGACATTTCCTGTTTTTGTTTTAGTATCTCCGCAAATTCACGGCTGCGCCACTCTGCCCAAGGCTGAATGAGCATGGAAACTATTGCCACCAAAACTGCAAACGGAATAGCGAATTTCATTAAAGGAATAATCCAGTTTCTTAATGATAAGCCACTGGATAGCCAGATCACCATTTCGCTATCACGCCAATAACGTGTAAGTACTGTGATAATACTGATGTAAGCTGTCAGAATAAGCAGTACAGGTGTCAGGCCAATTGTCCAGAATCCAATTAACGCAGACACTGCATCAATGGCTACACGACCACTGGCGGCACGACCCAGCAGATTGATTGCCTGTGTAGCTACCAGTACTACCAATAAGATCACGAATATGCCTACGGCAGTCCATGATAATTCTTTAATAAATTGGCGTTGATAAATCATAAGATAATTAAACACATTTGCGACTGTCCTTACTTTAGCGGCAGCCTGCGTTACAATAAGTGCATCCGGTTCTGCTTAACGCATGATTCGTACAGAATATATATAATGCCCTTATAAAATAGGATAGGAAAATATGGAATTTAGCATAAATGCGGAACAATTGCAGCCGCAAAACAACAGTTCTTTACTATTTGTGTATTGCAAAGAAAGCAAACCAGAACAACATCTGGCTAATACTTTGTTAACTCAATTACAACAGCAGCAAAAGGATTTTATTGCGACACACACCGTAAAAGATGAATTTTTACAGGCTTTAGCTGTAGTAAATATCGATAAAGATGATTATGCCAGTATCCAGAAACTGGCCGCAAAAGCTGCCAGCTGGTCCAAAGAGCAATCATCACTCAATATAGATTTAAGCAAATTACCGGAAATACTTGCCCAGAAATGGGTACAGGCTTTTACAATTGCTGTTGGCGAAGCGGTCTATTGCTTTGATAAATTCAAAAAAGATTCTAAGCCAGTTTTACTTGAAAAAATCAATTATCAAACTATTCATCCTATCAATAACCACCTTAGCAAGGCCGAAGCTATCATCTATGGTATGAATATCTGTAAAGATTTAGGCAATGCACCGGGAAATATCTGTACTCCGGCCTATTTGGCTTCTTCTGCTGCCAAGATTGCCAATGATTTAGGTGCCAGTGCAAGAATCATAAACGAAACCGAAATACAGGAAATGGGTATGAATGCTTTACTGTCTGTTGCACAGGGAAGCACGGCCGGAGCTTATCTTATTGAATTGCAATATCATGGAGCTTCGAATAACGAAGATAAACCGGTAGTTTTGGTTGGCAAAGGTATTACTTTTGATTCTGGTGGTATTTCTCTTAAACCAGGTGCTGCCATGGATGAAATGAAATTTGATATGTGTGGTGCGGCTTCGGTTATTGGTACTTTTGCAGCTGCAGTAAAACTCAATCTACCATTAAACCTCGTTGCAATAATCCCAACTTGTGAAAATATGCCTTCAGGGAATGCTGTTAAACCAGGCGATATTGTTCAGGCTATGAATGGTTTAAATATTGAGGTTTTAAACACTGATGCAGAAGGCAGACTGATATTATGTGATGCACTTATCTATGCTGAACGCTTTCAGCCTAAAGCAGTAATCGATGTTGCTACCCTTACTGGTGCCTGTATCATCGCTTTAGGACATGTTGCACAAGGTGTATTAGGTAACAATCAGCAATTAATTGATCACTTATTACAGGCAGCAGACAGTATTAATGATAAAACATGGCAACTACCATTATTTGAGGAATACAAAGAACAATTAAAATCCAACTTTGCTGATTTACAAAATATTGGCGGTCGTCCTGCGGGAACGATTACGGCTGCTGCCTTTCTCTCATACTTTACTGAATCTTACTCCTGGGCACATCTTGATATTGCCGGTACGGCATGGAATTCCGGCAATAATAAAGGTGCGACAGGTCGTCCTGTTCCGCTTCTGCTTGAGTATCTGATTCAGCAATCCTGAGAAAAAAGATATGGCCACAACTACTTTTTATACTCACATTACAGACCCCGTTTCATTTACATGCCGGCTGACGCAAAAAGTATTTAAAAGTGGTTCAAATATTTTGATTTGGTGTGATGATGTAAGCCGTGTTAATCAACTGGATCATGCTTTATGGTCATTTCAACCTGCAAGTTTTATTCCACATGAAATCTGGTCACCACAACAGGTTCAACCAATTGGTTTACAAGCAGTATTACTGGCTTATGGTGAAGATTTACCAGTAATAGAAAAAGATTATGTTGTTATTAATCTTGCAGATGCATACTGGTGTAATGCCCCCCGGAAACCAGAACGTGTATTAGAACTGGTAAGTAATGATCTGGATGAAATTGCTGCTGCACGTCAACGTTTTCGCACTTATCGGAGCGCCGGATTTAAAGTTGAGCATTTCGATATGCGTACGCAAAACTAAATCTAGCAGTTATCAAAAAAGCGGGTTATCAGTTAACCCGCTTTCTTTTATGATTTTTATCTCATCAATTTTTCAACAATATGTGCTAAAGGTGTATCAGTAACCGGTTGCGGAAGCATATTTTGCAAGGTACGACTATCCAGAATACCAAACTCAGGTCTTCTGGCTGCTGACTGGTAATCAGCTGTGGCAATACGTTCTACCTTAACCTGATTATACCTTTCGTCAATTTTTGCCGCTTCAGTAAATATACGCTGAGCAAATTCTGCCCAACTCATCTGCTGACTTCCTGCAAAATGTAATAAACCGCGCGGAGAATGAGGTAATGCTGCAAGACGTATAATGGCTTCAGCCAGGTCTCCGGCATAGGTAGGACAACCAATCTGATCATCAACAACCCGCATATTGGGTGTTTCCAATCCTTTTTGTAACATAATTTTCACAAAATTATGTCCGTATTCACTATAAACCCATGAAGTACGAATAACCACAGCATCTACATGAGCATTTAAAGCCAACAGTTCACCCGCCAGTTTACTATGCCCATATACATTCAAAGGGTTAGGTGCCATATTTTCCGTGAGAATGACATGATGATGACCATCAAATACCTGCTCAGTCGATATATGAATCAGACGTGCACCAATGGAATGCGCAGCCTGAGCCAGATTCAGTGTTCCTGTTGCATTTACAGCAAAAGCTTTGTCTATATCTGCTTCCGCAGCATCAACTTTGGTATACCCTGCCGCATTAATAATCACATCCGGTTCAAAAGTTTTCACCATATTAAGCACATTATGTGCATCAGTAATATTCAGAGTCTGAGAATCACTGGCAATCAGCTCCCAGCTTTCCGGTAATCTGTCTCTTAAACAACTACCTACCTGACCTTTTGAACCTGTTAATAAAATACGCATGGCGAAACCTTTTATTTTAAATTGCCAATAGAAAAATGAATATATTTACAACGATAATGTTAAATCACGTTTAAAAATTATGCTTACATAAAATAAGCTTATTGTTACATATTGAAAGTTTATTTTCAGCACTAAACATTTTTACTCAGAAGAATTGATTTGATATGCAGCTAACTATGCATCTGAAGCAGCTTTACCTACTAACCATTCGGCACTTTCACGATGACGCAATAACCAGCGACAGTCCTGACCTAAAACTTTTACATCAACAGTCTGCCATTTCTGCTCTGTTAAAGCATTTGGATTTTCCGATATTTCAATAGCATTGCGCGCATTAGCTCCGAGTATTTTGGGAGCCTGATAGTAAATGATTTCATCAACTGCATCAGCTGTCAGCAATGCTGAATTCAATATAGAACCTGCCTCCACCAATATCGAACCAATATCACGTTTAGCCAGAATTGCCCAAAGTTTTTGTAAATCAATCTGCCCTCGCAAATTTGCAGGTACTGTAAGAATAGAAACATGCGGATAAGATGCAAAAATGGCTTTTTTAGCGCTATCTGTGACAGTAGTAATGATCAGTGTAGGACTTTTAGTGTCCTGAATTACTTGATATTCAGGTGTAAGACGTAAGCGGCTATCCAGAATAATACGCAACGGTTGTCTTAATGTCGAAAAACGACGTACATTTAACAGAGGATCATCTGCCAGTATAGTATTAACACCAGTTAATATAGCACAACTTTCAGCACGTAATGTCTGCACATCATCACGCGCTGCCTCTCCAGTAATCCACTGGCTTAAACCATTACTTAGAGCTGTCTTACTATCCAGACTAGCTGCTATCTTCAATCTGATATAAGGTTTATTTCTTTCCTGTCTGGATAAAAAACCAGAATTCAGTTCACGCGCCTGTTGTGCAAACAAACCTCTGTCGACTTGTATACCTGCCTTTTGCAGCATGTCTAATCCATTACCTTTTACCAATGGATTTGGATCGCTCATAGCAACAACAACACGCTTAATATGAGCATCAATCAATGCCTGAGCACATGGTCCTGTCCGACCTGTATGACTGCACGGTTCCAAGGTTACATAGGTAGTAGCAGCCTTTGCCAGATATCCTGCCTGATGTAATGCGTGTATTTCTGCATGAGGCTGTCCTGCACAGACATGAAATCCCTGACCCACAATTTGTTCGCCATGAGTAATAACACAGCCTACTCTCGGGTTAGGACTGGTAGAAAACCGCCCTTGCCAGGCTAGCTCAAGGGCGGTTTGCATAAACTTCGCATCAAGCTCAGAAAAGCTCATTTTTTAATTATTCTGTACATTTATGGTTTTTAAAGTACCAGCAAGTGCATTATAGTCGGCACTCTCACTGCTGGCGCATACTGAATAAAGATTATTATCCACAGTCAGTGCAACACAGCTTTCATTTAGCAACGTACCATTTTGCTGATGACTGAAACGATAATTCATACGGTTTACAGTAGCGACACCTACTTTGATATTACTGATGCTACTATTATGCTCGAGACTGTCAGCCAGATTTTTAAAATATTCATCTGGTTTAATTTTTAATGAACCTAAGTTATTTACTGCCAAAGTGATATTACTACTGTCATCATGCTGTAATAAAGTAAGATTATTTAATTGAGCCGGATCTACCCAGTCTGTTGCACTATCCAGTACATCAGCAAAATCTCCGTCTACTACTATACTGAGTTTACTGTCTTTACTGGTCAGAGTTTGAGTAGCAGAAGCTGCAGGCTCTTCAGCAGATGCAGCACTACTACTGGCAGTCTGAGTATCGCTTGCATCCATAGTTACAGAAGTATCCTGTTTCGTGCAAGCAGATAAGCCCAATAAAAAAAGTATTGCACACAACCCTATACGAGATTTCAACATGATATATTTAAGCTTTCATGACAAGGCATAATAGTTACAAAGTATAACAAGAATTAGCGCCGAATGCAGCGAACAAAACAACACTCTTCTCAAGGGCTGATATGACTAATTCGTATTTTTTAAAGTAGCAATTAATTGAGTAAACTCAGAAACATCGTGAAAACTTTTATATACAGAAGCAAAGCGCACATAAGCAACTTCATCCAGCTTAGCCAGTAAACTCAAGACCATATCTCCAATCATCTGACTGGGAACTTCTTTAACCCCCATGTGATAAAGATTAGTTTCTATTTCTGCCACTGCATTTTCAATACTTTCCCGATCCATTGGCCGTTTATGCAATGCCCTGCTGATACTGGTATACAACTTAGCCGGATCAAACAAAACTTTTTCTCCGGTACGTTTGATAATCAATGGCATCCGCATTTCAACTACTTCGAACGTACTAAACCGACAATCACAAGCCAGACAGCGACGACGTCGGCGAATACTATTATTACCCTCGCTCAGACGTGTATCAATTACCTGTGTATTATTATGCTGGCAAAAAGGACATTTCATATAAATACAAAATAAATATTAAATTGAATAGCTATTGTGGCAGGCAGTACCACTGCTGGCAAGCTTCTTTGTTCTGTAAATTCAAATGATTTAATCAATCATAGATAACTTATCCACCTGTACACAAAATTCAGCGCAAAACTTTAGGTAAAATATGGGGATAAGTACAATATAATATTGATTTATATTAATTATTTTTCATTGATTAAAAAATAGGCACATTATAATTATTAGATAATCCAATACTCTTAAAAAAGAGAAATAGAAATTTACTATCAACAATTTAGTTAAACATACAATTAATAAAAATAAATTTAATAATTATTCAAACCATTAATTTTAAATTTTCATTTTCTGTATTAAATATTAAATTTGGACAAATTTGTTTATAGCAAATCACTCAATTAAATATTTGCGCATCAGCAAACAGTTAACGGTAACGTCAAGATTGAGGGGCAATGCACATTCCCCTAATGAAGTATAGCCATTAATTTCATAAAATTTTACTGAATTAAGCGATGCATAGAGCTTCAGCATACCCAGCCCTGCACGACTGGCAACATCTTCAGCACGCTGCAACAAAGCAGTTCCCAAACCCTGATTATGTACGAAAGGATGGATATATAAAGCATCCAGTTGAGCTTCTACTAAATCCATCTGAAAAAAGCCTTGTATATGACCTTTATAATCAACCACCCATAAGGCTTTATTAGCATCTGCCAGCGTATGCAAATAGCTTTGTATATTTAATAATGACAACCATGCTTTCAATACTGTTTCATCATATTTACGTGCACAGGTATACTGAACAGCATAGCGATGAGCATTATAAATATCTTCGCAGTCTTCCGGTCTCGCAGGACGTAAATAAGTAATAATACTCATATGATCTATAACCAATATGACGATGCATCAATTTATCAAAATAAGGCAGAGATTTTATATCACCTAAACATATTTAAGCAAAACAACATCTTTTATTCAACACATGCTGGTGTTAGCATGTACAAATAAACCACACAAATATATGGAATAACATCATGAATCTAAAAACTATTTATCTAGCTGGCGGCTGCTTCTGGGGTATGGAAGGCTATTTTAAGCGTTTAAATGGCGTGATTGAAACCGAGGCCGGATATGCCAACGGTCATACTGATAATCCAAGCTATGAAGAAGTATGCAATCAGGACACAGGCCATGCTGAAACGATAAAGGTTAAATATGATGCAGATATCATCTCTTTAACCGATATCCTGCGGCATTTTTTCCGGATTGTAGACCCTACTACCCTAAATCGTCAGGCACACGATACAGGCACCCAGTACCGCAGCGGTATTTACTATACAGATCCGGCTGACCATGATGTTATTCAGGCAATGATTAAAGCTGAACAAGGACGTTATACTGCACCTATCGTAGTAGAAAACTTGCCTTTACAACAATTTTTCCCCGCTGAAGAATATCATCAGGATTATCTGGACAAAAATCCACAAGGCTACTGTCATATTGATTTACGAAAAGCCCGGGAGCCTCTGCCTGAATTGCCACCATCTCAGACTTCCACAACATTATATGATGCAAATGCTTTCCACAAACCTGATGCAGCCACTTTACACCAGCAACTAAGTGAAGAAGCTTATCAAATTACTCAGAATGCAGGCACTGAGCGTCCGTATAGTCATCCGTATGATGAACTGTTTGTCCCTGGGATTTATGTAGATATTGTCAGTGGAGAGCCACTTTTCAGCTCACGGGATAAATTCAATTCCGGTTGCGGCTGGCCGGCATTCAGTCAGCCAATACAATCCGAAGCAGTGAGTAAACATGAAGATAACAGTCATGGTATGCAACGAACTGAAGTGCGTAGTCAGCATGCAGACTCACATTTAGGACATGTATTTAAAGATGGTCCGCAAGATCGCGGTGGATTACGTTATTGCATCAACGGAGCAAGTTTACGATTCATTCCCTATGAAGAGATGGATGCAGCCGGCTATGCTGCCTATAAAGACATGGTGAAATAACTTCCTCAGCATCGGACAGGATATATAAACTATCTTTGCTGTCCGATGCTGTAGTTTCCAATAGTATAAATTACTATCAAAACATAACTAATAATTAAATATTTAAATAAAAATATAAAATTATCACAACAATTTATCCCGAGATACATTCATTAATCAATAATAAAAAATCACCTTAAAGCGCTCAAAGCGGTATCATATAAGCAACCAAATCATAACTTGTCAGGGACACCCCGTTATGCCATGGAATTTTCCGATATTGCTCACTTGGTTGCGTATCCTTATCATTCCAATATTTACTTTATTATTTTATTTGCCAGCAGACTGGATTAGTGATCGCCAGATCATTAACTGGCTTGCAGCAGGCTTTTTTGCCGTAGCTGCAATAACTGACTGGTTTGATGGTTATCTGGCACGTCGTTGGAAACAAACATCTAATTTTGGTGCTTTTCTTGACCCGGTTGCGGATAAACTAATGGTAGCTGTTGCTCTGATATTACTTGTAGCAACCGGCCGCACCTATGCCATATTTGCCATGATTATCATCGGTCGTGAAATTACCATTTCTGCTTTACGGGAATGGATGGCTCAGCTTGGCAAACGAAATAGTGTTGCCGTAGCCAAATTGGGAAAATTTAAAACCGCGGCACAAATGGCAGCTATTTTTCTTTTACTACTCACTTCCCCACCATTAGCAGAACCCAATTTGTTATGGATATTTGGAAATATTCTTATGCTTATAGCCTGTATCCTTACTATCTGGTCAATGCTGTATTATTTAAAGATGGCAACGAAAGAATTTAAATCCTAAAAAATCATAGTGAAAGCAAAAAATACTTCATCAGATGTATTAATAATCTTGACACATTTTTTTTCATCGATATAATGTTGCTTCTTCATTCAGTACGAATGAACAACGCGGGAATAGCTCAGTTGGTAGAGCGCAACCTTGCCAAGGTTGAGGTCGCGAGTTCGAGACTCGTTTCCCGCTCCAAAAACATGTTCACATGTATAAAGTGAATTTGCGGGAATAGCTCAGTTGGTAGAGCGCAACCTTGCCAAGGTTGAGGTCGCGAGTTCGAGACTCGTTTCCCGCTCCAGTTTTATAATAGTTGCTCTACCCGATTGAGTAATATATAAGGCGGGATGGCAGAGTGGTCATGCAGCGGACTGCAAATCCGTGTACGCCGGTTCGATTCCGACTCCCGCCTCCAGATTATATTAAAGTTTATGGCGGGGTGGCAGAGTGACTATGCCACAGTGTGCAAAGCTGTGCAGGCCGGTTTAAATCCGTGCCCCCGCCTCCATACAGCACACAAATATGCACAAAAGTGCATTAAAAACTACCCGCCCGGGTGGTGAAATTGGTAGACACAACGGACTTAAAATCCGTCGGCTCTTAAAACGGCCGTGCCGGTTCGATTCCGGCTCCGGGCACCATTTATTGAATCCAGATACACTTAGATGTATCTGGATTCTTTACATTTATATTTCAAGAAATACACACTTGTATATTTTGCTTTTTCAACTGCTCTGTGACATATAAAACATCAAATTGATACCTGAAATTCTATTGATGATTTTCTACCTCTTACATATATTCCTATACATAAAGAACATGCTCTAACATATTTTATAAAATTTAGAAAAGCAGTAATCAAACTATACTTAGTATTTTTAATAACCATGCATTTTAAAAAACATGAATTTAAAGCTGGGTGAAGCGTATAGAACTTTAAAACAGGCACTGAATTCGAAGTAGCTAATACCTTAGGCATGCGCAGCCAATAGCAAAACTGATAAAGAACTACAGAGATAAAAAGCCAGCAAATTTATATTGGTAACAATGAAATTAGCGAAATTCCAATGTTAGATAAATGTTTTATTCAATACTACTATCGTATAAAGCAAAATTTTTCATACAAATCTATATTCTCAATTATGATGAGCTATAAATTGAAATATAAATTGAGAATATAAAAATAATTTCATTATTGCTTAATCCAGTCATTATTACTCTATCTTTAGCAACAAATCTTTATTATTAAATCATAAACCCATTGCTTCCCGAATCATTCTTTTTTTAATTAAGCCTGAATAATTCACCAGATTCAATCCTTTATTACGAACCCAGCCAATGGCAGGAAAATAGTCATTGGCAAATAATTTGAATAAACCATCACAACTATATTGCATCAGCCTTACTGCTAATAATCTTGATCGCTGATACTGCCTGAGAATAGACCATATACCCGAATCACTGGCATTTGTCAGTAAGTTACTGAGACATTGCACATCTACAAAACCCAGATTTACGCCTTGTCCGGCCAATGGATGAATAGTATGAGCTGCATCCCCAATCAGAGCAATTCTTTGGCTGACAATTTTTTTAGGCTGTCGCATTATCAGGTCAAAGTTGACCACAGGAGTGGTTAGTGTTAGTTCACCTAACTTTTGATTACCTGCCAAAGCAACTTCCCGTGCAAAACTTTCTTTATCCAGTTTCGTCAGACTTTCTGGGTCAGATATCGACCATACGATAGAAATCTGCTGCTGCGGCAAAGGCAAATAAGCAAGAATATCACTACCACGAAACCACTGATAAGCACATCCATTATGTGGTTTTTCCGTGTTGAAATTAGCAACAATACCTTGTTGCTGATATGGAGAAGCGTTTACTTCAATGCCAACCTGTTCACGCAACCAAGAATTAGCTCCATCTGCACCAACCACTAGCTGACTGCAATAAGTTTGACCATTTTCCAGAGTTATCTTTGCCGACCATACATCGGTAATCACAGATTGAGGACAATTACTGACTATTGCTACCCCCTCTTCCTCCAATGCTAGCCACAATTTTGCCAGCAAATAGCGGTTTTCAACCATTGAATTTAAACAAGGTACATTTATACTGGAGGCGTCAAAACTAATGCATCCATTACCATCACCATAAACTTCCATATGGCTTACTTTTTGTACTCTTTCTTCCGGCCAAACACCTAAACTATTTAAAAATTGCTGATTAGTCGGACTAATGGCATAAATACGGGCATCCCAAGACTGAGAGAGACTGAGCAAATCTGTTTGAGGTGGCTTTTTTTCAATGATAAGAATCTTTTTACCTTGCCGATGTAAAGCTAAAGCTAAAGTTGCACCAACCAACCCTCCCCCTAGAATAATGACATCAAAATCATATTGTGTATTTATGCACATTTTGCTTTCCATATCGTTTAAACAATAGTATTTATTCTAGATATCGGGATGCGGAGTTACTCCAAAAACCAGCTGCCTGGTAAACTTATGCTTCAAAACAGGCACTGATCCCAAAATACTCATACCCATACTTTGTCCATATGCCAGCCCGCTGTGAGCATGATCAAACAGTTGTACCAGAATATGCGTAAAGCCTACAACTGCACGAGCATCATAAGCACGTATTCGTGCATATTTTCCGGCTAAAGAACTATCATTAAGAGAAATCTTATCTGTCTTACCAAATGTTGCACTTAACATTTCGGCATCACGAACACCGAGATTCAATCCTTGTGCAGCAACTGGATGCATGGTTTGAGCGGCATTTCCGATGCAAATTACTCTCCGACTATACACCTGGTTAAGCTGACGTAATTTCAATGGAAAAGTTGCCGGCGTTCCCATTTGCTCTAAATGACCTAAGCGATCTCCCATTACAGACTGTAACTGCTGATTAAATTCAGCCACATTCCACAGCTCTCGTTGCAATGCTTCTTCATGAGTACATGTCCAGACCAGTCGAAAATCATTTCTATAAGGTAATAAAGCAAGCGGTCCATTTTCAGTAAAACGTTCATAGGCAATAGCATGATTGCCTGCCTCGAACTTTAGAGTATTAACTAAAGCCAGCTGCCGGTAATCATGGGTGTGTACTTTTATATTCGGCAAACCGGCAGCCAGTTCACCTCCTTCTGCCAGAATCAGCCATTGTGCAGTTAAGTTATGCCTTCGTTGCTGATAAAAACACTGTGCTGAAGCCCAATGAGTTGTACTTTGTACCTGTTCAACAGTTGTTTGCCATTGCACAGATATATTGTTTTTTTGTAATGCTGTTTCACAAGCCTGTAATAATCTGACATAATCAATCGTCGCTCCAAGATAAGGTAATCCTATATCGTGTGCTGACATTAGTACACGACCAAAATGATGCTGCCGTGAAACATGTACCTGCCGGATAAAAGTCAACATTTCATCAGGCAGATATACTCCGGCCTGCCGGAAAGTCTGGATACTATGATATGACAAAGCAAGAGTACGCTGATCATTCAGATTACTGTCAGCAGCTCTGGCCTCCAGTAATAAAACCGATTGATTCTGCTGTTTTAACAACAAAGCAGTAAGCATGCCAACAGGGCCTGCACCGATAATAATAAACGGATAATGTGATAATGGCTGCATAAGCAGTACTCTTAATCAAGACAGTCAAATTCTAACGTAATTTATCCATATAGAAACATAAATCTTATTTACCAGTCAGATTAAATAAAATTCTTGCTAAGCTAATATGTAATTCTTTTTTCAAGCACTAAAGTTCTACTCCAACTTCTTCAGCCTGATAATGAAATAAATATTACTCTTTTACTTAATAGTTTATAAATTGATAAAATTTATTTCGACAGATACAATTACTAAATCGAAAAATATACAAAATAAAACACCATTATAAAAATGGTGCTTTATATGGTTTCAATGTTTCTGTTTATGCTTTTTTTCGCATCAATACACCACCAATCAGCATTGCCAGCAACTGTACACTAATTAATACAACAGCAGTCATAAACCACCCTCCACTCTCAAAGGCATGACCACATAATAATGAGCCGGCAAAACCGCCTGCATAATAGCACATGTAATACAGACCGGAAGCCAGTGAACGGCCTTCTGTTACATTGGCAGAGATATAGGTAATAGTAGACGATTGAGTAATAAAAATACCGCTACTCATAATAGCCAGTGCCAGTACAATAACCCATAACGGATGCATCAGGGTTATCAGCACACCAAAAATGGATAAACTCATAGCTATTAATACAGTTAGATTGGTACCAAATTTGACAATTAACCGAGCTGATAATGGAGTAATAATCATACCAATCAGATATACGGCAAAAATATTAGCTAATTGTGAACTGCTTAGATTATATGGCGGCTGATCAAGATACAAATTGATATAGGTAAAACAACCAACCAGAGAAAACAGAACACAAAAACCCAATGCACAAGCTGCAAGAATATACCGGTTATGTAAATGATGCCATAAGGTTATTAATGCTGTTGAAATCTGTGGTTTAGCCTCGAATTTTTGCGATGCAGGAAGATTTTTCCATACCAGAACCGCTCCAGATATACTGATAATACCCATTATTAAGAAAGCATGACGCCAGCCCATAAAGTCTGTGAGGTATCCCATCAGAAACCGGCCAAGGAAACCACCCAATACCGTACCAGAAACATAAAAGCTCATCAGTTTGATACGTGTATTACCAGAAAATTCTTCACCTAAATAAGCCAGTAAAACGACAGTTATGCCGGGTACTGCAACACCCTGAGCAAAGCGCAACCACCATAGCCAATTGATACTGTGCACAAAAGACAATGCTAAAGTAGGAATAGCAATAAAAAAAACCGAACCTACAATAAAAGCTTTGCGTCCGAAAGCATCTGAAATCATTCCTAAAAACGGAGACGTTAATGCGACAGCCAAAATTGTCGCTCCTACAGTTGAACCTATTGCAGCAGCACTGGCATGGAACTCCTGCATCAATACAGGTAACACTGACTGAATAGCGTAAACCTGAATAAAAGCCAGAGCACCGGTAATCAGCACTGTTATAATTAAGGCCAGATTCAGTTTTGGAGTGATTGAAGGTGTAAGTGGTTTACTCATTATAATGCAAACTATTTATTAGAATTATCTGAATAACATATAATAATTAATCTGATTATTTCAAATAATGGTTAAACAAAATATTTTAAAATTTGTTATATTATGTATTTTATTTATTATACCTCTCAGTGTAATTATAGCTTTTCAGATTTGCAGTAATTTAAACTTCTGGATAATATCACTTTATTCTTTATATAGTTATTATTAATTATTAATTTCTTAAAAAATAAACCGTTAATAAATTGAGTTTATACGCTTACAAAAATATGAATAAATATTACCTATATAAAAATATTTATACTAATCAACAAATTAAACAATATCATTTTATTTATTGCATTTAATGGTTATTATCCGTGTAAACTTCAATTAGCAATAATATACAGATATTACAACTTTAAACTGAATAATATATTTCAAGAAAGTAGAATAGTATCAACATTTTTTATAGTAATAAGGGGATTAGATATTTAAAAAGCATTTGGAATAACTAGTATTAATTTTAAATTAATGTCAAAATAAAATAGATTTGTGTAATTAAGTGCAATCTTATAAATTGTATAAACTTTAACTTTAATTTATTATCGCCGCCTGTTTCATCGCTGCGACAATAATCCTCAGGATCCTTGTATCATGGCAATAAGTTTTTTAGATAAAACCGACCTGAAAATCCTGCAAGTTTTACAAGATAATGGTCGTCTTACTAATGTTGAGCTATCCGAGCGAGTAGCTTTATCACCATCGCCATGTCTGCGCCGGTTAAAGCAGCTTGAAGAATCGGGGATTATTCGCCGTTATGCAGCTCTTCTGGACCCTTATCATGTAGAACTGGGTTTGCAGGCATTTATTCGGGTTAGAGTTAATAAAAGTAAACAGTCCCGTGATGAGTTTACTCTTGCTGTTCAAAGCTGGCCTCAGGTGCTTAATTGTTTTGCACTCACTGGGGAGTCTGATTACATTCTTCAGGCTTTTTTCTCAGATATGAATGCTTTTTCGCACTTCGTACTGGAAACTTTACTGGCAACTCCGGGAGTGGAAGATGCCAAATCCAGCTTTGTACTGAAAGAGATTAAAACAACTACTTCGTTACCGCTGGAACATTTAAATGTAGGCTAAAAAACTCAAAATTAGTTTTAATAAACTAATAGTAAAGAATGTTTTAATTGTTTAAGAATTCATGCTACGCTTGAGCGTCTGTTATCTACATAGATAAATACATATGTCTGTCATTTATAATCAGGATGAAGAAATTATTGCTATTTGCCGCCACTGGCTGGAACAGGCAGTAATCGGACTTAATCTTTGCCCTTTTGCCAGAAAACCTTACAATTTAAAAAGATTGCGGTTTAGCATAAGCCATGCCAGACATGTTGATGCATTTCTGGAATTCATAGAGCAGGAAATTCAGTTGTTGTTACAAACGCCGGCACACGAAACAGAAACCACTTTAATTGTCGAACCTTCATTATTTACAGATTTTGAGACGTTTCTGGATGCTGTAACTTTAGCAGAAGATGTACTTCAGGAGATTGGAGCAAATGGCATCATACAAATAGCCCCTTTTCATCCTGAATTTCAGTTTGCTGATGAACCTAAGGATGATATCAGTAACTATACTAATCGCAGTCCCTATCCTATTTTACACTTGATACGTGAAAGTAGTATTGATCAAGCGATTGCGGCATTTCCTGATGCTGCAACCATATATGAACGTAACAAAGCATTGTTACGTGAAATGGGAATGGAAAGCTGGACAAAATTAGCAATCGAATACCCGTTGCAAAAATCAAAATAAATTAATCTTAAACTTCATATCAAATTGTAAAATTCGAATCTTTCCTCTGAACTATCATGCTAAATCTTTTATTAATAGCTCACTTTTTATCGAGTTTACTTTTTAACACCATACGAAATTATTGTTAAAATCTCTATTTGCTTAAATAGTAAACTATCAAGAATGACGCCAGTTAACCCTTCTGTTGTACAGTTTGCCTTTTCTTTATTAAAGCAAGGCAATCGAATACTGCAATTAATATTTTTATTTATCGTTAGTTTATTACCATTTCCTGTACTGGCTGCCGGCTTACCTGCCCATGAATTGAGTTTATGGTGGTGCTTTCCTTTTATCGGTTTGCTTTTGTCTATAGCTTTGTGTCCGATATTGATACCTAAAACATGGCATAGTCATAGTGGAAAAATTATCGGTGTATGGTGTGCTGCATTTCTGATACCTCTGAGCTGCTACTATAATGTTTCAGCTGGTTTATCTATTACCATACATGCATTGTTACAGGAATATATTCCATTTATGCTTTTACTACTGGCTTTATATACACTTTCCGGTGGTATTCTTATTCAGCATAATGGTAATGGCAGTGTAAAACTCAATGTACTGATTCTGGCAGCAGGTACACTTCTGGCCGGAATCATGGGTACAACTGGTGCTGCCATGCTATTTATCCGCCCTTTATTGCGGGCCAATGCTCAGCGACGCCATCGAACTCATCTTGTGGTATTTTTTATTTTTCTAGTGGCCAACATCGGTGGCGGATTAACCCCGCTTGGGGACCCGCCATTATTTCTGGGTTTTCTGAAAGGTGTTGGTTTTCAGTGGACATTCGTTCACATGCTTTTACCCGTAATTATCAATACTCTGATTTTACTATTTATTTTCTTTTGTATTGATTACTATTTATGGCAACGTGAAATTATTACCAATGATAAAGTTCAGAACAGTATTTCTTCATGGTCTATTCAGGGTAAAGCCAACTTATTGTTATTATTTGCAGTTACTGGAGTAATATTGGTTTCCGGATTATGTAAAAATTTACCGGTATGGAATATTTACGGAATCGAAACCAATTTAGTTGCATGGATACGTGATGGTTTACTGCTTATCATTACTTTGTGTTCACTAAAATTAACACCAGCACAATTACGCAGACAAAATGACTTTAACTGGGCACCTATGGTTGAAGTAGGTAAATTATTTATCGGAATTTTCATAACTATTGCTCCTGTAATGGCTATATTACAACTCGGAAAGGCAGGAAGTTTCGGAATACTGATAAATTTAATTGAGCAAAATGGAGAACCAGTAAACACTCTCTATTTCTGGCTAAGTGGTTTATTGTCTGGCTTCCTGGATAATGCGCCTACCTATCTGGTGTTTTTCAATCTTGCTGGAGGTGATGCTGCTTTACTTATGCAACATTTACCTTCTACATTAATGGCGGTTTCTATGGGTTCAGTATTCATGGGGGCGCTCAGTTATATTGGTAATGCTCCTAATCTCATGGTTAAATCTATTGCCGAGCAACATCGAATTACTATGCCAAGCTTTTTTGGCTACATGAGTTGGTCTGTTACTCTGCTTATTCCGGTTTTTTTACTGGATACTTTATTGTTTTTTTAACTTATCGGAATAGCCGGCCATTAAGGTTTATTTAGTTATGCAATTATTGAAATACCTGCAAGCACAAGGTTTGGGCAGTCGCAAGCAATGTCAGGCATTAATTGACGACGATGCTGTACGAATTAATGATACGCTCTGCAATCATGCTCAAATGGATATCGACCCGAAAGCGGTAAGCAGTTTATATATTGATGACGTGAGTCTGATTCCAGTACCTCTTCCTTATTTTTATATTCTGCTCAATAAACCCGCTGATTATGAAACTTCGCATAAACCACAATTTTATCCGAGTGTTTTTAGTTTATTACCAGAGCCATTGCGTCATCTGGACATGCAGGCTGTAGGCAGGTTAGATGCAGATACAACCGGCGTATTAATCCTGACTAACGATGGTCAGTTTAATCACCGTTGCACGTCACCAAAACATAAACTTCCAAAAATTTATCGTGTTAGTTTGAAGCATGCTGCAGACGAAAAACTATGTATTATTTTAAAAAACGGGGTCTTGTTACACGATGATAACGAAACGGTAACTGCACAGGCCGCTGAGTTAATTGATCCGCATACCTTACAGCTTACCATTACTTCAGGTAAATACCACCAGGTAAAACGGATGATAGCTGCAGCCGGCAATCGTGTTACTGCCTTGCATCGCAGTGCTTTCGGACTATGGCAGACTGAAGATTTACCTGCTGGCGAATGGCGTTTTTTTCAACCTGAGTCCGGCTTAATGTAACATGCTTAATACAGATATTATTTTCCAACTAATCAATATTATCGGAACAGTCGCTTTTGCCGTATCAGGTTATCTGGTTGGTTTTCGCAAAAGACTTGATATTCTCGGGGTGGTCATTGTAGCTTTACTTACTGCGGTAGGCGGCGGCATGATGCGTGATGCATTGGTCGGTCATATTCCTATGATTTTTAAAAGTAATACAGCATTGTGGACTATTTTTATTACATTATTAATTTCATGGGTGTGCCATTTACAATATCATCGTCATCGTGTACTTGCGGTATGGTTTGTTGTTGCTGATGCTCTTGGGCTGGCAGCATTCAGTCTGACAGGTGCACAAGTTGGTCTGGATCTTGAATTAAACTGGTTTGGTGTAATTACACTGGCATTTGTAACAGCTGTAGGCGGTGGGATACTGCGCGACATACTGGTAAACGAAGTACCCATTATTTTACGTAGTGATATTTACGGTACCATTGCTATTTTACTTGGCTTACTTCTGTGCCTGCTGGATCACTGGAAAATGGTTACACCATTAAGTATTAATTTGCTGTTTATTGGTGGTGTACTCAGCCGTTTACTCGCTTATCATTACAACATTACCCTGCCGGGATTTCAAAAGAAGAAAAATTACAAAATATAACAAAACTACAAGAACTTTCGCTGCAAAAAACAGTCTAAGTCATTAAGATGATGTTCATACGCAGCTACAAGCGTATAAATTAAAGATTTAAAATGGTTTTTCAGTATTCTCTTGTCGAAACATTATTTTGGCCCTCTGCTGCTTCTCCCCTTGGCACAGAGGGTTCTTTTTATCTGCAATTTTTATCAGTCATTTCTACCGATAGAAGAAGCTATTTTGTATTTTGATAAATACAAACAAAATATTAGTTCTGATAAATTATCACTATTTTATTAATCTTCTTCTGAACTCATACTATGATTTAATGATAAATATTTTGATAACCCAATATGACTATCATTCTTTCATGCGCTACAATGCTGTCTTTTATTTGCAAAAGCAACCATAAAACCGTAAAAGAGATTAAATAATAACTATTTCTTTGCTTGAAATCTTATTTTTCAGCGCTATGTACGGTAAAGTTAGTTTTAATATTATAGATAAGAAAGTATCCAAGTGATGGAAAATAGAAAATTACGTTATATTGCTTCTGCAGTTATTCTCAGCCTGACACTGAGTCCACTGGCTGAAGCCAAAAGAGTTGGCGGTGGCGGTAACCGTGGAATGTCCCGCTCAAGTTACTCCAGCTCTTATTCTGGCTCATCCTACCAATCCAATCGCGGCAACTATGCAAACTCTTCTTCCAGCCGACTTGGCGGTGGCAATAATGCAGGTATGTCACGTTCTTACTCTAACTCCGGACGTAATGATTATCGCTCTGATAATCAGAACAATTATTCTGGTCAGACACAGCCGCGCGGTAGCAATACCGGTCGGGTAATTGGTGCAGGTGTAGCTGGTGCCGCTATTGGGGCACTTGCAGGTCATGCAATGGCTAATCATAACCAGCAACAAACCAATGCACCTGTGACAAATGCTGATGGTAATTATAGTGAGAATGCTACTGATAGTAATAATGCAGCCGCTACTCAATCTACCAATTCTGATCAGCCACAGGTACAGCAACAATCACAACCGGAACCTAAAAGTGGCTTTAGCTGGTTATGGTTACTTATTATTGTATTTGGTGGTGTTTATCTTTACCGTCGTTTTGCCGCTAAAAGGAATAATCAGTCAAATATACCTTATGCCGGAAATACCAAGCCTAATAATTTCACTTCATTAAACAATAATAGCAACAGTAGTAGTACCAATATTTTCGGACAAAATATTGGAAGCAATAATAATTTAATGACAAACAATTTATCTGGCATGGCAGACGGAAGTAATCCAGACGCATTTCTGCGTTTCGCACGCCAACGTTTTAATCATGTTCAGTCAATGAACAATGCCTCAAATCTGGAAGAAATCCGCCGTTACTTTACTTCAGATATGTTCGCAGCTATCCGTAATGATATTATAAATAATCATGAAACTGCTGAATTCAGTAATCTTAATGCCGAACTGGTAGACAGCACTCAGGAAAATGGTCAGTATATTGCCAGTGTACGTTTTAGTGGTTTAGTGAGTGAAGAGCTGGGTAGTGCACAGCAACCATTCAGTGAAGTATGGCATTTTGTTAAACCTATGGGTAGTCAGCAGGATTGGCTGATTGCCGGTATACAACAGGATTAATTCTCACTTGCACATATTTAACTAGCAATTATATTTAAATATTAAAAAGCACTGAAATATCAGTGCTTTTTTTCAATCAGAACATTTTACGAATATTAATTCCGGTACTGAATGTACGTTTAGGTGATGGTTCAAAATATCGCTCATTACTATCATTGACAATCACAGATCCAGCATAATGGCGATTAAATATATTATCTATACGTGCATAGCTGCTTACCATCCAGCCACGATGAACCCATTCATAGCCGATATTCGCTGAAGCAAGAGCATAAGCAGGTGCATAATCACTGTTACTGTCATTAACATATATTTTATCCATATAGCGGATATCCATACCCCCCTGCCATCCTTGCTTAGGTTGCCATTGAAATCCTAAATAAAACTGGTTTTGAGCAACTCCCGGAATTTTATTACCTTTGCTAACAGCGGCTGCTTTACCTTGTGCTGCTATTTCACTATCAAACTTCGCATTCACATAGGAATAACTCGCCTGCACTTGTAAATCCTGCCACAACTTCTTTTGCCAAGCTAATTCACTACCATATCTTTTCGTCCGGTCAGCATTACGAAACGTACTTCTGCCGCCAGATGAAACCGCAGAAACAATATCATTGTGAGTTTCAGTATGAAAAATTGTAGCTATCAGTTGGCCCCACAGCTGTTCAAATTTTAGTCCTGCTTCAACTGTATCATTGCTAGAAGGCTTAAGATTACGATTAAAACCAGCCTGTCCATCCGGTCTGTATGCCATTTCAGTAAATGTCGGTGTTTCAAAACCTTTACCATAAGCAACATAGGCTGCTGCCTGATTACTAAAGTTCCAGCCTAGTGAAATACCGGGCAACAGTTTATGGTATCGCATAGTACTACTATCATCACCATTAGCCAGATAATGATCACGTGTTCTGAAATGCACATTGCTATAGCGTAACCCGCCATCCAAATGCCATTCAGGTAAAAATTTCCATGAAAACTGAATGTAAGGATCTAAATTCCATAAGGTATTATCCTCATCACGGCGTAATTTTCCTTTAATCCCTAAATGCGCACCATTAAAATTATTATAGCCCTGCCGGTCCTCATTTTCCTTATCAAACGCCACACCTCCAATCAAAGTTAGATTAGGTATTGTATTTGTATTCAGCCAGCGAATATCGGTTCCATAATAATAACGGGTAAAATCGATAACACCTCCGGCATGTTTAGGAGCTGTCTGAGCTTTGGCCGGAATTGACTGGTACTGCACAACGTGACGCCGGCCGGCATACGCCATAGCATATAAACTGTTATGCTCATTAATTGATTTATCCCACGTCAGACCGGTCTGACTCTGGTCAATTTCTTTACGCATATTATAATCTCTGACATTCTGAGCTACCTGACGCGGATTGTCTTGCCACTGTTTACGTGTCAGTCCTCCGGGATCAGCAGCACGGATACGAACCTGATTAAGTACCCAATTCAATGTACTGCCATCATTTAAATCCCAAGTAAATTTTGCGTTATTGAGGACTTTTCTTGCGTCGCTATGTTCCCTGTAACCATTGGTATCAAAGTAACTTGAACTTATATTATATGCAGGTAAACTCGCCGCTTTACTTCCGCCTTGTAACTGAAATGAAGTTTGCTGCTTAGCAAAACGCGCCGTGTTAAAACCAACACTGACACTCGGATTACCTGTACCCTCACGAGTTGTAGCGAGAATAGTTCCTCCAGAAGAGTTACCATATAAAGAAGAAAAAGGTCCGCCAAGTACCTCAATTTTCTCCAGAGAATTTAAATCAATATTGGATGTCTGCCCCTGTCCATCAGGCATAGAAGATGGAATTCCATCAACATAAATCCTGATTCCGCGAACACCGAATGTCGAACGGGCACCAAAACCTCTCATGGATATTTGCATATCCTGAGCATAATTTTCTCTTTCGAGAGCTTGTAAACCCGGAATAGCTTTCAAAGCGTCAGAGATATTAGTTTTAGGCGTATTTTTGAGTGTATTTGCATTTACAGTATAAACAGAAGCTGTAGTATTTAGCCATTTTGAATTAGTGCGTAAAGCAGTAACTTCGATATCCGGCAAATCTGCTTCATCTTTTTTATCATTGGCATAAGCCATAAATGGCAGCGCTGTCAGTGACAGAACTAATATTTTCAGATGTGTGTGTATCATAACTACTATTCTTAAAATTAAAAATATTAATATAAAATTATTATAAAATTAACCAATCGTGACAGATAACACTTATGAATATTTACTGTCAATAAATTATTAAATATATGGCTTGTAGATTAATTTATATTTTCCTAAACATAATATTATCTTATTAATATTTTAAAACATCACATTCTGAAAATACTTTTTTCAACGCTGATAGAAAAATAATCAGGTAAAAAAACTGCCGGTTTTCAGCCGGCAGCTTTTTCATTATTAAAATTTATAACAATGGACCAACCAAACGCACTGTATTCTCCACCAGCCCCCACCACTTTGAACGAGCCTGCCATGTTTTCAGTTCGATATATTCACAAGCTTTCAAATAAGTGCTCTGTAACGCCACTACTGTTTCAGTCATACTTTCATCATAAATAGCCAGACTAATTTCCATATTGAGATAAAAACTGCGCATATCCATATTTACAGTGCCAAACAAAGTGTAATCACTATCTACAGTTAAAGTTTTAGCATGTAACAGCCCACCCTTAAACAAAGCAATTTTCACCCCAGCCTGTAATAGTCTTGGATAATATGCACGTGAAGCATATTTCACCAGCATTGAATCCACTGCTTCCGGTACTATCAGAGTTACATCCACTCCCCTGGTAGCAGCCGTAGTTAAAGCCAGCAGCAAAGCATCATCCGGAACAAAATAAGGCGTCGTAATAATAATACGTCTTGTAGCGGCATGAATTGCATTAACAATAGTGTCGTAAATAACCGGACTGCCTTGCTCAGGTGCTGAAGGAATCACTTGTACCACTACACCACTTTGTTCCTGTTGTGCAACTTGCAGATTATGCATGAGCGCCTGTTTACCGTAACTGTCTACCCATTGCTGTACCTGCATTAAATTAGATTCAGTTTCTACTGCCATATCACCGGCAAATACTGCGGCCAGAGGTTGTACTAGACTTCCTTCACAACGCATCATCACATCAACCCATTCTCCGACACCGGCATTTTTTTTGAAAAAACGCGGGTCGACCAGATTAAAACTGCCGGTATAGCCAATTTTCTGATCTATAACCGCAATTTTACGATGATTCCGCAAATCTGCGCGTACAAGAAAAGTACGCCATAATTGAACGGGTAAAGCTTCAGTCAATGTAATACCTGCATTGCGTAAACGCTGAGGCCAGTCACTACGCCAGAATTTTACACTACCAATACTGTCAACCAGCATACTGGTAACCACACCTCGTTGTGCTGCTGCAATGACATCATTCAGCAGTTCAATAATTTCTCCCTGCGGATCAACAATATAAAAAGCCAGTAAACAGCTTGTTTTCGCATGCTGAATATCATACCGAATGGCAGCAATGATTTCTTCATCATTGGTAAGAAGGTTTAAGTGATTGTATTCGGTAGCCTCAAATCCGGTTTTATCGGCTGCAATCAAACTTATACCATGATAACGTTCATTCAGACCACTACAAGCATGCTGATTGAAATTATGCAGATATTTATTACTGAAGCCCTGATAAAATTTCACCAGTTCATTCTGACGACGTAGCCGGCGTGAACCCAGCCTGGGTTCGCCAATTAACAAGTAGCCTACAGCCCCTACTAAAGGAAAAGCCATTAACATCAGAATCCAAGCAACGGAAACTCCCGTATTACGCTGATGGTATAATACTCTCACTACCAGAACAGTAACCACAATCACATGTAATACAACAAGAATTTCAGCCCAGGGTATATCATGTAACATATAAGTAAACCAATTATTTAATGTCTAGAATATAGTAGATTATAAATGGATAAATAATCTATATAATGAATTGAGATAAATATCAGATAAAAAATTCTGGCAGGTACAGAAAACTAAGTCTGTGACTGCCAGAAATAGCAAGTAATTATTCACATCAATTATTTGTTTCAGAATTGATTGATATTCTCTGAAATACAAATAATTAATTCTGATGATATTCTGCAGAAATGCGATGTACCGCATCTACTGCACATTTCACCATTTCCGGATTAGTATATTGATTGATACCATGACCCAGATTAAATACATGTCCGCTGCCAGCTCCGTAAGCAGCAAGTAAACGCTTAACTTCGTCTGTAATACTTTTTGAATCACCAAATAGAGCCAGCGGGTCAAGATTTCCCTGTAACGCCACCTGCTGTCCGACCAACTGACGTGCCTGCTGTAAATTGACAGTCCAGTCCACACCTAACGCATCAGCACCCAGTGCAGCTAATTGTTCCAGCCACTGGCCACCGCCTTTAGTAAATATAATGATTGGTACCCGACGACCATCTGCTTCACGCTGTAAGCCTGAAACGACCTGTTGCAAATAGCGTAAATCAAACTCCTGAAAAGCTTTATCGCTGAGAATTCCGCCCCATGTATCAAAAATCTGTACGGCCTGTGCACCTGCAGCTATCTGTTCATTCAAATAAGCAGTTACAGTCTGCGCATTAATATCCAGTATCCGGTGTAACAATTGCGGTCGCTGATAAAGCATGGTTTTTAATAAACGAAAATCCCGACTGCCTTCTCCTTCAACCATATAACAGGCTAGTGTAAACGGACTGCCAGAAAAACCAATTAACGGTACACGACCGTTCAAAGCATTACGTATACTATGAACAGCATCGAACACATAGCGCAAACGGTTCATATCAGGAACCTGTAAACGTGTCACATCGTTTTCATGCTGCAACGGATGAGTAAATTTAGGTCCTTCACCTTCGACAAAATGCAAACCGAGCCCCATTGCATCCGGTACAGTGAGAATATCGGAAAACAAGATAGCCGCATCCAGTGCAAAACGCTCCAATGGCTGAAGAGTCACCTCTGTAGCCAGCTCTGGATTATGACAAAGTTCAAGAAAACTGCCGGCTTTCGCTCTTGTTTCTCTGTACTCCGGTAAATAGCGTCCAGCCTGTCTCATTAACCACACCGGCGTATATTCAACCGGCTGCTTTAGTAAAGCACGTAAAAAAGTATCGTTATGTAAAACTGCCATAATTAACCTCAGGCAGTTAGTACATACAGTACCAACTGCCTGTTAAATAAAAACTAAAAATTACAACTCATCATTATTACCAATTGTGGCCAGAATTTCATTACGCTGCTGCTCGGCAGCCTCGCTCTGACCGGATTGCTCCAGTACTTTAGCTAATAACAATCTGGTTACATTATTATTACTGGCCTGCAAACTGGCTTCGAGATAAGTCTTTGCCTTTCCCCACAGTTGTTGCTGATAACTTAACTCACCCATCAACAATAGTAAGTCCGGGTCTTGCGGATTCTGTTGTAACCACTTATCAACGGTTACCATATTTTTTTGCTGTTCTTTACTGCTTAGATATTGATTGGCCTGATTAAATGCAGGTAATAGTGAAGCATCATGAGAGCGCGGATAATATTTTTTTACCCATTTCAATGCCTGAGTATACATACCTAGCTGAAGATATTTTTCAGCAATATTTGTACTAAGTGTACTTTCACGTTCATCTACCGGAATCAAATTAAGACTGCTTTTCAGCTCACCCGGCTCTTTAACATTTGCCAGTAACTGCCGATAAGCCCAGTATTGGTAATTATTCTGTTCGCTTTCGCTTAACGCCCCTGCGCGGCTTAATTTATCAACCGCTTCCAAAACACCCTGAGCATCATGCTTTTCCCAGTCATATCGTAACTGCAGCTTAACAAGCTGGGTTAAATTCGGATTGATTTTGACTGCTGCTTCCAGTGCACTTCTGGCTTGCTGATCATTGTGTTGTGATAAAGCTGATTGAGCCAGAAGCAAATAACGGGAAAGCTGCTGTTTTTCCGGCAACTTTGCAATTTCATCTAAATAACGGTCCCGTGTTGTACTGTCATCCATCTGATCAGCACTATGCGCAGCCAGTAATAAGGCCAGAGCACGACTGTGTTGCCCCTGTTTATTACGTAAGACCCGCTCAGCCTCACGCTCAGCAAACTGATAGCGACCTTCGAAATAGGCTAAACCGGCATGATTTAATGCTGTTTCAACCTGATGGCGCTGATGATTGATACGCCAGTGATGCCAGTGACCGGGTAAATGCACAAAACCCATAATAATGCGTAAAAATATATACAACAGCACTACCGTTAGCAGCACAAGACCAATAAACAGCTGCAGATTGATACGTATCAGAGTTTGCTCAACTACAATATACACATCACCACTGTAATATTTCGCACCCAGTACGACACCCACTGCAACAATAAACAGAACAATCAACCATAATAGAGATCTCATAATGAATGGTCTCCTTGTCTGGAAGATGACGCTGCAGAAGCATTATTACTGTTTACAGGGCTAGCCTGTTGTTGTTCGGTATGTACCGGTACATTGCTGGCAGATGATGCACTTAAATCCGGCAACGCCGTTGACATATCCATTCCAGACTGATTCTGGTATTCACGTACAGCAGCCAGGCTGGCTGACAAACTATTGTCCTGACTAGTTTGCACGTTAAGTGTCTTTAACTGAGTTAATTCTTTCAGCCACGACTGCGTTGCTGCTGAACCACCGTCAAAATATTGCTTAACAGCAGTTTCTGCACCATTTAAATCAGCAACATACACTTCTCCGCGGCGCTGAATCAGAGCAATACGTGCATCCAGCAATCGCAGCCGCAGATTTTCACGTACAAAATATATCTGTTCAGGCGACATTAGCATTGAATCATTGTGATTAATGTGACGCACTTCTACCATACTGCGTAAAGAGTGCAAAGTATTTTGCCATGTACGCTGCCACCATGAAGCATTTGGATTCACCGGTGTATTACTTGTCACTCCGGGCTGTAACTGACTTTCAACTACTAACGGCAGACCTGCTATAGCAGACTCAAGACGATTCAGACGCAATGAAACACTGGCAACATCCAGATAAGGACGGTTTTTCAGATTTTCCAAATCACTGCTTATAGCCTTTTTGATAGGCAGCAATTGCGGCTGGTCAAAGCGGGACAGCCGGCCATCCAGACTTTCAAGTACATTAACTGCAACAGGAACATTACCGGAAATCAGCAACTGCTGAGAGGCAAGATTCAATGTAGCTTCTATTTCATCAACCAGCCAGTCAGTGCGATTTTTTACCAGCTCCTGATAGGCACGGGTAAGACGGTCTACATTATCACCCTGAGTTTTCTGTTGGGTTTGAATTTCCTGCAACTGACGGCTTAACTCATCAATGCGTGTCAGGCTGGTTTCTATCGAAACAGCAGTTTTGCTGGCACTAATCCCGGCATTGTCAATTTTCTGATCAAATTGTAGCTGCTGGTTTTTAAGCTGATTCTGTCCTTCAACAAATAAAAAACCACTGGCTCCCAGAGCCAGTAATGATAATACCAGTGCACCCAGAGCAATTCCCTTACCTGAGCCGGATTGTGACTGTTTTACCGGAGATGGCTGAACAGGAATACTAGATGCAGAAGCATCTGATACTGTGTTGTTTTTTTGGGAATTCATAGTTTGATGTGTCGTGTTTAGATCTTTATTGGTAGCTTCAGTAACCGCAGAAGTAGCCGATTCGGGCGGAGCACTGACTTCGCCTTGTTTATTCACCAGCAATGGCTGCTTTTCCTGTTCAGGAGGCTGGTCAGCCTGTGCATTCTGTTGTTCACTCATTCGGTATACTCCCTACTTTATATAATAGGTTAACAGCACTACTGAGGAAAATATCATCAGGTGCTGCGTGAATGCAAAAGTGCCAGTCCGCGACATAAGTCCGGAACATGAAGTGTCTGAACTCCATATCCGGTTAACGCGGCATCTATGCGCGGATGGTGAACTAAGTATAACAAGCTTTTGCTAACTGCGTACAAATCCGGAGGTAATTGAGTAAACCACGCCCGGACTGCGGCAGTTGTCGTCATATACACTGCCTTCAAATTTCCCTGTTCAGCCTGTGTTGAAATAACTGACCAGTTTATAGGTACCGGATTTCGCTGATATACTTCTGCTACCTCAATTTGCCATCCTAGTTGATGCAGTTGCTTAATCAGCCAGTCGCGGCCACCTATACCTCTTATAAATAGCAATTTACCTTTACGCTGCTGCCATACAGGCAAATGTAAAACTGCTTCACTATCATGTCCGTTTTCCGGATAAACAATCTGTTTAAATCCGTAACCGGATAATGCTGATGCCGTAGCAGCCCCCACTGCCACATGTATTAATTTATCAGAACGTGAAACATAATTTGCAGCAATATGTACGGCACTCGGGCTAACCCAGAAAATAATATTCTGACTCTGGCTTTGACCAGATAGCCGGTTTAAAGCCGCTGATTGTGTCTGTAATTGCAGATATTCAAGTAAAATAGGTTGCCAGCCATAATGAATGCAACAGTCTATATCGGCAGTGGCTGCCAGCTGCGGACGCATTAGCACCAGACATGGTAAAGTATTCATCGGATAGATAAAACATCATTAATTAACTGGTGCGCACCTTGATCAGCTAACTGCTGTGCAACCATCAAACCCAGCTGCTCTGCTTCACTAATATTTGCCTTTTCACTCGCTCGCAACACTGTTACACCATCTACAGATGCCACTAAACCACGTAACTCAAGCATGCCGGATTTTTCAGTACAATACGCTGCCAGCGGTACCTGACAGCTACCACCAAGTACACGTGCCAGAGTGCGTTCTGCAGTAACACACGCTGCTGTAACAGGATGGTGTAATGGTTGCAATAAAGTCAGTAAGTCCTCACGATGAGCGGCAACCTCTATAGCCAGCGCCCCCTGACCGGCAGCTGGCAGCAATATTTCTGGAGATAATATACACTGAATTCGCTGCTCTAAACCCAGTCGCTCAAGACCAGCTGCAGCAAGAATAATTGCAGCATATTCCTGTCTGTCAAGTTTATCCAGACGTGTTTGCACATTACCCCGCAGAGGCTTTACCTGCAAATCAGGATACAGCAACCTAATCTGAGCTTCCCGACGCAGACTTGAAGTTCCGACTATGGCATTAGCCGGTAAATCAGCCAAACAGCTAAACTGATGAGAAACAAATGCATCAAACGGATTAGCCCGCTCAGTTATTGCTGCCAAGATAAAGCCATCAGGCAGTTGCATAGGAACATCTTTAAGAGAGTGCACAGCAATATCTGCTGTTCCCTTTTGCAAGGCTAACTCAAGCTCTTTTATAAATAATCCCTTACCACCTATTTTGGATAAAGACTGATGCAATATCTGATCACCTCGGGTTGTCATACCCTGAATTTCAACAGATAACCCCGGATATGCAGTCTGAAGACATTGCTGTACATAATGAGCCTGCCACATAGCCAAAGTGCTTTCGCGGCTGGCAATGACTAAATCATTTTTTGTCATATTAATTTACAAGAATCAAAAAAATCAGAACAGAAATTTTAGCACTAACTAAAATTTGATTTTGATATACCACCCGTATCAGTAGGATAAAGAATGTGCTTCAGGACGTTGCAGTAATTCATTAACAAGACCAGATACACCAGTCTGAGCCGAGGCGCGAATAATCTGTACATTTTGCAAGCCATCAATCGGCTGGGGATCAACAAGGTAAATTTCAGCGTTCGGTGGTATATACCGGATTAGACCAGCGGCCGGATAAACCTGCAAGGAAGTGCCAATGATAATTGCAATATCAGCTGAACGCATCACTTGTATAGCCTGCTCAATCATAGGCACTGCCTCACCAAACCAGACAATATGCGGCCTCATCGGAAAACCATTAACATCTACATCTGTTACGTTCTGATCCCCCGGGCAATCCACAATATAATTTTCATCAACACAGCTTCTGGCTTTTAACAACTCACCATGTAAATGTAAAACATGAGTACTTCCGGCTCGCTCATGCAAATCATCTATATTTTGAGTAATTATATCTACATAATAACCATCTTCCAGACGTTTCAGAGCAACATGAGCAGAATTGGGTTCGGTTTTTAGCAGCTGACGTCTCAATTGATTATAAAAATTAAGCACATATAATGGCTGACGCTTAAATGCCTCCGGTGTTGCCACATCCTCTACACGCTCACCTTCCCACAAACCTCCCTGATTACGAAAAGTCTGTAAACCGCTTTCAGCACTAATACCGGATCCGGTTAATACAACAATATGCTGTCTGTTTGAGTTGGACATAAATTCCATCATCAGATATGTATAAAAGCTGTAATCGCTGCTTTCAGTCGTTGTAATCCTACCTGTAAATCAGCATCATTCAATAACAGACTCGGAGCCAGACGCAAAACATTATTACCGGCAACCAAAACCAGCAAACCATGTTGTAAAGCCAATTGCATTAACTGAGCAGCCTTTCCGGTATATGCCTCAGACATAACACAGCCAAGTAGTAATCCCTGCCCTCTAACCTGAGAAAATACACCAGTTGATTCAGCTAGTTCCTGCAACCCTGCCTGTAATTTTTTTCCTTGCTGAAGCACATTCTGCATCGTTTCCGGTGTATTAATAATATCAAATGCAGCACAGCCGACGGCACAGGCCAACGGATTACCACCAAAAGTACTGCCATGGCTGCCCGGTGTAAAGCTGTTTCCTATCTGAGCTGTGGTCAGCATTGCACCAATAGGAATACCACAACCCAAAGCTTTGGCGCTGGAAACTATATCTGGCTGAACATCATAATATTGATGGGCAAACAGTTTTCCTGTTCGCCCCATACCTGTTTGTACTTCATCAAAAATCAGTAAAGCCTGATGCCGGTCACAAGCCTCTCTGGCTACCTGCAAAAATTCTTCAGTTGCCGGTAATACTCCGCTTTCCCCCTGAATAGGTTCAATAACAACTGCACAGGTTTTATCATTTACAGCTGCCACAATGGCTGAGGAATCATTAAACGGAATATGTTTAATTCCGGTAGGTAAAGGTGCAAAATCATTACTGTATTTAGGTTGCCCGCCTACTGATACCGTAAACAAAGTACGTCCATGAAATCCGTTTACACAAGCTATAATTTCATGTTTTTCAGTTCCGGCAAAATGTTCTCGTGCATACTTGCGGGCCAGCTTGAAAGCAGCTTCATTTGCTTCAGCTCCGGAATTACAGAAAAATACTTGCTCGGCAAAGGTATTTTCTACGAGTCTTTTTGCCAAATCCTGTGCCGGCTGTGTTGTATAAATATTAGAAATATGCCAAAGCTTGTGTGCCTGTGCAGTCAGTGCCTGAATTAATGCAGGATGGCAATGCCCCAGTGCATTAACAGCAATACCGCCGGCTAAATCTATATATTCCTGACCATTATCATCCCATACCCGACTGCCCTGTGCATGATCCGGCAGGATAGGTGCAAAAGTAAAATTCGGGGTTAAGTAGTTGTGCATTTTTCTCTCTATTTATTATAAAAACATAATTTGATTTGTAAAATTATATATTGTTACAGCAATCATGAATTAAAGTCTAATGAATTAAAATATAGCCACAAAACAACTAAATTTTGTATAAACAATACAAGATTACCACTTAGATAATAATAAATTTAAATATGTATGCTATTTAACCAAAATATATCAATATCTTTTGCCGCTTAATAATTAAATTTGAAATTCTTTTCACTAAAACAGATACAAGTACAAGCCATGGATTAAACTAGGTGTTTAAAAAACAGTCCTGATTAAATTCAGATTTGTCAGATTGATATAAACAAAAACTACTTCTATCATATTAATATCACATCTGACGTAAGCGATTAATCCGGTTATCCAGTGTCGGATGAGTACTAAAAAGAGCATCAGCAGTTTCACTGGCAATTCCAAAAGCCTGCATACCAGCAGGTAAATGACTGGTTTCACCTTTTAATCTTTGCAGCGCTGCTATCATTTTAGGCGCACCCACCAGACGCGCTGCTCCGGCATCTGCACGATATTCGCGCTGGCGACTAAACCACATAACAATTAAACTTGCCAGAAAACCGAACACTGTCTGCAAAATCATACTTACCATATAATAAGTACCATGAGACACCTCACCATTTTCTTTTCTGGCTACAACATCAGCAATACGGTTAGCCCAGAAAAAAACAAAAGTATTAACCACTCCCTGTAACAAGGTCATTGTCACCATATCTCCATTGCCAATATGAGCCATTTCATGAGCAAGCACGGCTTCTACTTCATCCTGCGACATACTATGCAGCAGACCAGTACTTACCGCCACCAGTGAGCTGTTACGTGTAGCTCCGGTAGCAAAAGCATTAGGTTCAGGAGAATCATAAATAGCCACCTCGGGCATAGCAATATTCCACTGACTGGCCAGACTGGCAACTGTATTTAACAGCCAGGCCTCTGCAGCTGTTTGCGGCTGACCGATAATCTGTCCATTAACGGAATTAAGTGCCAGCGTTTTGGACATTATCAAAGAAATAATAGAACCGGTAAAACCAACAACAGCAGCCAGTAATAACAAAATACCATTGCCATTACTATAAATATTAATACCTAAAAGTGCACAAAGAATATTCAGAACAACATTAATAACAATGATGACTGCAAGATTGGTAGCAATAAACAATACAATACGTTTCACATTATGCCCTTTTAATTTCTGTAAAAATTCATCAGTACAATAATATCAGTGACATAAAAAATAATAATATTCAGTTTTCATTTAATCTGAAAACTGATATTTTATTTATAAGTTCATAAATCAATTATTTAAAAGTTTTCGAAATCAAAACCTAAAATTATAATAATAAGCATATAATGATATATAAATATATGCTTGAATAATATTATAGCGCTGAAATTTCAAAGACGTACTTGCCCCTGCCCCATAACGATCCATTTCTGACTGGTTAAACCATATAAACCCACCGGACCGCGTACATGGACTTTGTCAGTAGAAATTCCAATTTCTGCGCCTAAGCCATATTCATATCCATCAGCGAAACGAGTTGACGCATTCACCATGACACTAGATGAATCTACCATACGTAAGAATAACTGCGCATGAGATAAATCATTTGTAATAATACTGTCTGTATGATGGCTACCATAGTAATTAATATGACTGATGGCTTCACTGACATCATTGACTACTTTTATTGAAAGAATCGGAGCCAGATACTCAGTTGACCAATCAATTTCTGAAGCTGGAATAATATCATTATGCAAAATTTTCTGAGTAAGTTTACAGCCTCGTAACTCAACACCTTTTTCTGCATATTTTTGTTGAAGTACAGGTAATAACTCTGCTGCACGGCTAACATGAACCAGCAAAGTTTCCATAGTATTACATGTTCCGTAACGCGATGTTTTTGCATTTACAGCAATATTAATCGCCATTTCTGCCTCTGCAGAAGCATCAATATACACATGACATATACCGTCCAAATGTTTGATAACCGGTATACGTGCTTTTTCATTTACCCGCTGCACCAGACCTTTACCGCCCCGCGGAATAATTACATCAATATATTCAGATAAACCCACCAGTATATCCACACCGGCACGATCAGTATTAGTCAGCAGATTAACAGCATTTTCTGGTAAACCGGCTTGCTTTAATGATGATGTAATGACCGAAGCGATTGCCTTATTAGTATTGATTGCTTCGCTGCCACCCCGTAACACACAGCTGTTGCCTGTTTTCAGGCATAATATGGCTGCATCCAAAGTCACATTCGGGCGAGATTCATAAATCATACCTATTACACCTAACGGCACACGCATTTTACCGAGCGTAATGCCATTAGGCAGTACACGAAACTCATCCATTTCACCCACAGGGTTCGCTAATGCAGCAACCTGATGTACACCATCAATCATTGCCGCTATCCTGCTTTCATTAAGTTGCAACCGATCAAGTAAAGCAGTATCTATTCCCTGTTTTCGTGCTGCACTTATATCAGTTTCATTGGCAGCAAGAATCTTATTTCGTTCAGCAGACAGACCCAATGCAATAAATGACAATAACTGATTTTTCTGTGCAGTAGATGCCATATTAAGAGCATAACAAGCATCTTTGGCTGCTTTAGCCATTTCAGTAATATACTTGGTTAATTCCACACAAATCTACTTTCTACAAAGACAACACAAAAATCATTCGTATTCTCATATAAAATCACACAAGATACATTTACCCAACTAAAATAACCCTTGCATACCCATTAAAAATTATATGATATGTTAATTAAATCCTCTTTCAAAATTGTCTTAAGCGACACAATTAATCAATATGCGTATCTGTTGAATCTTTAAACTGGGTCTGAGGTTTTAATACAATCAAATTATCTACAGCACCTATTGCAGCAATATCTTTGCCCGGATAATCAAGTTCAGTAAGGAAATGACGTATACAATTGAGTCGTGCGCGTTTTTTATCGTCAGATTTAATTACTGTCCATGGCGCATCGCCGGTATGAGTATGGAAAAACATATCGTTTTTAGCTTCGGTATAATCATCCCAGCGATCCAGAGACTGAATATCAACCGGAGAAAGTTTCCAGTGCTTTAAAGGATCATCGCGCCGTGAAATAAAACGACGTAACTGCTCTTCACGGGATACAGAAAACCAAAATTTAAACAAATATATACCACTATTTACCAGCATACGCTCCAATTCCGGAGTCTGACGCATAAACTGCAAATATTCATGAGGCTGACAAAAGCCCATTACACGTTCCACACCGGCACGGTTATACCAGGAGCGGTCGAAAAATACCATTTCACCACTTGTAGGCAAGCGTTCAATATAACGCTGAAAATACCATTGACCTTTTTCAGTCTCAGTAGGCTTTTCAAGAGCCACTATTCGTGCGCCACGAGGATTAAGATGCTCCATAAAGCGTTTAATCGTTCCTCCCTTACCCGCTGCGTCTCTTCCTTCGAATAAGGATACAATTTTCTGACCCGACTCCTTAACCCAGTTTTGCACTTTCAAGAGTTCAATTTGCAATTTAGCTTTTTCTCGTTCATATGTTGAACGTCTCATTCGGGTACGATAAGGATAATTTGAAGGTAAAGGTGCTGTAGATGAATCTTCATCAGTATGCCTGCCTTCCAATACACTTCTCTCAAAAACTTTCAATCTTGCTTCTTTATCATTCGTACTAATTTCATCAGACTGCTCAGTCTGAGATTGTTGCTCACTCATATTGTTCCTTTCTTTTTAAACCAAAATCAGGCATAAAATTTATTTTAAAAATTGTGATAATTTGTTTAAACATTGTAACTCAATGTTATGCAATTACACCAAACAATATGACAAATTTAAAACAAACTATTGATATAATTTTTATATATTTATAGATATACTATTCCCAAATTCAAATTTATATATTTAAAAATATATTTTACACATTGAATTTTAAGAACATTATTAATTAATTAAATATTAATGATTTAATATATTTATATTTCAACAGTTAATAAAAATGGACAATCCGAATGATTGCCCATTTTAGTAAATTACAATTTTATTAATATAAAATTTTAAAATAATGAGTCTAACTGACTATTAGTACCAGATTTGGGGACAACTGGTACTTCTCCAGCATCATCAACATCACCACTTTTACCATTCGTTTTGGCCGTTACCGGTCCGTCAGCACGATTATCCAATGGCAAATCAGGATTAGTTGTCTGATGTTCTTTAAGAAAATATTCTCCGGATTTCTGAATAATACCAGCTGGAACAGGTGTATTAACTATAGGTTTACCTTTTAATGCATAACGCATATATTCCAGCCATACCGGTACAGCAATTGTACCCCCAAAAGCTGAACGCCCCATACTGCGCGGACGATCATATCCTATATAAACTGCGCTAACGATGTTCGGATTAAAGCCTACGAACCAAGCATCCTTATTATCATTAGTTGTACCCGTTTTACCTGCAATATCGCTACGCCCAAGTGCGTGTGCACTATAAGCAGTACCATGATTAACTACATCCATCATCATGTGATATAAAATGAATGCATTGCGCGGATCAATAGCCTGTGGCGCATTTTGCTTAGCAACTAATGGTTGCATTTGCGCACGCAGGTTACCACGACTGTCATAAATCCGGTCAATCACATAATTGGAAACTTTAAAACCACCATTAGCAAAAATAGCATAACCTTCAGCCATCTGCATTGGCGTTACCTCACCACTGCCAAGTGCCATGGATAGACTATTCGGAATCTGATCCAGACGAAAACCAAAATGCTGGACATATTGTCTGGCATAGTCAACACCCATAGCCATCAGTATACGGATTGAAACCATATTTTTGGATGCAGTTAAGGCTTGACGTAACGTGATAAACCCAGCATAACGACCGTCTGAGTTTTTAGGTGTCCAAGCACGCCCGCCTGCACCCATTCCCGGCATAACAATCGGAGCATCATTTACCACCGTCGCCGGCGTGAAGCCTTTAGCAATAGCTGCTGAATAAATAAAAGGCTTAAAAGAAGAACCAGGCTGACGTTTGGCCTGAGTCACACGGTTAAAACTTCGACGATAAAAATCATAACCACCTACCAAAGCTTTTACAGCTCCAGTCTGAGCATCCAGAGCAACAATCGCCCCCTGAAGCTCCGGCTGCTGTACAATTCGATAACTCTTACCATCACCTCGTACATGTACTACTGAGCCCACACGTACGGCAGCGTCATCCAGTTTCGCATTATTAATGGTTCGTTTAATCCAGTTATAACTACTACCGCTAATTCTGCTTTCACCTACACCACCTATGTACACCACAATTGAATTTGAACCAAGTTCAGTTACTACAGCCGGCAACATACCGTCTACAGCAGAACGATTTGCCAGATACTGTTCTATCTGCTCATCACGAATATCTTCCGGGATTTTACTCAGGTCAAAAAATCCTTCCGCTCCACGGTAAGCCGAACCTCTATCAAAATTATTCAATGTTTTACGCAATGCTTCAGTTGCTACAGCCTGATCCTGTGAATTGACTGTTGTATAAACGCGAAACCCCTGTGTATAGGCTGCATCACCATATTTTTCATACATTTGCTGGCGAACCATTTCAGCAACATAGAGCGCATTCTGATCTATAGGTTGTTGATAATGAACGTAATTTAATGGTTCTGCAAAAGCAGCATCAGCCTGAGCTTGTGTAATTTTGCCCATTTCCACCATATTATTGAGAATATAACGCTGGCGCATTTTAGCCCGTTGCGGATTTACAACAGGATTAAAGGTGGAAGGAGCCTTAGGTAAACCAGCCAAAATCGTTGCTTCTGCCAAGTCCAGTTTTTGTACCGGCTTATTAAAATAAACAAGAGAAGCGGCAGCAAACCCATAAGCACGCTGCCCCAGATAAATCTGATTAAAATAAAGCTCAAGAATCTGATCTTTACTTAATTTCTGTTCAATCTTGTAAGCAAGAAGCGCTTCATTAAATTTACGCGTATAGGTGCGCTCATTAGTCAGATAAAAATTACGTGCTACCTGCTGAGTAATCGTACTGGCACCAGATTGCACACCACCAGTTAGATTTGTAATCAAAGCACGGGTTACACCAATAAAATCGACTCCGCCATGATCATAAAAACGTTTATCTTCAGCGGCTACCACTGCATCTTTCAGCACCTGAGGAAAGTCATTGATTCTTGTAAAAGCACGTTTTTCCTCTCCAAACTGCCCCAGCAGTTTATTATCTGCCGAATAAATTGTAAGCGGCAGTTTGGGTTGATAATGCGTCACTGCTTCCAGAGAAGGCAGCTTCGGATAGGTAACCATAATCGCTACTGCCAGCAAACCGACAGCAAAAAGCGCCAGCCCGGCAAGCAAACCTACGGTTGAAAGTAATAATTTTCTAATCATAATCAACTAATTTTCATTTAAGGCTGCGAAATATATCCAAAATAAAGTAAACTTTGGTCTTAATTTTGTTAGCAACACAGAACAGTAATTTTCAACACCCGACATTACCCGTTTGATAAACAGACAGAAAGCCCTTTCATGAAACTGAATAATTTCAAAATAAATTCAAAGAATAAGAAGGTGGCCACAACATCCTCGAGACAAAGTCTTGGTATCAGTATTACTGATAAAAGCATTAATATGGTGCTATTAAATGCACGCAGTTTAAATCAATTTCGTCTCGAAAAATACGTTGTTGTCCCTCTACCAAAAAATATTGTAGGTAATGGCAGTATAGAAAATCATGAAGAACTTGTTGCTTACCTACAACAGGCAAAACAAAAACTACAAAGTAATTGCCGGAACATTACAGCGGCAATTTCACAAAAGCAGGTGTCAGTCCAATTCCTCGACCGTGATCTGGATACAGAGTATACCGAAGAAGAACAAATTATGGCTGAACTGAGTCAATATGACTCTCTGGATGAAGTCAGTTATGATTATCAGAAGATTGATACAAACGATCAGGGAAAAGAATGTCTTTTGCTGGTTAATGGTAAGCGGGATGATGTAAATATACTGATGGATGTCTATACTGATGCCGGAATAATACCCAGCCAGATGGATGTAGATTTAATGGCGATAATGAATAGTGCCATCACATGGATTAATTTTAGACAACCGGAACTTACCAATAAATGTGTTGCTGTCTTCAACATTGATTATAGTGAAACTCAGGCAATTATCATGTGCCACGGTAAGTTACTCTACAAACAGGAAATTAATCTTGGCTATGATCATTTGATGCAGTCTTTAAGACGCAATTATCAGTTTACCGAAGAAGAAGCATGGGACATGCTTTATAATCCATCCAAACCTGAAGATTACAATACAGCTGTGGCACAGCCGTTCCAGCAACAGTTTATTCAGGAAATACAGAGGGTATTGCAGTTTTACTTTACTTCAGCCAGTCAGGAAAATGAAATTGATGAAATCCTGATTTTCGGCTATGGCAATAAAGGTGCTAATGAATTTACTGAAAATATTACTCAGCAAACACGTATACCTGCACAGCAAATCAACCCTGTATTACTGGCACAGCCAAGTGATAACATCCCACAGACGAAATTACTTCAAGACAGCAGTTTATTAACCGTTCCATTTGGTCTGGCTATAAGAGGATTATAAGATGTTACCTTTATTAAAAATTAACCTGCTGCCTTACCGCGAAGCATTACAAGCCAAGCAAAAAAAGCAATTTCAGACATTATTAGCCGGAGCTGCTCTAATTGGGTTCGGTCTGGCTTTCCTCGGCTATCTGGCTGTTGAAAGCAGAGTAAGCAGCCAGGAAAGCCGTAATCTGGTTTTAGAGAACGGTATTAAAAAACTGGATTCAGAAATAGCAGAAATTTCCAAGCTGCAGGAAGAACGTAAGAACTTTATCGCGCGACAGGAAAAAGTTGAAGAACTATCAAACAAACGATTTGAAGCCGCGCGTATACTGGATACATTAAATACCGTAGCACCTATGGGATTGTACATAACCAGTATTGAAGCTCAGAATTCCTCTACCTACATAGTCAATGGTAAAGCATTCAGTGACGCTAAAACTGCTGCATTTATGAATGCAATACCAGGACAATTATTCAGCACTCCAGAATTACTCAATATTAAACGGGTAAATAATGTACAAGAATTCAGCATTCGTATTTCTCTGAATAGCAATATTGGGCAACCATATGACATTACTCAGGCAAATCAGAATACTAATCCAATCCCAAGAGATACTGCAGATCAAAATGAGGCAGCGTCTGATGCAGCAGCCGCATCAAACTGAAGGAGCAGTTGAACATGGCAAAAAATATTGATTTGAAAGCAATTAATTTAAACTCCCTACCTCAGCAAAGTAAGCCTATACAATTAGGTATTGCCGGAGCAATCATTGTTATTATTCTAATTCTCGCCTACTTCTTTGTTTACAGTGGTTTAAATGAACAAATCAGTCAGCTGCGGCAGGAAGAAGAAACACTGAAACAGACATATACGGAAAAAAGCAGACAGGCAGCTCATCTGGATGCTTTAAAAGCAGAACTGGATTCTATTAATGGCTCATTTAATATATTATTAAAGCAGTTGCCAACACAGGCTGAAATTCCGAATCTGATTCAGGAATTACATGAATGCGCAACCAAAAACGGACTAAATATGGACAGTGTAACACCTGCTCAGGTCCAAAATACTGAATCAGATAATCAAACTGACAAAAAGTCTGAACTGCAGGTAATTCAAACATTACCTTACAACATTACCCTGACAGGCAATTACAATCAGATTAGCCAGTTTCTCCGCGATGTAGGAAAATTATCACGAATCGTAACGTTGAACTCAATTGTTATCAAACGGAATGAAAAAGATAATACGCTTACTTTGAACGCGGTTGCCAATACCTATAAAGCACTAACCGATGCAGAAATAAAAGCACAGAACAATGATAAAAAATAAGCCTAGTTTCTGTAAAACAGTACTTTATAACATATATGCAACGGATAAATTATGAATAAATATTTACTTTTTCTTGGTCTTTTTGCATTAGGTGCCTGTTCTTCAGCAAATGAAGATTTAGATGAATGGATGCAAAACACCAGACAGCAGGTAAAAACTCAGAATGTTAAACCCAATGAAACCAAGTTAAATATTCAGCCTACTTATACGCCACCTGTACAACCAAAACTGAATATTTTTGATCCGGCAAGATTTAAGGCCGGGGTTCAGGGTTCGAATGCACCAGATTTAAACCGGCCTAAACAAATTCTGGAAAATTTTTCATTAGATGAATTACATTACGTTGGATTGATAAAGGGTGCAGGTAAAGCTCCTTCTGCATTTATTTCTGTAAACGGACATGTATATACCGTTAATGTGGGAAATTATCTCGGACAAAGTTTCGGACGTATTACGGCAATAACGCAAGATGAAATTGTAATTTCAGAATTAGTTGAAGACTCGTACGGTAACTGGACAACACATCGTGCCAGCTTACCTTTACAGGCTGCAGACAGCACCTCCACGGAAACAACCGAGCAAGACGACTGATACAAGTAACCCATTTAAGAATAAAAGGTACCAAATATGAAAATTAAAACCATATCTATTTTATCCACTCTGGGTCTGGGTTTACTGAGTCAGAGTATAATGGCAGGAAATATTACTGCTATTAATGTTGGTGCACTGCAAAATCAACAACGATTGATTAAAATTCATTTTGATAAAGACCCGGCTCTACCACGTGGTTTTACAACCGAAAATCCTGCACGTATTGCACTGGATTTTGCGAGTACCGGTTTAACCGTACCACAGAATCTGCTTAAATTTGATGATCCTGTATTACAGCAGATTGAAGCTGGTCAGACAGCTGACCGAACACGCATCATGCTTTCACTATCAAAAGCAGCACAATATAATGCAACCATAAAAGGTAATGAAGTCTGGGTTTATGTACAAGACCCGCTTCCGGTTAAAAACAAAGCAAAAAATAAACAAGCTTCTGTTCCTACCGATTCTGCTCCGGTATTCAATGCACCTTATCCGGCACCTAATATAACTGAACAAGTAGTTAACCGTCAGACTTCCAGTATAGCTGATAATGCTTACAATGTTGCTGATCCGGTTCCGGTTAATGTAGATTTTCAAAAAGGTAAAAACGGTAATGGTGTGGTTTCCATTATCGGATTGAATGGCAAAGCACAGCCAACCATTAAAAGTAACGCTGCGACTCTTACTTTAACCTATAAAAATGTTCCCTTATTAACTGAACAGCAACGTAACTTAGATGTTACCGATTTCAGTACACCGGTACGAGCCATACGTTTACGCAGAATCGGTAACGACACTGAAGTTAGCATTCAGATGCAGGGTGACTGGGACTATACTCAAATGACAAGTGGCAATAATCTTGTCCTGCAGATTTCACGCAAATTTGATGTAGAAAATAAGGGAATACAAGCTAATAATAAATCATTTAAAGGTAAACGCGTATCTCTGGATTTTCAGGATATTGATGTCCGCACTATTTTACAAATTCTGGCAAAAGAATCTGGCATGAACATCGTCGCCAGTGACAGCGTTCAAGGCAAAATGACCATTTCATTGAAAGATGTTCCCTGGGATCAGGCTCTGAATCTGGTTATGGAAACACGAAATCTTGATATGCGTCGTGAAGGAAATGTTATCAATATTGCTCCGCGTGATGAATTCATGTCCAGAGATACTGCCTCTCTTGAACAACAAAGGAAACTGGATGATTTAGGTCCGTTAATTTCTCAGACATTCCAGCTTAAATACCGCAGTGTAGAGGATTTTAAGAAAATATTGCATTTGTCAGATGACGGTAGCTCAAGCGATAGTAAAAGTATTCTGAGCCCTCGTGGTAGTGCCTTACTCGATCCGGCAACTAACACTTTAATTATCACTGATATTAGTAGTGTAATTAAAAAATTTGAAAAACTGATAGCTCAGGTTGATATTTCTTCTCAGCAAGTATTAATTGAAGCAAGAATTGTTGAAACTACAGATAGTTTCGCGCGTGAATTAGGTACCAAGTTCGGTTATACTAGAGGAACTACCCATACTGATATTGGCGGTACAGTTTCTCTTCAGGATGATAGTAAAGGTACGACCCGTAATCCGAATTTTGAACTTGGATTTCCAAATATTAATCTGGGTGTAACTAATCCTACTTCCGTTGTATCCTGGGTACATAAATTTGCTTCAGGTGCGTTAGCTTTGGAACTTTCAGCATCGCAGGCTCAAGGTAAAACCAAAATTATTTCTTCACCCCGTGTATTAACTCAGGACCGTAAAGAAGCCAAAATTGAATCAGGTTATGAAGTTCCGTACCAGGAAGCTACTTCAAGTGGCGCTACCTCAACCAGTTTCAAAGATGCTGTCTTGGGGTTGAAAGTAACACCACAGATTACTCCTGACGGCAATATCATTATGACATTGAATGTACAGAATGATCGTCCGATTGCCTGTTCAAATGTCGCACCGGATGTACTTCGTTCAGGCGATATCTGTATGCAAAAACGCAATGTTGTTACCCAGACCATGATTGAAAATGGTGGAACATTAATCATTGGTGGCATTTACAATGAAAATAATGAAAATAGTATAGATAAAATACCTTTATTAGGTGATATTCCGGGCATTGGTAATTTGTTTAAACACAGAAAGAATACCCAGCAACGTAATGAATTACTTGTTTTCATTACACCTCGGGTAGTTGATTCTTCTAGCGCACCTTTGAAATATTAATTAACCTTTTCACCAAAAACTTAGCCAGCCTGTAAAACAGGCTGGCTTTTTAATTATTAAATATCTACAAGGAAAAAAACATTTATTAAAGTTATATTTTCTATTTATCAAATATAACTACTTTTCTCGCTATTATTTTTTAAAGTTAGAAAAACAGAAATATACTCATTTACAGATTATGCTATTCATCAAGTATCTACATCAGTTTACTAATGCATAAACTACGGCTCTCAGTTACAATGACAGACATGGATAATATAGCTGGCAATCTGATTCTGATCGGTTTGATGGGAGCAGGTAAAACTACTCTTGGTAAACAACTGGCAACAAAATTACATCGCGATTTTTATGATAGCGATCAAGTAATATGTGAACGTACTGGCGTATCTATTCCCACTATTTTTGAAGTTGAAGGAGAAGCCGGTTTTCGTTTTCGAGAAGCTGCGATTATCAGCGAGCTGGTGCAGCAAAAAAATATTGTTATTGCCACTGGTGGCGGTACTATTTTACAAATCGAAAACCGACTTAAACTGCAACAAAATGGTCACGTTGTTTATCTGCATGCCCAACCGGAAATACTGTTAAGCAGAATTCAGCACGACAAAAACCGACCACTACTTCAAGTTTCTGATCCTCTGGCAAAATTGCAAGAATTATATACTGTACGTGATCCTATCTATCGTGCAACAGCCCATACCATAATAGATGTAGACAGTCCTTATAGCTCCAGGACGATTAATCGATTAATTCGATTATTACGATACCCCTCTCAACAACTCTCTCTTTTATAACCCATCATGTATACCCTTTCTGTTGCAACTGCTTCACACCAGTACCCGATATTTATTGGCAGTAATCTGCTGAAATCTGCACAAAATATTCTTGCTCCTTATTTAAATCATAAAATTGCCATTGTTACCAATGTAACCGTTGCTGAATTGTATCTACCTCAATGGCAGCAAATCATGAATCAGGCAGGCCATGAATATTTCAGTATTATTCTGCCAGACGGAGAACGGTATAAAAATTGGGAGACTCTCAATTTAATTTATGATGGTCTGATGCAAAACCGTGCGGAACGTCAAACCACCTTACTGGCCTTAGGAGGAGGTGTAATTGGCGATATGGTAGGTTTTGCCGCTGCTACCTATCAGCGCGGAGCACCTTTTATCCAGATTCCTACAACACTGCTCAGTCAGGTAGATTCATCAGTTGGCGGTAAAACAGCAATCAATCATCCTTTAGGAAAAAATATGATTGGAGCGTTTTATCAGCCCCAAGCCGTATTTATTGACTTAAACAGTTTGCAAACATTGCCTGCACGTGAATTTTCTGCCGGTTTAGCAGAAGTAATCAAATATGCCGTATTAGGTGATATCGAATTTCTTCAATGGCTGGAAAATAACATCACCGCATTAATGGCACAGAGTCCAACAATACTGGCTGAGGCCGTTTATCGTTGCTGTCAGATGAAAGCTGAAATTGTTGGTGCCGATGAAAAAGAAGCCGGTATCCGTGCTTATTTAAATCTGGGACATACATTCGGTCATGCCATCGAAGCAGAAATGGGTTATGGTAACTGGCTGCATGGAGAAGCTGTGGCTGCCGGTACAGTACTTGCCTGCCGTTTATCTGAGCAACTGGGTTATTTGAACAAAAAAGATACGGAGCGTGTGATTGCATTATTAAATCAGGCCAAGCTACCCGTTCTCCCTCCGGCGATGTCACTTAAGGCATGGCTTGGACATATGAGCCATGATAAAAAAGTAATTGATGGAAAATTACGTTTTGTTGCACTTAAACAACTTGGGCAGGCAATGATAGCTGATGATATTGTAACCGAAACACTAGCCACAACTCTGAAACCCTATATCTTGTGAAGCATGTTAGAATCTGCGCCTAATTCTATCATCGACTTTTACATTAAACACAAGATAAAGTATGACTAATCAATCCGATCTCCAGGCGGAAAATAATCACGATCATAAACGCAGCATCCGCAGTTTTGTTCTTCGTCAAGGCCATATGACAGCTGCCCAGCAACGCGCCATTGATACTCAATGGCCACTATTTGGTATTGATTTTGACCAAAATCAAATTGATTTAGATACCATTTTCAATCGTCCTTCACCGAAAATTCTGGAAATTGGCTTTGGGATGGGAGTAGCAACAGCTGCAATTGCCCAAAACCTGCCTGAGTGTGATTTTCTGGCTATTGATGTACACGGCCCGGGCGTAGGTAATCTGCTAAAACTGATTCAGGAGCAGAATATTCAGAATATAAGGGTGATGCGCCACGATGCGGTGGAAGTCATCAATTACATGCTCCATGATAATAGTTTGCATGGAATTCATATTTTCTTTCCTGATCCATGGCATAAAAAACGCCATAATAAACGACGCCTGATTCAAATACCTTTTATTGCCCAATTACTTCCCAAACTGAAGCCAATCGGCTATATCCATTTGGCTACCGACTGGCAGGAATATGCCGATCAGATGCTTGAAGTGCTATCTGGCTTCCCTGAATTACAAAATACTGCTGAAGATTTTGCTGCCACTCCTGCCTACCGGCCGGAAACTAAATTTGAAGCACGCGGAAAACGTCTGGGACACGGTGTGTGGGATTTGATTTTTGTAAAAAAATAACATCAAGAATTAATAAAAAGTAAAGACATTTAAGGTACAATCAACCTGATTGCATTGCGGCAATTCTTTTTTCTGTTAAATAATATTGCTGTCTTCTAAGGAACTGAGATGTTTCAGAATGTCGAATACTATCCGGGCGATCCCATTCTGGGTCTGATGGATCAATACAAACAAGATTCACGTAATCAGAAAGTAAATTTGGGTGTTGGCGTTTATTGTGATGATACCGGCCATGTCCCGGTACTGGAATGCGTTAGCACCGTAGAATCGGAACTGGTTAAAGAAAATTTACCACATGATTACCTGCCTATGGACGGACTGCCCGGTTATCGCCAGGCCTGCCAGAAATTATTACTTGGCAGTGAACATGAAGCTATTAAAAGTGCACGAGTTGCTACCATTGCCAGCCTTGGTGGTTCTGGTGCCCTGCGCGTCGGTGCTGAATTTATTCACCGTTGGTTTCCTCAGGCAAAAGTTTATGTCAGCAATCCTACCTGGGGTAACCACATCAGTATTTTTGAGGGTGCAGGCATAGAAGTACTAAAATACCCCTACTATGATCCTGAAACAATTGGCATTAAATTCACAGAATTAAAACAATTCCTTCAGCAACTGGATGCAGGCAATATTATTTTGTTACATCCATGCTGCCATAATCCCACCGGTGTAGACCCAAGCCAAGAACAATGGGATGAGCTGCTTGAGATTATCAAACAAAAACAACTTATCCCTTTTATGGATATAGCATATCAAGGCTTTGGTGACGATATAGAAACCGATACCTATGCTATCCGTAAAGCTGTTGATTTAGGCTTATGCGTTTATATCAGCAACTCTTTTTCTAAAAATCTTTCAATGTACGGCGAGCGAGTGGGTGGTCTGAGTATTGTCTGCCCGACAGCTGAAGAAGCCCGTCTTGTACAAAGTCAGCTTAAATTTACTGTACGCCGTTTATATTCAAGCCCTCCTGCTCACGGCGGTCATGTCGTTGACCGTGTAATGAACAATAGTCAATTATTCAAGCAGTGGGAACAGGAAGTCTATATGATGCGCGATCGTATTCGCGCTATGCGCAGCCGTTTGCATGAAGTCTTACAAGCAAAATTCCCAGAGCGCGATTTCAGCTATTTTGTAAAACAACGGGGTATGTTCAGCTTCACTGGTCTGAATCCGCAGCAAGTTGAACGTCTGAAAAGCGAATTTGGTGTATATATGGTTGAAAATGGTCGTATGTGCATGGCTGGATTAAATAGCAGTAATATAGAATACGTAGCCAATGCAATGGTTGCTGTATTAAAGTAATTAGTGTCTGAACATTGAAACTGGCTGATTATTAACTAGTCAGCCAGTTTCATTATTTGTATTACCAACACAATAAATTCAATTACAAAGTAAATTTCTTAATTGACTTGATGAATAGCAAACCGGCGTAACCGGAAAGCCAATGCAATATTCATGACACCGAATAATGCTGCATAAACACCAATTACCCAGGTTAATGCTATACCGCCCTGCACTGGATCAATTAACAGAATAACACCCACCAAAACCGATAAGATACCGGCAATAATCATCCACCATTCACCCTGAAGAGTTTTGCGAAGACGTATTGCAGTTATAATTTGGAATATACCGGATATCAAAGCCCAAGCAGCAATAAATGTAATTAAAACCAGCCAGGTAATTCCCGGAACAAAAAATGTCAGGATACCGGCCAGAATACTTACAATACCCCAAATCAGCATTAACCACCAATCCTGATGACTTTTTCGACCATTAATAGAAATGATTACGCCCATTACACCATCTATTAAAGCATAAACACCGAAGAATATAACCATGACCATTATAGTTATGAATGGATAGAACCACGTTAGCAACCCAAAAATCAATGCAGCAATCCCACGTAAAAGTACTATCCACCAATTTTTTGAAAGTAAATTAGCTAACGGACTGCGAAATGTAAAATTATTCACAATATTTCCTTTAATTAAATGTCCATTTCTAAATGATAAAATATTAATGGATAAGATATCAATAAACGATTGCTATTGATAACGCTTATTTTTATATAACAGCCAGCCATCATAATGCCGATGCTTTGGATCATGGTGTGTCCAATGGACTAATCCGCCACGGTTGTTACTGATATATTCACCTGAAAAGCCAACTGTGTCATCACGCTGCAAATCATTCAGCCTCGGCGCTATATCAATATTATGCACTATTAAAACCGTACTATCTGTACCTGTACGCAGTATAAAACGCTGATGACGACTGCCTTTATTATCATCAGGTAATGTTTTAATAACTTTACCTTCTCCATATACCTGTACTTTATCAAGATTTTCTTTTTGAGCTTGCTCAATCGACACACTTTCCTTTGGATTACTTGCAGCAGGTGCAGCAGTAAAACTATGCCGCATAGATTTAAAAGAATTAATTACCTGTTCCTGTGCCTGACTTTTTGGCCGTTCGTCTGTTGTGCTTTGCAACCACAACCATAATCCCAGCGCCACAATAACCAGCAAAATTACTTTCTTCATAAGTAAAAATTTTGATGTGCAATTAGTAACAATTTATTTCATCATACAAAATGTAATCAGCGTTAGCAAAATTAATGTTGATATAAATAAAAAAATCAGGCTATCCGAGCACTCGGATAGCCTGATTCTAATAAAAACTATAATAATTTATTTTTTATAAGCTAATGCTGCTTTAATAAAGGCTGTAAACAAAGGATGGCCATTTTTTGGTGTTGAAGTAAACTCAGGATGAAACTGACAAGCGAAAAACCAAGGGTGATTCGGTAATTCAATTGTTTCAACCAAACGCTCATGTCCGGTAGATACACCGCCAATAACCAAACCAGCCTGTTCTAACTGTGGCACATAATAGTTATTAACTTCATAACGATGACGATGACGCTCGCGAATCAACTCATTACCATAAATGTTTCTCGCCAATGAGCCGTCAGCCAGTTTAACTTCTTGTGCGCCTAAACGCATCGTACCGCCAAGATTAGTATTAACATCACGCTTTTCAATCTGCCCGTCCCTGTCTTGCCACTCACTAATCAAAGCAACAACAGGATGCTGGGTTTTCAGATCAAATTCAGTTGAATTGGCTCCATCCAGATTAGCCACATCACGTGCATATTCAATCAGCGCGATTTGCATACCCAGACAGATACCCAGATAAGGAATTTGCTTTTCACGAGCATAACGAACAGCAGCGATTTTTCCTTCAACACCACGCGTACCGAAACCACCGGGAACCAGTATGGCGTCCATATTTTCTAAGCAGCCTGTTCCTTCCGTTTCCAGAGCTTCACTATCAATATAATGAATATCTACTTCAGTTTCGGTCTGAATACCAGCATGCTTTAAAGCTTCCGACAAAGATTTATATGACTCAGTTAAATCGACATATTTGCCGACCATGGCAATTTTTACTTTGTGTTTCGGATGTTGTACTAAATAAACAATCTTATTCCATGCAGTCAGATCGGCCTGCTGAACATTCAGTTGCAGCTGCTCACAGATAATATTGTCAATACCCTGATCATGAAGCATTGCCGGCACTTCATAAATGCTGTTAACATCATAACAGCTTATAACCGCACGCTCTTCAACATTACAGAACAAAGCGATCTTACGTTTTTCTTCTTCCGGCATCGGCCGGTCCATACGGCAGATAAGTACATCCGGCTGAATGCCGATTTCACGTAATTCTTTAACGGAATGCTGGGTCGGTTTGGTTTTTATCTCACCTGCAGCCGCAATATACGGTACATAGGAAAGATGAACAAAAAGAGTATTGGTTCGCCCTTGCTGGCTGCGCATTTGTCTGATGGCTTCCAGAAAAGGCAAAGACTCGATATCACCTACCGTACCTCCAATTTCGACAATCGCCACATCGAAACCGGCAGCACCTTCATGAATTTTGCGTTTGATTTCATCAGTAATGTGGGGAATAACCTGAACCGTACCCCCCAGATAATCACCACGGCGTTCTTTATGAATTACACTTTCATACACCTGGCCGGATGTAAAATTATTGCGCTTTTGCATCGTAGCATCAATAAAGCGCTCGTAATGCCCGAGATCCAGATCTGTTTCAGCACCATCATCAGTAACAAATACTTCCCCATGCTGAAAAGGACTCATTGTACCCGGATCAACATTAATATATGGATCCAGTTTAAGCATGGTTACTTTTAAACCACGGGATTCTAAAATAGCAGCAGTAGACGCAGCGGCAATGCCTTTACCCAGTGAAGAGACCACACCGCCAGTTACAAAAATAAACTTGGTCATGACAATCAGCAGGAAATTGAATTAAGCATTTTAGCCGAAAATAGCATGAAATGAAAGATACTGCCCAGTCGCATAAAGAGTAAGAATATTATCTCCAGATTGGCGCAATAATCACGGTTGTGGCATAATTAATCACCGTAACCGCTAAATTTTTATTATGTTGCAATCTGGACATATTTTCATTGTTTCCGCCGCTTCCGGAACAGGCAAAACCACTCTGGTTTCACGTCTGAGTGCCTGTCAGCCTGATATCCGTATTTCTATCTCTCACACCACCAGAATGCCGCGAGATGGAGAGCAAAATGGCATTCATTACCATTTTGTCAGCCGTGATGAATTTGAGCAAATGATTGCTGCCAATGCTTTCATAGAATATGCAAATGTCTATGGTAATTATTACGGCACCAGTTTAAAAGCTGTTGAGTCATTATCAAAACAGGGCTATAACGTTATTCTGGAAATAGATGTGCAGGGTGCTGAACAGATCCGCCGTTTATTACCGGAAGCCACCAGCATTTTTATTTTGCCTCCTTCAATGGCTGAGCTGAACGAACGTCTGCGAAACAGAGGCACGGATAGTGAAGATGTAATAGCCTACCGGTTGGAAAAATCACGTGAAGAAATAGAGCAAAGCCTGTTATTCGATTATGTGATTGTTAATGAAGAGATTACTCAAGCAGAAAATGACCTGCTGGCGATTATTCGCTCAGTTGGCTTGCGTGCCAAAGCACAAAGCCAGACAATTATACAAATTTTATCCGAAAAATAATTTATTTACCTTTTATTACTTATCCTGATATCAGGAATGGAACTCAGATTATGGCTCGTATCACTGTAGAAGATTGTATCGGACGTATTCCGAATCATTTTGACCTGACCATGATAGCTGCTTTACGCGCCCGTCAGCTTGCCAACGGCGCTACTGCACTGGTCGAAGAAGATCATGATAAACCGACTGTCATTGCCTTGCGCGAAATTGCCGGCGGACAAATCGGAACAGAATTACTTAACCAGCAAAAATAATACAGGCAAACAGCCATGTACCCCCCCAGCGTGCCTTATAAACCACCAGTAAACCAATGGCGAGATAATCTTTTCGCACATACAGAATATCTGAATAAACAAGAACGCTGGGAATTGCTGGAACAGGCATGCGCCTATATATATTCTCTTGCAGACAAAACTGGCAAAACTGCATTACTAGAACGCAGTTTTGCCATTACTACATCTCTTGCACAAAATCTGCACAGAGTACAGGCTCTTGCTGCCGTTTTAATCAAAATTGCTTTTGAAGATTTAGGTACTTCAGATTCTCACCTGCCAAGCCATGCATTAGGACAGGTGGGGATGAAAATTTTAAACGAAATTAATATCTCAGCATATACCGATATTGCCTCACAACTTAAATGCTGTGAGCAGCAAATAGAAAACAGCTATCATGCCATTATTGCCGAGGCACAGAATAAATTATTGCACACCGCATCCTACCTCGGAAAAGATGATCTGCGATTACTTGGCAAAGCCTGCGAATTCGGTGCAACTGCACATCAGGGACAGTTTCGCAATAGCGGCCTGCCCTATATTACCCACCCTATAGCGGTGGCGACACAACTGGCTGAATGGCATGTAGACATTCAGGCTTTATGTGCAGGCGTATTACACGATGTGCTGGAAGATACCGGTACCACCAAAGAAGAAATTATAGCCGTATTCGGAGAAACCATAGCCAATATGGTTGACGGTCTATCGAAACTGGAAAAGCTGGAATATAACAGCCAACAGGAAGCACAGGCTGAAAGTTTCCGCAAGCTTATTATGGCAATGACACAGGACGTACGGGTGATCATTGTCAAGCTGTCAGACCGGCTGCACAATATGCGCACACTGTCAGCAAAAAAACCAGCTAGCCGAAGACGTATTGCTCAGGAAACCATGGAAATCTATGCGCAGCTGGCCAATCGCATCGGATTAAACCATGTTTATCGCGAATTACAGGACCTGGCATTCAAGCATTTGTATCCGCATCGCTATGAAGTTCTTGCCAAAGCTATTCAGTCATCCCGGCGTAACCGGCGTGACGTGGTAGGAAAAGTACTGCGCGCATTCAGTCAGCGTCTGGTTAGTGCCAATATCGAGGCACAGGTAAGAGGTCGAGAAAAAAATCTTTATAGCATATATGAAAAAATGCGCCGGAAAAATCTCCACTTTGCCGACGTAATGGATATATATGCATTCAGAGTTATCGTTAATAATATACCAGCCTGCTATACTGCTTTAGGTGTATTGCATAATCTTTACAAGCCTAAGCCGGGAAGAATTAAAGATTATATTGCCATTCCTAAAAATAATGGTTACCAAAGTCTGCACACCATACTGGTAGGCCCGTATGGTCTGCCAATTGAAGTACAGATTCGTACACATGAAATGGATACCATTGCCGAACGCGGTATAGCCAGTTACTGGATGCACAAAGATGGTGAGCAGAATAGCTTTGATCAGGCTCAGATGCGTACTAATCAATGGCTGCAAAGCATACTTGATATTCAGGCGCATAGTGCCAATGCCATTGAATTCTTTGAACATGTAAAAACTGATCTGTTTCCAAACGAGGTATACGTTTTCACCCCTAAAGGCAAAATCATTACCTTACCGGAAGGTGCCACACCAGTGGATTTTGCTTATGCAGTCCACACCGGCATTGGTAATCGCACTGTTTCAGCACGTATTAATCACAATCTTATGCCATTACGCACCCGACTGCACACTGGTGATACAGTAGAAATCATTACCTCCAGCAATGGTCATCCTACCCCGGCATGGCTTGATTTTGCCGTTTCCAGCCATGCACGCAGTGCCATTCGCAGCCAGATTAAAAAAATGAATCGCTCAGATGCTATCCGTCTGGGTGAGAAATTATTACAAAAAGCACTCTCCAGCCTGTTACCGGAAAACGTTTTACTTTCAGACAGCCTGAAAGATAAATATCTGGCCGATTTACAACAGAAAAATACTTCCTTTGAAAATATCCTGTGCGAAGTTGGTATGGGATTGTTGCAACCGGTTTCCATAGCCATGCACATCGCAGAGCTGGCCGGAGAACACTTTAACAACACTATTAAACTGGCACCCATTAATCTTACCGGCAATGAATCTACCCATATTCATCTGGCCAAATGCTGCCACCCTATTCCCGGCGATACTATTAAAGCCCTATTAATCAAAGATCAGGGAATCATTATTCATCGTGACACTTGCAACACCATTCTGAAAACAGATCCTGAGCTTCAGCTTGATGCTAACTGGGATATTATGCAGGCAAGCAACTATCAAACAACACTGTGTCTGAATGCAATCGACAGTCATGGCTTACTGGCCACTATTGCTCAGGCGATTTCCTCCAATGGCGGAGATATCAAGTCGGTTGAAACAACATCGAAAAAACTTGAAGGCATTGAGGGATTTATCGAATTTCGCTTTGTTTTACAGGTAAAAGATCTAGACCAGCTGAACCAGATTACCCGGGATCTGCACTCTGTACCTCAGATTCGCCGCGTAAACCGCGTCTGAACAATCTTTCCTGATAAATATTCATATATATCCGTTAAATATCATCTTGACGAACGATATTTAATCAGACATAATTCTGCCTTATTTTTAAAATAAACCTATGTCTGTTATTACTTTGTTTATTACAGATATAGCCATCATTTACACCTTAGGAGGTGATGTTGTAAACGGTTGTGCGGTACCGTAAACACCGCCCTAGCCCTAAGTGGCAACATTTAAATATTTAGCTGATTAATATAGTAATCAGCATCAGAACTCATTTATTCAGGAAAAAACATGCCTTCTGTACGTGTAAAAGAAAATGAACCTTTTGAAGTTGCGATGCGTCGCTTTAAACGCTCTGTTGAAAAAACCGGTCTAATGACCGAACTGCGTGCTCGTGAAGCTTACGAAAAACCAACTACTGAACGTAAGCGTAAAAAAGCAGCAGCCGTAAAACGTTTACAGAAACGCTTGCGCAGCCAGCAATTGCCACCAAAATTCTATTAATTGGTAGCTCCGGTTTATCATTTTCTGGTAACCGGAAATAAATACAATTGAAAACAATACCGCAGGCTATTGCTTGCGGTATTTGCATTTTACAGAAATAACTATCTGAAGCACCGCAATTTTAGCAGTATCATACTAAACTAATTTAATTTTTATTTATTGCGAGCAATATTATGAGCCTGAAACAACAACTGCAAGAAGATATGAAAACTGCCTTGCGCAATCATGATTCAGCTACCCTGTCCACCATTCGAATGGCACTGGCTGCAATAAAACAGATCGAAGTAGATGAACGAATCGAAGTAGACGATACACGCTTCACAGCTATTATCAGCAAAATGGTTAAACAGCGCAAAGAGTCTGTACGCATGTATACCGAGGCTCGCAGAACTGATCTGGCAGAAAAAGAACAGTCAGAAATCGATCTGCTGCAGAATTATCTGCCGAAAATGCTCGACGAAGCTGAAATTGACGCAGCAATTAAAGAAGCCATAACCAGCACAGGCGCTGCGCAGCCAAGTGATATGGGTAAAGTTATGGGTGTACTGAAAAAAACACTGGCCGGTAAAGCTGACATGAGTGAAGTCAGCAAAAAAATCAAACAGCTTTTGAACTAAAAGTTATCTGCATTAACCATAACAGCAGATCAGAAAGACCGTTTTCCAATCTTTCATATTGAAGATAGCAGGCATAGTTGGCATGATTCCCAGTGAATTTATTGACGAATTATTAAATAAAATTGATGTCGTCGATGTAATTGAAGAGTTTGTACCGTTAAAAAAAAGCGGTGCCAACTACATGGCCTGCTGCCCTTTTCACAAAGAAAAATCTCCTTCCTTTTCTGTCAGCCCCAGCAAACAGTTCTATCATTGCTTTGGCTGCGGCGTACATGGTTCAGCCATTGGCTTTATCATGGAATATCAAGGATTAAGCTTTCAGGAAGCTGTGCAGTTTCTGGCCGACCGGATCGGAATGACCGTACCCAGACAGATCGGCAACAACAACTCACAGGCACATAAAGCCCTTAAACAGCAACAGCAGACACTGGAACAAACCACAGCTGATGCCGCCACCTTTTACCAGCAACAACTTAAAACCTCGCCAAGTGCTCAGAATTACTTACAGCAGCGCGGGCTGAGCGATGAAATCATTCTTCATTATGGTTTGGGATATGCACCTGATGACTGGCAGGCACTGGCAAAAGTATTCCAGCCCTATCCAAGCAATGCACTGGTAAACAGCGGTATGGTCATCACCAAAGACGACCGCCATTACGACCGGTTCCGTAACCGTATTATGTTTCCAATCCGCAGTACCCGCGGTCAGATTATCGGGTTTGGTGCGCGCATTCTGGATTCAGGCGAACCTAAATATCTTAATTCACCTGAAACTCCCTTGTTTGATAAAGGGCGTAATCTGTATGGACTGTATGAAGCACGTGCTGCCATTAAAGAAGCACAGCGTGTACTGGTAGTAGAAGGTTATATGGACGTAGTTGCTCTGGCGCAGTTTGGTCTGGGCTATGCAGTAGCCGCACTTGGTACAGCTACCACCGCCGAACATGTGCGCTTACTGATGCGGCAAAGCGATCATATCTATTTTTGCTTTGACGGCGACAGCGCAGGTAAAAAAGCAGCCTGGCGGGCTTTAGAAAATGCCTTACCGCAGTTAAAAGACGACAAAATTTTACACTTTCTGTTCTTACCGGCCGAACACGATCCTGACAGTTACGTACGCAGCTATGGATTAAAACCATTTGAAGATGCATTACTCAATCAGAGTTTGCCACTATCAGCCTATTTCTGGCAGGTACTGACAGAAAATATTGATATGGATACACAGGAAGGCAAAGCGGAGCTAATTAAAACTGCCAGTCCTTTACTGGCGCAAATCAAAGCACCGGCACTTTCTTTTCTGCTGCGTCAGGAACTTAGCCGGAAAGTAGGTATTGATGAACATAATCTGGCACAACTGCTCGGGCAGGAACTGCCCAGACCTCAGACTATCAGACAGAAAAGTTATCAATTACCCCGCAATACTTTCCGGCAGCCGCCAGTCATGTCATTAGTGCAAAAGCAGATACGCGCGCTATTGATAAATCCGCAATGGGCCGTATATATAGAATTACCAGAATATCTGGACCTGCACGGCGATTATGCATGCCTCGCCGCGCTGGCTGAACGTATTCAAGCCTCCGTTACCCCGTTAAACAGTGGTGCCGTGCTGGAACTGATGCGTAATACTGAATTTGAACCCGTTATCCGGCAGATTATTCATGATTACATGGACTCACCGGATGTCATGCAGCCAGGCAATGAAGATGACTGCACCACATTCAGACAGGGCATGCAAAAATTACTGGACAACCTTAAAACACAGCAGATTGATGCGTTGAAGCGCAAACTCCAGCATGAGCGACTAAGTGCCGACGAAAAACAGTTACTACTGCTACTTTTAAGTCCGTCCAAAATGCCGTCAGTATAAACCGGCGGTTATTGTAAACGCTTGCAGCGACAAAGTCGTTGTGAATACATCGAGTAAAATATGGCAAACTCCACACCTAAGAAATCCACTATTGATACCAGTCAGGAACAGGATGATACTCGCCCGTTAACCGCAGAAGAACAGCGTGCCCGCCTGCGCCAGCTGATTATTCAGGGTAAAGAGCGCGGTTATATTACCTACGCCGAAATCAATGATGCCCTGCCCGACGAAATGTCTGACGCCGATCAGATTGACAACATTGTATCGATGATCTCCGGTCTGGGTATTCAGGTTACAGAAGAAGCTCCTGATGCCGAAAGTCTGCTCATGGGCGACAACACTGCCAACATGACCGACGACGATGCAGTAGCAGAAGCAGAAGCAGCACTATCCAATGCCGACAACGAATTCGGACGAACCACCGATCCGGTACGCATGTATATGCGTGAAATGGGACAGGTAGACCTGCTGACCCGTGAAGATGAAATCATCATCGCCAAAAAAATCGAAAATGCCTTGCGTAACATGATTCAGGCCATTTCAGCATGTCCGGGATCAGTAGCAGAAATACTTGCTCTGATTGATGCAGTGCGCAAAGATGAAATCAAAGTAGACGAAATAGTCGAAGCCATTGTCGACCCGCATGAAGAGCTGCTGGATGAACTGGGCATTGGTCTGGATACCAAAAACGAAGACACCGAAATTACTGATGACAGTGATAACAGTGTAGACGTTGATGATGAAGAAAATGATGAAGAGAGTGCAGCACTGGCCGCTTCAGCCAACCTTGAAGAACTGCGCCAGAAAACACTCGAACATTTCGATGGTATTCAAAGCCTGTACGATACCATGGTTGCCACCTTACAGGAAAAAGGCAGTCACCATGACGATTACCTGAAATTACAGCAGGAAATCGCCGAACAACTGCTACAGGTGCGTTTCGCTACCCGTCAGATTGAAAGCCTGTGCGACAATCTGCGTATGCGCGTTAATCAGGTAAGACAGCTTGAACGCGAGATTCGCGATATTGCCCTGAACCGCGTCCACATGGAACGCGACTATTTTATTAAAAGCTTTACCAATCGTACTACCGACCTGGGCTGGGTAGATGAAGAACTCTCCCTGAACCGCGTATGGAATGAAGCATTGCGCCGTTTTCAGTATGCCATCATCGAAAAACAGACCGAACTGGCCAATCTGGAGCAGTCTGCCCAGATCTCACTGGATGAGCTTAAACAGATTAACAAAAATATGGTGAAAAGCGAGCAGGAAACTGCCGCAGCCAAACAGGAAATGATTCAGGCCAACCTGCGTCTGGTGATTTCCATTGCCAAAAAATACACCAACCGCGGTCTGCAATTTCTCGACCTGATTCAGGAAGGTAATATCGGCCTGATGAAAGCCGTAGATAAATTTGAATATCGCCGCGGCTATAAATTTTCCACCTATGCCACATGGTGGATCCGTCAGGCAATTACCCGCTCTATCGCCGATCAGGCGCGTACCATTCGCATTCCGGTACACATGATTGAAACCATCAACAAAATGAACCGTATCTCCCGCCAGTATCTGCAGGAAAACGGCGAAGAAGCTGATTCTGCCAAACTGGCTGAGCTGATGGAAATGCCGGAAGACAAAATCCGCAAAATCATGAAAATTGCCAAAGAGCCTATTTCAATGGAAACTCCGATTGGTGATGATGATGATTCTCATCTGGGCGACTTTATCGAAGACGCCAACAATGTTGCACCGGCAGATGCGGCCATGTACTCCAGTCTGCGCGAAGTAACCAAAGATGTACTTGAAAGCCTGACTCCGCGCGAAGCCAAAGTACTGCGCATGCGTTTCGGTATCGACATGAATACCGATCATACACTTGAGGAAGTGGGTAAACAGTTTGATGTTACCCGTGAGCGCATCCGTCAGATTGAAGCAAAAGCCCTGCGCAAATTGCGCCACCCTACCCGCTCTGACCGGCTGAAAAGCTTTCTTGATAGTGACGAAAACAAGCAATAAACATTTTTTAGTTTAAAACCAGAATCATCCGCCAAGAGCGGATGATTTTTTATGTAAAACCTTGCAATACCCATCTGTATTGGTTACAATATGCAGCTTACGGGTCTGTAGCTCAGGGGTTAGAGCAGGGGACTCATAATCCCTTGGTCGTGGGTTCGAACCCCACTGGACCCACCAAATAACCCATAAAATTCTGTATCAGAAAACAGAGTTTTTATCAAAAAAGCCGCTTTCAGCGGCTTTTTTATAGCTTATTAAAATAATCTGCATAAATAATAAATACTATAAATTTTATTATACAGGCACGAATTTTCATTCAATACTCACTGAAAACATATCCTGTAAAAACTCTGAGCTAAAAATTATATTTATAATATTCTACAAACAATATTTTAAACTATGGCTACCAAATAATTGTTTAATTATGATTTTTATCATCTGTCTAGCTGAATATATCTCAGTCCGAATGATATTTACATTAAAACAGTAACTTTTATTTAACATTTGTTCATCATAAAAAAGCAATTGGTTAATTTTACTTTATAACAGATACATTTCTCCGAATTTAGCTTTGGCAAATCAACTAATCATATTTTAAAAATTAACATAAATATAATAAATATTAGAATAAATTCATTTTTACATGCATATAGTTGCACAATTAATACACTTATTTCTGATTTTTATATTTTTTTTAATTATCCGTAAATCTCACGTCAGTACTGGCTTTAAAACTGGTAATATTACTTAAGCATAAAACACAAAAACTAATAAATAACAAAAACTTTTATTAACATTTATAATTCTACCCGTAACATCCAGCGTTATTAATCTGGAGAATGTTAGTTTATGAAATATAAAACCTGCTCTTTTACACATCAAAATATCATATAGCATATTTGCTTTGTATTTTTATGAAAACACTTATTTTTCTAAAATATTTTGATCAACTTTCCGACACTGCTATCCGCTAATGTTGTTATCATAAAGTTAACCTTATTTGAATAGGATATAACATATCTTCTATAATTATTTCGTATAGGATTATTTTTATTTGTTAATTAGCAATTAGTGTCCAAATAAACAAATTTGTAAATTTACAGCTACTGTTTATTTTTAAATACCTGCATAATCAAGGAAAACCGATGAATAACATTTATAAATCCAAATGGAGTGAAGCAACACAGACATGGGTAGCCTGCTCGGAACTGGTACGTGGTAAAACTAAAAATAACTGTGTCAAAATTGCTGCAGCTGTTGCCCTTGCTTTAACCAGTTTAGGCTCATATGCTGCTGATACTGTTCCCTGTGACAATAACGCAGGAAGTGTTGTAGTTTCAGGACCTTCTACATGTTCGTTACCTTCGTTACCAGACGGAACAACTTATACCGAAATTTCTGCATCAGATGGCGCAAAGTTAGAAAAGTTACCAGGTGAAGAAGATAAAAAAATTGAAGCCATTGGAAAAAATAAAGTCAAAAAAGTAATTAATGTAAATGGAGAATCTACACTAGAAGCTACAAATATAAAGACTACAAGTAAAGGTAATTCATCAGACGCCAGCGCTTTAGCTATTGCAGGCAACTCAAAAGTAACAATTGATAGAAACCTGGAAGCAAATAGTTCCGGTAATTCAGCGAATGTTATTGCGAATTCAGACGGGTCTGTATTAAATGTTGCTAAAGGTAAAGATTATAAAGGTAGTATAAAAATTACTGATACAAGTAACAATGGTTTCACTAACGGTATAAAAAATGATAATGGTGAGATATATGTTAATGGAGACATTACGATTACATCCAAAACTGAAGCTAGTAATTCAAACTCATCAATAGATAATATAAACGGTGGTAGTATTACAGCCGATAACATAACTATAGATCAAGGAGGTAAAAATTATGCAATTCATCAAACGTCAAAAAATTCATCTATAACTGTTAAGAATAATTTAACCATTACATCCGGAAATATTCCTGAGGGAAATTCTGCGATTACAATCGAAGGCGGATCTATAGAAGTCAAAGGTAAAACTGATATTACAACTCATGTTGATTCAGAAACTATCGAAGAACCTGAAAACGTATCTGCTATTTCTATCACAAACGGAAAATATACAGCTAACGGTGGAGCTGATATTAAAATTAAAGATGATGATGAAGATAACTTTAAAGATGCTACAGGAGTCATCATTGGAAACGAAGGAATTTTTGAAAATAATGGTACTCTAACGGTAAATAATGGTCAAAATACTGTAATTTCAACTGATACAAAATTAGGTGAAAACGCAACTTTTACAAACGAAGCAGCCGGGACTACAACGAGTAACGTTGATACCATTGTTCATAATTCATCTGGAATATTAAAAGTAACTAATTCTGGGAAATTAATTTCTGAATCTGATAAAAATTCAGTTTTAAAAAATAATAAAAATGGTATTATCAATGTTGATAACGATGGTACTGGTACTATTGCCGGTAACATTACTAATATAGATAACGGTACAGTTATTATCAATAACAGCGGTAATATACAGAAGAAGATTGAAACTTCCGATAATACCCAGAGCAAGACTGAAACTTCTGATAATACCCAGAGCAATACTGAACCGAACAAGATTGAAAATTCCGGTACAGGTTTGATAGATATTACTAATACGGATACCGGTACTATAGACAGCGATATTCTTAATAAAGATAACGGTAAAGTTATTATCAAGAACAGCGGTGATATCAAGAAGAAAAAGATTGAAAATTCCGATAATACCCAGAGCAAGACTGAAATTTCCGATAATACCCCGCCGAAAAAGATTGAAAATTCCGGTACAGGTTTGATAAATATTACTAATACCGGTACTATAGACAACGATATTCTTAATACAAATACTGGTACCATTAGCATTACCAATAACGATAACGGTACCCTTAATGGCTCTATCACAAATACCGGTGATGAAATAAAAGTAAATGATCCCAATGCAGAGATTCCTGCTAATATATTTATTGATAACAAGAAAAATTTAAACGGCAATATTAATAATGAAGGCAATGGTAGTATTGTTGTTAACAATAATACAGCCAGCTCTGTTATAAACGGTAATATTACTAATGCTAAGGATGGTAATATCGCTATTAATAACAGCGGTAAGGCTAATTCCTCTAAAATTACTAATTCCAATGCTGGTAAGATTGACATTACCAATAACAAGGACGGTAATGTTAATAGTGAAATTACCAATGAGAATACTGGTGCTATTAAGATTACCAATGATGGTACCATTAGTGGCTCTATCACCAATACCGGTAATGCAAGTACTGTCGCCGCCAACAATATTGATATCACCAACAATGGTGTTTTAAACAGCGATATTAATAATAAAGACAATGGTAATATCGCTATCAATAACAGCGGTAAGACTGATTCCTCTAAAAAAATTACTAATTCCAAAGATGGTAAGATTAACATTACCAATACAGCGGTCGGCGATTTTCAAAGTGCCATTGATAACGATGCAACCAGTACCGGCATAATTACTCTGGATAATAAGGGTACTGTTAATAGTACTATTACTAATCGGAATACTGGTGCTATTAATATTACCAATAACGATAACGGTAACCTTGGCGGCTCTATCACAAATACTGGTAATGCCGGTACTATTCATATTATCAATAACGATAAAGGTACCCTTGGCGGTTCTATCACAAATACCGGTGATCAAATAAATGATACTACTGCTAATATATTGATTGAAAACAATAATGATTTAAACAGCACTATTAATAATGATGGCAATGGTACTATTGCTCTGGATAATAAGGAGGCGGGTACTGTTAATAGTACTATTACTAATCAGAATACTGGTGCTATTAAGATTACCAATACCGGTACCATTGGCGGCTATATCAAAAATAAGGGTACAGGCAGTATCTCTTTAACCAACAATATCATCGATAACAATACCTTTGGTACCTTTGGCGGTTATATCGAAAATAATGGTACAGGCAGTATCTCTTTAACCAATAACGGTATCATTAGTGGCTCTATCACCAATACCGGTACTAAAAATAATGTTGATAATATCTGGATTGATAACAATAAAGAGTTAAAGAGCAATATTGAAAATCTCAATGGTAGTATTGTTGTTAACAACAATAAAGAAGGCTCTTCTTTTACCGGCAATATTCATAATAACAGTGGTTTTAACACAGGTAAGATTACTGTTAACAATAATGAAGAAAATACTAAAATTAATAGCCATATTACCAATGATAATGGTGATATTACTATTAACAACAAGGCATACAGTTCTACTATTGAGGGCGATATTACTAACAAAAATCACGGCCGGGTTACTATCGAAAACAGCGGTAAAGTTGGTAAAATTGGTAAACCTGGTGAAGCTGATACCTTTCTAAAAATTACTAATTCCGGTGGTAGTATTACCATTAAGAATGATAATGACGGCGATTTTCTAGGTAACATTGATAATGATAATGATGCAACTGGTACCGGCCGCATTGGTATTTACAATAATGGAAATACCTTTAAAGGCTCTATTACCAATCAGAATACAGGTACCATTGATATTGCCAATAGAGGAAAGAACTTTGACGGCTCTATTACCAATCAGAATACTGGTAATATTAGTATTACTAATGACACAACCTTAAACAGCACTATCACCAATACCGGTGATAAGCGTACTGATGGCTATAATATTGAGATCACCAACAATAAGGAGTTAAACGGCTCTATCAAAAATGAGGGAACAGGCGATATCCATATTAAAAATACCAAAGATACCAGTTCTATAATAAGCCGTATTGGCCGTATTACCGGTGAGATTACTAATAACAATACCGGTACTATCATCTTGGACAATGATGGTGAGATAGCCAACGCTATTCTTAATGGAGGTGCTGGTGCCATTAATATTGCCAATAACGGTACACTTAACGGTTCTATCACCAATACCGGTGATAAAATAAATGATACCACTGCTAATATATTGATTAAAAACAATAAAGACGGCTTTATTAATGGTGATATTACTAATAATGGTGCTGGTAATATCACCATTACGAATCAGGATGAAGCTGTATTAAACAGCAATATTAATAATGATGGTTCCGGATCCATTATATTTACTAACAATGGTGATGTAGATGCTAATGTAGTTAATAATAATCCCAGTGTAAGGATTAACGATACTAGTCTGAGACAAATTCAGAATACTGGTAATGGCAAAATTACTATTATCAATAATAAAACTTTGAACAGACCAATCAGCAATACTAGTGGTGGTATTATTGATATAACCAATAACAGTAGTATGGAAACGGATATAACCAATAATACTGAAAGCAGTGAAGGCGGAATTACATTTAAAAATAAACAGGAATTCAAAGGTAAGCTGATTAACGCTAACTCAGGATCTATTTCTGCCACAAATACCGGAACCTTTACCGGCGTGACAACAAATTCCGGTTCGGGGATATTAGATCTGGATAATCAGGGTATCTGGAACAATACCGGAAACTCTGTATTAACAAAGCTGGAAAACAAAACTGGGACAATTATATTTCCGCAAGTATCTGAAGTTAATGCCGGAGACAAAGACCAGTACCATACTATCACTGTTAATGGTAACTATACCGGTGGCGGTTTGATGCGTGTTAATACTGTATGGAATAAGGATGGCACTTCTTATAGCGACCGCGTTGATATTCATGGCGATGTAGACGGTGCCGCTACAACAGTGCGTACATTAAACGAAAAAGGTATCTATGGCGATGTAACTCTGAAAGAGATTCCTATTCATTCTGCAGTAGTGGTACATGTAGCCGGTAAGAGTAGCGGCAATGATTTTACCGGTTCCGCTCCGACTACTAATGCCGGCGAAGCTCAGCTTAAAAAAATAGATACTACTTCAGGAACTGATTATGCATGGACTTTAACTGCACAACCTAAAACACCTGATCCTGTTGTGCCTGTTCCGCCCGGACCTACTGTTTCTGATAAGCCTGTTCCGCCAGCACCACCCATAAAAGAAGTACCAATTTATGCAGAACCGGTTTCCGGTTATGTGCAGATGCCTACAGCAGATATGGAACTTGGCTTTACCACGGTTGGTACATTACATGAGCGCCGCGGTGAAAACCAGACTTACAATATCACCGGCTCAAATAATACTGCTCTTGGTGATGATCAGCAGCAGACATGGGGCAGAGTTCTGGTTAAACATCTGGATAAAGATGGTAAAAAACGTTTGGATACCGCCGGTAATCAATCTGTATTACAGATTGGTCATGATTTTATTCTGGATGAAAATGAGAAAACCGGAATACGGCGGCATATTGGCGGCTATGTAGCTTATGGCCATAATGAAAATGATTTCCGCGATCAGTACCGAGCTAAGAATGGTTACATCGTTGATGACCATTACACGGGCAAAGGCCGTACTGATGCAGTAAGTGTTGGTGGTTATGGTACCTTCTACGGCAATAATGGCGGTTATGTAGATCTTGTTGGTCAGGTAACTTATCTGCGCAATAAATACAATGCCCGTTCGAACGAATCTGTACATCAGAACGGCTGGGGCGCAGCTTTATCAGCTGAAACAGGTAAATCATTTATTGTATATGGAAATAACTGGTTTGTAGAGCCGCAAGCTCAGCTGGTATACCAGTATCTGTCTCTGGATGATTTTAATGACAGAATCCGCCATGTTGACCAGCATGATCCGTCTGCACTGCGCGGTCGTGTAGGTATGCGTTTCGGCTATAATGGTGATACCCGTGATAACCTGCCGTCATCCTCTTTCTATGGTATCGCGAATATCTGGCATGATTTTGTTAATCCGAAATCAGTTGATATTGGTCGTGACAGTCTGAAAGAAGAGTATGCGAAAACCTGGGGCGAACTCGGTCTGGGTATTCAGTTGCCAATCACCCGTCAAAGTGATTTCTACAGCGATATCCGTTACGAGAAAAATTTTGGCAGTGATAAACGCAAAGGCTTTAAAGGTACTATGGGTTATAAATATACCTGGTTATAATGCATTATCCGGCAGTAGCCATATGGTTACTGCTGCTTTCTGCAGGGCACAGCATTTAATGCTGTGCCCTGTTTCTGTTTAAATATTCTTTGGTTTTCTTTTCGGCAAAACAGGCTTGACATTCAACTTAGGTGAAGGTTTAAGCTGTTCTTTTTCTTCATAAGAATCATTATGCACAGAAGAGACTTCCTCAGATATTCGGCCATGGTAAGCGCCGCAGCTACGCTACCGCTTTCTGCTTATGCTCTGAATACTTTGGATTTACCGGTACTGGCCATTCCGCCATTATTAGATACCGGTAAAGATAACAGGATTCAGCTCACTATTCAGCAGGGCACCAGCCGTTTTGGCAAATATCAGACGCAGACATGTGGCTATAATGGTGCTTTGCTTGGTCCTGCTATACGTATTTACCGGGGCAAACCGGTACAGATAAAATTGCAAAACCGATTAACTGAAGCCACAACAGTACACTGGCATGGCCTGGAAGTACCGGGTGAAGCAGATGGCGGACCTCAGGCCTGCATCCCAGCCGGACAAGCACGAGTAATTGAATTTACCTCAAGCCAGCCTGCTGCAACATGTTGGTTTCATCCGCACCAGCATGGGCAGACCGGCCGTCAGGTAGCAATGGGGCTGGCTGGTTTGCTGTTGCTGGAAGATACTGTCAGTACTGGGCTGCCTATCCCCAAAAACTGGGGATTAGATGATATTCCTCTGATCGTACAGGATAAAAAATTTAATACAGCCGGACAGATTGATTATCAGCTTGATGTTATGAGTGCAGCCATAGGCTGGTTTGGAGATACTCTGCTGTGTAATGGTCAGATATATCCGCAGCATAACGCGCCGCGTGGCTGGTTGCGATTACGTCTGCTTAATGGCTGTAATGCCAGAACTCTGAATTTTGCCTGTAGTGATGGCCGCCCTTTATATGTTATTGCCAGTGACGGTGGCTTTCTGCCTCAGCCAGTAACAGTGTCCAGCCTGTCGGTATTGCCCGGTGAACGTTTTGAAGTAATGATTGACACCAGTAACGGTAAAGCTTTTGATTTGCTTACTTTACCGGTAAAACAGATGGGCATGAATCTGCCGCCTTTTGATCAGCCCTGCCCGATAGTTCGTGTGTCTGTACTTTCTTCGCGTAATGATGCATCTTTACCCGATCAGCTTACCAGCTCTCTGCCTGTATTACCGGCTCTGTCTCAGCTTGTACACCGCCATTTTCAGCTGTCTATGGATCCTGAGCTGGACAGTATGGGTATGCAGGCTTTACAGCAACTGTCGGGAAAATCAGCTATGCCAATGGAGCATATGTCTATGCATCAGTCTCATATGGAAATGATGCATAATATGCACACGGATAAAAACGCATTAGATTTAATGCATGCCAACATGATTAACGGACAGACTTTTGATATGAATAAGCCGGCATTTGCCGCCAGTAAAGGGAAATATGAGTGCTGGGAAATATCCGGTTTAGGCGATATGATGCTGCACCCATTTCATATTCATGGTACTCAGTTTCGCATTCTTAATGAAAACGGACAATCGCCTGCTGCTTATCGCTCAGGCTGGAAAGATACGGTACGGGTAGAAGGTGGTGTAAGTAAAGTATTGGTTAAATTCAACCACAGTGCGCCAGCCAGTTTTCCTTACATGGCTCATTGCCACATACTGGAACATGAAGATACGGGGATGATGCTGGGGTTTACTGTCTGAATATACGCTCGTTATAAGTTGAATTTTTTCAGATATTTAAAAACTGAAGCTAATAATACTTATGGATTAATAAAACGTTAAATTAGCTGCGCCAATAAATATTTTTCCATAAGCCGAATTAGCATAAACAATGAAATTCTGGCATGAAAATATATAATTTTTTCAAAAATATTCCATAAGTGTCATCGTATCAGGTCTGTAAATATCCCGATAAAAATATAAACCACTCAAAACGATTGGTTTTGAGTGGTTTCTTATGTCAGTTATTAATTAGCTGCACTGGTACGAATCAGATAATCAAAAGCACTTAATGCTGCTTTAGCACCTTCACCGGCAGCAATAATAATCTGCTTATAAGGTACGTTTGTACAGTCACCGGCGGCAAAAACACCCGGCACACTGGTTTTACCAAAAGCATCGATTACAATCTCGTGCATTGGCTCAGTTAAGTCTACTGCACCTTGCAAAAATCCGGTATTTGGTAATAAACCAATCTGAACAAAAATACCTTCCAATGCCAGATGATGCTCTGTATTGCTTACCCGGTCCAGATAATTCAGACCATTAACTTTGCCGTTTTCGCCGGTTACCTCGGTAGTTTGAGCATTCATAATAATCTGAACATTAGGCAGACTATGCAATTTTTGCTGTAATACTTCATCAGCACGCATTTTGTCGGAAAATTCCAGCAAAGTAACATGCTTTACAACGCCAGCCAGATCAATGGCAGCTTCTGCACCGGAATTACCACCACCAATTACGGCTACATCTTTGCCTTTAAATAACGGACCATCACAATGCGGACAATAAGTCACACCTTTCGTACGATATTCCTGCTCACCGGGCACATTCATTGAGCGCCAGTGTGCACCTGTAGACAGGATAACGGTACGCGATTTTAAAACAGCACCACTTTCTGTATGTACCTCAATCAGTCCGCCTGTAGTTTTAGCCGGTACCAGCGCACTGACTCTTTGCAAATTCATAATATCGACATCATAACTGCGTACGTGGCTTTCCAGATCATGGGCAAAACGCGGACCGTCGGTACGCAAAACAGATATGTAATTTTCAATATCCAGCGTGTCGAGAACCTGACCACCAAAACGTTCGGCCACAATACCGGTACGAATACCTTTACGTGCTGCATATACAGCGGCAGCAGCACCGGCAGGTCCCCCGCCCACAATCAGCACGTCAAACGGTGCTTTTGCATTCAGTTCATCAACTGCCGCACTTGCAGCATTGCTGTCCAGTTTAGCAACAATTTCTGCCAGTTCCATTCTGCCCTGACCAAATGGTTCACCATTCAGAAAAACTGCCGGCACACCCATAATCTGTTTTGCTTCAATTTCTTCCTGAAACAATGCTCCGTCAATAGCTGTATGGCTGATATTAGGATTGAGAATAGACATCAGATTCAATGCCTGTATAACATCCGGACAATTGTGACAAGTAATAGAATAATAGGTTTCGAAGTGATAACTGCCCTGCAAATTTTTAATTTGTTGCTGTAATGATTCTGCTTCTTTAGATGGATGACCGCCTACCTGCAATAAAGCCAGTACCAGTGAACTGAATTCATGCCCCATCGGATTACCGGCAAAAACCAGTCCTGTATGCACACCCGGATTAGTGATTTCAAAAGATGGCTTACGTTCAGACTGACCATCGGTACGCAGACTGACTTTATCGCTTAACGCCTCTACTTCCTGTAACAGTGCCAGCATGTCGCGAGCACCTTTACTTTCGTCCAGCGTAGCAATAATTTCAACCGGTCTGGTTACATATTCAAGATAAGCTTTTAGTTGGTTTTTCAAAGTGTCGTCTAACATTTTACTGCTCCATTACATTAATAAAAATAAACTATAGATATTCTGTTTTTGATAGCCTACATTTTTGTTTTAGTAAAAAGCCCGGATACCGCAGCCGGTATTCGGGCTGAATGACTGTTTATTTAACAGTAAGTTTTTGATGTGTGTATTTAAGTGTGTTAGATTTTACCAACCAGTTCCAGAGAAGGAGCCAGAGTTTTTTCGCCTTCCTTCCATTTAGCAGGACAAACTTCACCCGGATGAGAAGCAACATATTGTGCAGCTTTAACTTTACGTACCAGATCTGAAGCTTCACGACCGATACCTTCAGCAGTTACTTCCACACACTGGATAATACCCTGCGGATCAACCAGGAATGTAGCGCGGTCGGCGGAACCCTGACCTTCACGCAATACACCAAAATTAGTTGCCAGGGTAGCATTGCGGTCACCCAGCATAAAGTATTTAATTTTGGCAATTGTATCAGAAGCATCGTGCCATGCTTTATGAGTAAAATGAGTATCGGTAGAAACAGAGTAAACTTCTACGCCCAGTTTCTGCAATTCTTCATAGTGGTCAGCCAGATCACCTAATTCAGTAGGACAAACAAAAGTAAAATCTGCCGGATAGAAAAAGAATACAGACCATTTACCTTTTACGTCAGCATCACTGATGTCTACAAATTTACCATTATGAAAGGCAGTGGTATTGAACGGTTTGATTTCAGTGTTAACATTAGCAACCATGAAATATCTCCTTGAATGTACAGGTTGAATTAATCGATGGATGTATAGTACACAAATTTACTCAATAAATATAATCAAATGATTTTATGTAATCGATAGTTTTTATTTTTCATAAAAAACAATGTATTATATTTTCAAATTTATAAAAATAACTTACAGACCAGATAAATACACTAAATTCATATATAAAAACTATTATAAATAGCCATTAGCTGTATGGGAGTTACTCTGCAAATAAATCTAAAATAGCTATAACTAAAACGATCACAGCTTGTATGCTGCACATTACTGATATTTGCCCTATGCATTTATCAAGATTAATATACAGATTATTATAAAAAAAGAAGTCAAATTAAGATTGATATCGGCAAAAATTTTTTCAATTTTTAGTTTCAGTTTAATTCTGCTACTGAATATTTGCAGGTGATGTATGGTATGAAAACGCATATTCTGCAATTGATAATATTTATACTGGTACTCATATGGTCTGCTTATCAGCCACATGACTACCCTACCTGGTGGCTTGAAGTTTTTCCGGCATTGCTAGGATTGATACTTCTTGTATTCACCTATTCCCGCTTTCGTTTCAGTCAGCTTATGTACTGGGTAGTTTTAGTTCATGCAATTATATTACTGATTGGCGGACATTATACTTATGCCGAAGAGCCGGTATTTAATTATCTGCGCGGTGTATTTGGCTGGTCACGTAATAATTACGATAAGCTTGGACATTTTTTTCAGGGCTTTTCACCAGCTATTATAGCCAGTGAATTACTATGGAGATTACAAATTATACGCTATCGCGGCTGGGTGGTATTTTTGAGTGGTTGTGTCTGCATGACGATTAGCGCCATATACGAATTGTTTGAGTGGCTGGTAGCAATACTGAGTAATCAAGAAGCAGTTACTTTTCTTGGTACACAGGGCGATGTATGGGATACACAGAAAGACATGCTTTGGTGTCTGATAGGTTGCAGCACCATGCTTATCTATCTTTATTTTAGTAAACGGCACTTACGGAGACCATCACGTTAAAACCGCAGTTACCATTACAAGTAAAAATCAGATCGGATCCAACTGACAACAGCAAAGTATCTGATTAGTCTTGCATGGCAGCTTTGACTAAAGCTGCCATCTCTTAAAGCTCAGGTAATCAGGCGGAAACAGATTGTGTTTTTTCCAGTTTGATTTTCAATTCTTTGATATCTTCTTCAAATATCATAATTACGCCCAGATAGGCCATACCAAACATCATAGCCGTAATGAATGAGCTGGCAATTGCCATGGTATTCATCCAGACCAGACCCACAGCAAATACCAGAAAACACAAAGCAAATATGACGTTAAAATAGAACTTTACTCTTTTAAATTTTTGCTCTTTGTGTGCAAGCTGTACACTTAGTTCATTACTGTTTGTTGCAAATTCAGCAGTTTGGTTCATGTGTTCAAACTCCAGTAAATGTAAAGCTAATGAATATTATTGTAATGTCAAATTTCAAGACAAGGCTATTTTAACCGGTATTACACTCGTAATGAAGTACTATTTTAACAAATTGATATAAGAGAATAACTCTGAAAAAATTTTGTTAACGCATATTTAATCAGATATACATCCGCAAAATTATAAATTTATTTATATGACATATTCTAAATATTTTTAATTTATAACTAATATTCAAATATATATATAGTTTTAAAACTGCATAGCTTCAAAAATTTTATTTACTGTCTGTTCAGATTACGGCTAACTTTTCATCAAATTTATATATACTTATTAGCTATAAGAACTGATTTATTTGCCACACTTTATTAGGTATAAATAGAATAAAATGTTATCAGTCTGAATCTTAAAAAATTAAAAAGGCTGAAACCATCAGTCAGTTTCAGCCTTGTTTATTGATAAACAAATTACTTCTTATTTGCTTAGAAGATATTCTATTAATAACAATCGTTATTTAACTATCTTTAAACCTTTTTTCGCACCAGATTTATTACTGTCATCTGCAGGTAAACTCTCTGATACAGAAGGCTGGCTTTCAGATACGGTGTTATTCTCGCCTGCTGTCGGGTGTTCACTGTTTTCAGTAAGAGGTTCTACATCAAACCCCATGCCGTCACCAGTTTCTCTGGCAAAAAGACTGATTATATGACCAACCGGAATCCATATATCATGGGAAACGCCACCAAAACGGGCAGAAAAACTAACCCATTCATTATCTATATTCAGATTATGTGCGGCTACAGGCCCGATATTAAGCACAATTTCATTGTCTTTTACATACTGAAGCGGTACCTGAGTTTTATCATTTACCCATACTGCAATATGCGGTGTATAACCACTATCCAGCGCCCAATCATACAGTGCTCGCAGAATATACGGTTTGGTGTTCAGCTTGCTCATTGTCCTCCCCTTTGTCAGGATAATTTAACGACGCATCGCTTTCTCGGCAGGTGTTAAGGCATCAATAAACGCTTCACGCTGAAAAATACGTTCCGCATATTTAAGCAATGGCGCAGCTGATTTTGGCAGCTTAATATCATAGTGATCCAGACGCCACAAAAGCGGAGCCAGCGCCACATCAATCATGGAGAAATCATCGCCGATAATATATTTGTTTTTAGTGAATGCAGGAGCCAGCATTGTTAAGCCCTGAGTAATGGCTTCGCGGGCTTTGTTCATTTCCTTATTACTTGATTCAGGATTTTCCAGCACCAGTACATGACTGAACAGTTCTTTTTCCAGACGATATAAAACAAGACGACCACGACCACGCATAATCGGGTCTGCCGGCATTAGCTGCGGATGCGGAAACCGCTCATCAATATATTCATTAATAATATTGGATTCATACAAAATCAGGTCACGTTCAACCAGAACAGGAACCTGATTATAGGGATTCATCACAGCCAGATCTTCCGGCTTATTGAAAACGTCTACATCTTTAATTTCAAAATCCATGCCTTTTTCATACAGCACAAAGCTGCAACGCTGACTAAACGGGCAAGTGATACCCGCATATAATGTCATCATAATAAGTTTCCCAGAATTAATGTATAATCAATACAGTGTGGTGTTTAAAAATTATTCAATTATAGACAAATGACTCTATTTTTACCAGAAAAATAGCTTAAGTTTATGTTTATTAAAATTTTTATTATACAAATTACCACCAATCACACAAAATTCATTTAAGCCGGATTAGGCTCATCAAAAAACTGCTGAGTAATCCCGAATTCACTGGCTAATGCACAGGCAAGTGCCTGAATACCATATCTTTCGGTAGCATGATGCCCTGCCGCGATGAATACCACTCCGCATTCCTGCGCCAGATGGTATTGAGGTTCGGATATTTCACCTGTGATAAATGCATCAACCCCGGCATCAATAGCCTGCTGAAAAAAACTCTGGCCGCCGCCAGTACACCAAGCCAGCCTGCGTACTGGTTGTTGTTTATCGGCACATAGCAATATGGGTTTGTGATTCAGGCCTAGCTCAATCTCCTGAGCCAGCTGTTCTGCAGTTTGCTCATAGGTTAAAGCTCCGTACTGAATTAAATTCTGTTCACCGCCACAGCCGGTAATCTGCCAGCCTAAACGCTGAGCCAGCTGCACATTATTCCCTAAGCGCGGATGCGCATCCAGCGGTAAATGATAGCCAACCAGATTAATATTATTGGCTAATAATGTCTGAATACGGCGTTTTTTCCAGCCTGTAATTACAGCCGCTTCATTTTTCCAGAACATACCATGATGAACCAGCAGCATATCTGCCTGCTGTTTTACGGCAAAATCAATAGCAGCCTGGCTGGCAGTGACAGCACAAACAATAGTGCTAACTTCATCCCTGCCCTCTATCTGTAACCCATTCGGGCTGTAATCTCGAAACTGAGCAACCGCCAGCTCCTGAGCGCACCAGCCTAAAATTTCTTTTCTGAAAGCCATAAATTTCCTTTAATCGTGCAAAACATTGCAGTCTGCTTTGTTAATACATAGCTTTATTCTTATTTCAATAAAGTCATTATACTAACAAGCACAGGGAGAAAGCTGAAAATGTCTGAATACAGCTGACTGAATATGAAATTATAAAAAATCATTATCTTTAAATAAAATATTTATATGCTTTGTGATTAACCAAATAAATGTTATTTTATGTTAATATTTATTAAAATAATGTAGCACTAAATTTAAAAGCTCGCAGATTTTTTGGAATATCAAAATGAAGACATTGTTTTTGTTATTAATTTTAAGTTTATGCGGATATCTTAACAGCAACAATGATCGTGCACAGGACAAAATTAAAAAATTGGAGGAACAACGAATAATGACAGACACCACAGAGATTACTGTCCGTATTCCGTCAAAAGTATCGGATAAAAAGTTAGAAATTACACTTCCTCGCTGTTTCTTTGGTACAAATCTGAAACATCAAATTATTGATGGAAAGGTTGAAGAAATTGCTGTTAGCATTATGTACCAGTTACCTACATTTTCCGATTTCCCTAATAATGAAGAAGCAATTTATCAATGTCCTGATTTTTCTAAACCAATTACAACATTAGGTATTTTCCCATTGTTTCCCATAGTAGGCAAAACTGAATTGGAATATGGAAATTACTGGTTAAAACAGCAATACTTTAGATTTTCTATTAAAGAACAAAAAAATAATTTGGCACTATATCGTGCTGGCATTGATAGGAAATTAGCCATATTTGCTAATCAATCTGATCGTAGTCAACAAGATATTAGCATTGAATTTTGGCCTTTTGACTCGAATAATAAAGATGATTCATATCCACATCAGACTGATATACATTCTGTATTATACGAAGAGTTTGGTTTAAGTTATACGATATATTCTTCAAGATATTTACATGGGAAGAATAAACCACTAGTAAGCCAGAACTATTTTGCTGATGGATTAATTCAAATATATATGCACAATGAAAGCTTACTTGATCACCCGGAAATTCAACTTGGTTTCATTCAGAATAATAACCGTATTCTGGATTATATCCATCAGCACAGTAAAGTCGTTGATTAGCTAGTGCATTAGCTAAAAATTTTTAAAATTTTCAGATTTTATTTCAAACGTCTTAAAGCAAAATAAATTAATCAAATTATATTATTACGGATAAAAATATGAAATATTGGCTTTGTATACTGCTTTTATGCTTAACCGGCTGCTTTAATGGCAGCAGTGAACAGGACAAAATTAAAAAAATGGAGGAACAACGGATAATGACAGACACCACAGAGATTACTGTGCGCATTCCATCAAAAGTATCAGGTAAAAAACTGGAGATTACCCTGCCGCGCTGCATGTTTGGTTTTAGTATAAAAAATAAAATTATTGATGGTATAGTCGAGCAAAAGGCAGCAGCAGTTATATTTGCCTTACCTACTTTATCAGGTTTTCCCAATGATGAAGAAGCAATTCATCGATGTCCTGATTTTTCTAAGCCTGTTGTAGGCCTCAGTTTTGCACCGTTATATCGCAATATAAAAGCAGAAAAACTGGAATATGGAAATCATTGGTTCAAACGGGAAAATTACCGATTCCGATTAAAAGAAAAGAAAAATAATCAGGAATTGTATTATATTGGTATTTCAGGAAAACAAACTATGTTTATTAATAAATCCGAAACCAATCAACAAGATTTAAGAATTGATTTCTGGCCATTTGATGTTAAGGATGAATACGATGCTTTTCCGCATCAAATTGATATTTATTCTGTTTTAGATAAAGAGTTTAGTGTTGCTTACACTGTATATTCCTCGAGATTTCTACATGGGAAATATAAACCACCAGTAAGCCAGAACTATTTTGTTGATGGATTAATTCAAATATATAAGCACAATGAAAGCTTACTTGATCATCCGGAAATTCAACTGGGTTTCATTCAAAATAATAACCGTATTCTGGATTATATCCATCAGCATAGTAAGGTAGTTACAGACCAAAATCATTAAGAATAGCCATATTTAATCTTGCTGATATTTGATTACAGAAAAAACTAAAACTATTAATTTCTCACCATTTAAAATTAATTTTTCAATATATTAAGCTGCCGGTTGCTAATTATGCAACCGGCAGCTTTTTACCTTGAAATAATTAGTTTTGCAGAGCTGTCTTTATGCGCTGATGTAAATTCTGAATACTGTAAACATCAGTACGGGATAAACGGCTTACACCCTCGCTCATCGCTAAAGCACCTGCGATGGTGGTATATAGTGGAATACGCATATTCAGTGCACTACGGCGGATTGAATGGCTGTCTTTAATAGACTGTACATCACTGCTGACAGTATTAACAACCAGAGCAATCTCACCGTTTTTAATGGCATCAACAATATGCGGGCGCCCTTCAGTTACCTTATTCACCACTTGCACATTGATTCCGTGCTCAGCCAGAAAAGCTGCTGTCCCGCGGGTGGCACACAGTCCGTAACCGAGCGACTGAAAATTGGTTGCCACCTGAACAACAGCAGGTTTGTCTTCATTACGTACAGCCAGAAACACTTTACCAATAGTCGGCATACGCTCACCCGCTCCGAGCTGGGCTTTTAAATATGCTTCGGCAAATGTTTCACCGACACCCATTACTTCACCGGTAGAGCGCATTTCGGGGCCGAGAATGGTATCTACGCCGGGAAATTTAATAAAAGGAAATACGGCTTCCTTAACTGCAAAAAATTCAGGAATAACTTCTTGTGTGTAGCCCTGTTCGGCCAATGAGATACCGGCCATAACCCTTGCTCCGATTTTAGCAAGAGACACACTTGTGGCTTTAGATACAAATGGAACAGTACGTGAAGCACGCGGATTAACTTCAAGTACGTAAACGATATCATCCTGTACGGCAAACTGCACATTCATCAGACCAACTACATCTAAAGCCATTGCCATGGCTGCTGTCTGACGACGAATTTCATTCTGAATAGCTTCACTTAGCGAATAAGGCGGAATGGAACATGCTGAATCGCCACTATGGACACCTGCCTGTTCAACATGCTGCATGATGCCGCCGATAACCACCTGTTTACCATCACATACACAATCTACATCTACTTCAATAGCGTGGCTGAGAAAGTAATCAAGTAATACCGGGCTATCATTGGATACTTGTACAGCTTCGCGCATATAGGTTTGTAATTCATTAGATGAATGCACTACCTGCATAGCTCGTCCGCCAAGTACATAAGATGGCCGTACTACCAGCGGATAACCAACTTCTTCAGCCAGTTGCAGTGCCTCTGCTTCAGTACGTGCTGTACGGTTTTCCGGCTGACGCAATCCCAGTTTATGCAGAATCTGCTGAAAACGCTCACGGTCTTCTGCTGCATCAATGGCATCGGCTGAGGTACCGATAATATTGACACCATTAGCTACCAGTTCATTAGCCAGTTTTAAAGGCGTCTGACCGCCATAATGCACAATGAGACCGTCAGGTTGTTCGGTATGACAGATTTCCAGTACGTCTTCAAGGGTTAGCGGCTCGAAATACAATCTGTCAGAAGTGTCATAATCTGTCGAAACTGTTTCAGGATTACAGTTCACCATAATGGTTTCAAAACCGGATTCGCGCAATGCTAATGCAGCATGTACACAGCAATAATCAAACTCAATACCCTGACCGATACGATTTGGTCCGCCGCCAAGAATCATAATTTTTTTACGCTGTGTCGGTTCCGCTTCGCATTCTTCTTCATAAGTTGAGTACAAATAGGCAGTATCGGTAGCAAATTCAGCTGCACAGGTATCTACGCGTTTAAAAACCGGATGCAGATTCATGGCATAACGATGCTGTCTAACACTGGCTTCATCCTGATTAAGCAATTGCGCCAGCCGTTTATCAGCAAAACCTTTGCGTTTGAGTTTACGCAGATAACTGTAATCGATATCTTCCAGTCTGACCGCTGTCAGTTTCTGTTCTTCGCCAACCAGATCAGCAATCTGTGCCAGGAACCACGGATCAATAGCACAAATTGTATAGATTTCCTCTAATGAAAAGCCGGCACGAAATGCATCAGCGACATACAGTATCCGTTCCGGACCGGGATTAGCCAGTTCACGCTGAATGGCTGCACGGTCACTGCTGCGGCAATCAAAGCCGCTCAGACCAACCTCCAGACCGCGCAGAGCTTTATGTACAGACTCCTGAAATGTACGGCCGATAGCCATTACTTCCCCAACTGATTTCATCTGTGTCGTCAGACGATCATCTGCGGACGGAAATTTTTCAAAGGCAAAACGGGGAACTTTGGTTACCACATAATCAATGGAAGGCTCAAAGGAAGCCGGTGTGCGTCCGCCGGTTATATCATTTTGCAATTCATTCAGTGTATAGCCTATTGCCAGCTTAGCTGCGATTTTAGCAATCGGAAAACCGGTAGCTTTAGAAGCCAGAGCAGAAGAACGGCTGACACGCGGATTCATTTCAATCACAATCATTTCGCCGTTTTGCGGATTAACGGCAAACTGTACATTAGAGCCACCGGTATCCACACCGATTTCACGCAGTACTGCCAGAGAGGCATCGCGCATCAGCTGATATTCTTTATCCGTCAGTGTTTGTGCCGGAGCTACTGTAATCGAATCACCGGTATGTACGCCGCACGGATCAAAATTTTCTATTGAACAGATAATAATGCAATTGTCGGCACGGTCACGCACCACTTCCATTTCATATTCTTTCCAACCCAGTACAGACTGTTCAACCAGTAATTCATGAGTAGGTGAAGCATCAAAACCACGTTCACAAATAGTAATAAATTCATCTTTATTGTAGGCAATACCACCGCCACTACCGCCCATGGTGAAAGACGGGCGAATTAATGCAGGAAATCCAACCTGTGCCTGTGCATCCATAGCCTGCTCCATGCTATGGCAAATAAAGGATTTCGGGGTATGCAGGCCGATTTTATTCATTGCCTCTTTAAAACGGCCGCGGTCTTCTGCTTTATCAATTGCATCTTCGGATGCACCAATCAGCTCTACCTGATATTTTTTCAGAATACCGTTATGCGCCAGATCAAGAGCACAGTTGAGTGCCGTTTGCCCGCCCATCGTTGGCAAAATTGCATCGGGACGTTCTTTTTCAATAATTTTTGCCACTGTCTGCCACATAATCGGCTCAATGTAAGTAACATCAGCCATATCCGGATCTGTCATAATCGTAGCCGGATTGGAATTAACCAGAATGACTTTATAGCCCTCTTCACGCAATGCCTTGCATGCCTGAGCTCCGGAGTAGTCAAACTCGCATGCCTGACCAATTACAATAGGACCGGCACCAATAATTAGGATAGATTTTAAGTCTGTGCGCTTAGGCATACTGATACCTTTATCAAAAAATTATCTGTTAATTTAGCGGTACGGCAGGATTGATTTTCTGACAGTCAATCGGTCAGTCGATACTTGCCGTCCATAATTTCAGTGCAAACGCGATAAACATCAGCCCGATTGTGGCTACTGCCCCGGCAGCCAGACGCTGATAGTGACGAAACCACTTGACCAGCGATAAACCACTGAATATCAGTACGCTTAGATAAGTCAGGCTGAAAATTTGCAAAATAATAGCCAGCAGTAGAAAACTATATGCCGGATGTGCGTAATGCGGATCAACAAACTGAACAAAAAAAGCCAGAAAAAACAAAATTGCTTTCGGGTTTAACAAACTGAGCAGCAAAGCATGCTGAAAGAAATGACGTGCCGGAAGCGGTTTACTGGCTGCAGCCGGCTCACACAATGATTGTCTGAAAACATCTGCAGCAGCCTGCTGACGTCTGTTCCATTGCTTAAGAGCTGAACGCAGCAACTGCCAGCCCAGATAAAACAAATACAAACCACCGACCAGTTTCAGTATTAAAAACAATGCAGGTATGGTTTTGATGATTGATGTTGCACCTGAAGCTGAAAGCAACATCAAAATACTGTCACCCAGAAATATTCCGGCAACCGCACAATAAGCAGCCCGTGCTCCATATTTTCCGGCCATGGCCAGACAATACATTGAATTTGGTCCCGGCAGCAGAACAATTGCTATGGCACCGACAATATACGTTCCCAGATCAGTAATACCAAACATGGGGGTTCCTGTACTTTTTTACTATTCTCAATAAATGTAGTTCGTAATATCACGCAATTAATTTTTATTTGCCGCCTGCATATGTTCGATAAAGCGGTCAAAAAGGTAGGCAACGTCGTGCGGGCCCGGACTGGCTTCCGGATGTCCCTGAAATGAAAAAGCCGGCTGACTGTTCATGCTAATACCTTGTAGTGAACCGTCAAACAGCGATTTATGAGTAATACGAACATTTTCCGGTAAAGTATCTGCATCTACTTCAAAACCATGATTCTGACTGGTAATCACAACCCGGCCGGTATCCATATCCTGTACCGGATGATTGGCTCCGTGATGACCAAAAGGCATTTTGCGGGTTTTCGCCCCTAAAGCCAGACCAAGCAGCTGATGTCCCAGACAAATACCGAATAGTGGCAGTTTATGTGCCAGAATTTCCTGTACAGCTTTAATGGCATAATCACAGGGTTCCGGATCACCCGGTCCGTTAGACAAAAATACGCCGTCAGGATGCAATGCCAGTACTTCAGCTGCCGGTGTAGTAGCAGGAACCACAGTCAGACGGCAGCCCCGTTCACTCAGCATACGCAAAATATTGGTTTTTACCCCGAAATCGTAGGCAACCACATGATATCTGGCTTGTTGCGGTTGAACATAACCCTGCCCCAGCTGCCATTCATCCTGAGTAAATTCATATTTTGCAGAACAGCTTACTTCCCGTGCCAAATCTTTTCCGGCCATGCTGCCAAAAGCACGTGCCATTTCCAGAGCCTGTTCTTTATTTGCATCGGCGCCAGTCAGAATACAGCCGGCCTGTGAACCTTTATCCCGCAGCAAACGGGTAAGGCGTCGGGTATCAATATCTGCGATTGCCACAGTATGCTGACGTTGCAAATAATCGGACAGGCTTTCTTGCGCACGAAAATTACTGTGCAATAAAGGTAAGTCGCGAATAATTAACCCGGAAGCATAAATTTGTTTACTCTCAGTGTCTTCACTATTGATACCGGTATTGCCGATATGCGGATAAGTAAGAGTTACCATCTGCTGAGTGTAAGACGGATCAGTGAGGATTTCCTGATAGCCAGTCATGCTGGTATTGAAGACTACTTCACCAACTGCCTGCCCGGCTGCACCAATGCTGACACCATGAAATACGGAACCGTCAGCCAACACCAGAATTGCACTTGTAGTCATGGATGAGTCCTGTGTATTTAATAGACCGTCAATAACGACAATCTGTTTTTTTATGGATTAATAATCGTGCTTCCAGTTACCAGTTGCAGGCAAAAAAAAACACGCCACTTCACGCAGAAAGCGTGAGCTACGTGCTTGATTATGGCAGAGACATAATATCTGACACTGCCATGAAAGCAATGCATTTTAGCTAATCTTCTCTGCTTTGGCAATGCAGATATTACTAAATAAAAAAGAAAATTTTTATTAATTTGCTGAGCAGCCCGCCGGCTGCCCTTTAGACTGACTGCAAATTTTACAACAATATTTTAGCGTACATGATAATTCGGTGCTTCTTTGGTGATTTGCACATCGTGTACATGCGACTCACTCATACCCGCTGCGGTAATTTCAACAAATTCTGCCTTATCATGCATATCATGAATGGTTTTACAGCCCAGATAGCCCATACTGGAGCGTAATCCGCCTACGAGCTGATGGATAATCTGGCTGATTGGTCCTTTATAAGGTACCCGTCCCTCAATGCCCTCCGGCACATACTTATCAGCGCTGGAGACATTATCCTGAAAATAACGGTCAGATGAACCCTGGCTCATGGCTCCCATTGAACCCATACCACGATAGGATTTATAAGAGCGTCCCTGATAAAGCTCGATTTCGCCCGGTGCTTCTTCAGTACCGGCGAACATACCGCCCAGCATTACCGCAGAGGCGCCGGCTGCCAGTGCTTTAGCCAGATCACCTGAAAAGCGTATACCACCGTCAGCAATCAGCGGCACACCGGTACCGGCAAGTTCTGCAGCCACATTATGAATCGCGGTTAACTGCGGCACACCTACACCGGCTACTATACGGGTTGTACAGATAGAACCCGGCCCGATGCCGACTTTAACTGCATCCGCTCCGGCTGCAACCAGATCACGCGCAGCAGCGGCTGTTGCTATATTACCGCCAATGACATCTACATCCGGATAATGCTGTTTTACCCAGCGTACACGTTCTATTACGCCCTGACTATGTCCATGTGCTGTATCCACCACCAGTACATCTACTCCGGCCTGTACCAGAGCAGCTACCCGCTCGTCTGTGTCTTTTCCGACTCCTACTGCTGCGCCTACTCTCAGCCGTCCTTCACTGTCTTTATTGGCATTAGGAAAAGCTGTGTTTTTTAATATGTCTTTTACTGTAATCAGACCTTTCAGCACCCAGTCTTCATTCACTACCAGCACACGCTCAATTTTATGTGTATGCATTAATTCACGGGCATCATCGATACTGGTAGTTTCACTTACTGTAACCAGACGCTCACGCGGGGTCATAATACTGGATACTTTTTGCTGCAGATTACGTTCAAAACGTAAATCCCGGTTAGTAACCAGACCAACAACTTTGCCATTTTCCAGTACCGGTAAGCTGGAAACTTTGTATTTACGCCCGGGACCGATTAAATCGCCAATCAGCGTATCAGGTGTAATGGTTACCGGATCCTTGACCACTCCGCTTTCATATCGTTTAACATTGGCTACGGCACGTGCCTGTCGTTCAACGCTCATGTTTTTGTGAATAATGCCAATACCGCCTTCCTGAGCCATGGAAATAGCCAGCTTAGCCTCAGTAACCGTATCCATCGCCGCTGAAACCAGGGGTAAATTCAGATTAATCCGGCGGGTAAGCGGAGTTTTCAGAATAACGTCGCGCGGCAGTACTTCAGAATGAGCAGGTACGAGCAGCACGTCGTCAAAAGTGTAAGCTTTTTCGACTATACGCATTTTAGGGCTTCTTTTTAGAGGATGAGAAGAAATTCAGAGTAAGGGAATTGGCGGGCAATTTTAACAAATATACGACACACTCGCAAAATATACTTTTACATAAACCGGTCAATTGGCAAACATTGGTTTTTTTTATCGTATAATAGTCAAAACATATATTTCAAACCCAAGGAAAAGTAAACATGCGTCACAAAATACTGAAAATGTCACTGGCAATGGTACTGATGGGCAGCACATTAATAGCAGGTGCTGTGGAGGTATATACATGGCGTGATAACAAAGGCGTAAATGAATACTCAGACACCCCGGTTAATCTTTCACCTGCTAAAACTCAGCGTTTTAACGTGCGCACACAGGTTGCCACGCCTGTAGCAGCACCTCAGCCTAATGCTGAAGCCAGTTCTGATTCAATAGCAGAACAGCAGGCAAAACTTAACCGTAAAATTGAAGAACAGAACAAGCTGACAGATGAGCGGAACAAAAAAATTGAAGAACAAAACAAGAAAAACCGTGAAGCCGCCTGCAAAACTTCGCAGATGAACCGTCAAATGGCTGACAGTCTGCGCACCAATAATCGCGATGCGCTGATTAAACGTTATGATGAAGATGTACGACTGAATTGTAAATAAATTTTTACTCTTGACTATTTTACTCCTTATCCATAAGTTGTTTACGCAGCTTATGGATTTTTTTATGGCTGCATACATAGTTGTTAACCAGATATACCATTACTATGACCAATACCACAGCCACATCATCCAGCAATGCTGACAGTAATAAATTTGATATAGCTCTGTTTCTTAAAAACCTGCCTTTAGTGCCGGGTGTATACCGCATGCTCGATGCAAATGATAAAGTATTATATGTGGGCAAAGCAGTGAATCTGAAACGCCGTGTCAGCAGCTACTTTCAGAAAACCGATTTATCGCCCCGGATTCAGCTTATGGTGAAACAAGTGGCGCGAATTGAAATTACAGCCACTCATTCAGAAACAGAAGCATTGATTCTGGAAAATAACTTTATTAAGGCATTATCGCCGAAATACAATATTCTGTTCCGGGATGATAAAAGCTATCCTTATCTGATGCTGAGCGGACATCAGTTCCCGCAAATGGCGTATTACCGCGGCAGTCTGAAAAAAAATAACCAGTATTTCGGTCCTTATCCTAATGGCTATGCGGTACGTAACAGCATCCAGACATTACAGAAAGTATTCAGACTGCGTACTTGTGAAGATAGTGTGTTTGAGCATCGCGACCGTGCCTGTCTGCTTTATCAGATTAAGCGTTGTTCCGGTCCATGTACAGGGCATATCACAGTTGAAGATTATCAGAGCAGTGTTAAAGCTGCGATCAGCTTTCTGCAGGGAAAAACCAGTGAGCTGACTGCTTCTTTGCATACCAAAATGCAACATGCTGCTGAACAGCTGGATTTTGAAACGGCAGCACAGGTGCGAGATCAGATTCAGGCACTGGGGCTAATGCAGTCTCAGCAATTTATAGACAGCAAACAGGCTCGTCACAATGACATTGATATTCTTGCGCTGGCTGAAGAAAATGATATTGTATGTATTCACTGGGTTAGCATTCGCGGCGGCCGGCATGTCGGGGATAAAAACTTTTTTCCAGATACTCGCTACCGTGTTGCCGAAAAACTCAATCACTATGGAGAGGCATTTGCTGCACAACACTATCTGGGTAAAAATAAGCCGGATATCATTATCAGTAATTTTCAGCTGCCCAAAAGCCTGTGTGAAGCACTGAACAACGAAAACGGTAAACAGATTCAGTTTATCCATAAAACTGTAGGTGAACGGCGCGTGTGGCTGAATATGGCGGAACGCAATGCACATATGGCTATTGAACAGCATCGTTTACAGCAGCATAGCCAGCAACACCGTATTGAAGCGCTGGCTCAACTGCTGGATATGGATGCAGAAAATCTCAACCGGATTGAATGTTTTGATATCAGCCATACTCAGGGCGAAGCTACTATTGCTTCATGTGTAGTATATGAAGATGAAGCTATGCAGCCTGCCAAATATCGTCGCTACAACATTACAACCGCAAAGGCTGGTGATGATTATGCCGCCATGCGCGAAGTATTAACCCGTCGCTACGGACGACTGGCAGATAATGATAACAGTATCGGTGCGTGGCCGGATCTGGTGCTCATAGACGGAGGCAAAGGTCAGGTACATATGGCTCTGGATGTATGGCAGGAACTGGGTATTCATATTCCGATAGTCGGCATTGCCAAAGGTCCGGAACGTAAAGCCGGACTGGAAGAGCTGATTATTCCGCATCAGCAGCGCAATATCAGGGTAGAACCGCACAATCCAGCTCTGCATTTGTTACAGACTGTCCGGGATGAATCTCACCGCTTTGCCATTACCGGCCATCGGCAGAAACGTGCGAAAGCAAGAGTCACTTCTTCACTCAACGACATACCGGGTATTGGCAGCAAAAGGCGTCAGGCACTATTAACTCGTTTTGGCGGTTTGCGCGGCGTGGTTGCTGCCAGTGTGCATGATCTGAGTCAGACGGAAGGTATTAGCCTTGCTCTGGCCGAAAAGATATATGATGCTTTACATTAGTACAAATATATCAATCTGATTATTATAAGATTTATTAATATTACCAATAAACAATACCGGAATATCCAGAAATTTTATTTACAATACTGAATATACAATTATGGAATGCCTGAAACATTGCTGCCTGTGTTAAATATCATCTTTAGATAATACCGGGTATTTTCAGAAATTTGTCAAAATAATATTTATCTCTTCATTAAACTACATACTGATGACTGGAAACCAGAGATACCGGATATTATTAATAATTTCCGGTAATGTTACCAGTGTTACCAGCTTACAGACAGCGTACAGAAGGCAGAAAATTTTACCCAGAATCCAACTAAAATATTTTTTTCTTTACATTAAAAAGAATACATAAATATAATTATCTTTGAATTTGTTAAATGAAATAATAAAAAAACGGAAATAATTCAAATTTCTTTGCATAAAAAATTATCTAGAAATTATTTAATATTATTTGTCAGCTATTTTATATTTATACTGTGTTCAGTTGGAGTAATTTTATTTTTATGATGAATGTGAACGATCAGGCGCAAGTTTTTTTTAGGTTTAATAGCACTGATTAATTTTTTATTTTCTATAGTTATTAGAGCTTTAAAAGCAATTTTTCCGAACTGAAAATAAACAATCACTTTCATTTAAATTTTTACTGTTTAATTTCACACTATTTCTTATTACCTTTTTTATCAGTATTTTGGGTTATAGATTATTAAGTGCCTATTATAATCAAACAGATATTGTTTTAGTTAAATATTCTCTGCTGTTCTTTTTGTATCTTTATCTGTTTTTTAATTTTATTTTTCGCCAAAATAATCAAATGGCTTTTCTTACGTTCAGCTTAATGATAAAAATTTTAACTAATTAATTCCGGAAAAAAGCAGATGAAATTCACTCAATACTTACTGCAAAATAAATATGATGACTTGTATCGTTATATATTTAATTAAGAATCAATATACTTATTCCGTGTTCAATTATTTATAACATCAGCACCAAATGCAGCATTTTAATTAGAAATGTAATAGCCCGAGCCAGAATTAATTTTTAAACAGTCATTCATAATATACAAACAGCTAGTGATAAATCTAAACATTTTAATGAGTTCAGCAGTAGATAATATTATTTTCCAGTCGCTGTAATTTAAGGCAATTAAGATAACTGACTCATCAATATAATGATCAATTATATATATGATTTAAATCAAACCTCAACATTTAAATATATTTAATTTAAAAAAGATTTATATATAATAAAATAATTTTTATTTACAATAAAATTTAAATATGATTCAGCATTACTTAAATCGCAGAAAATTGATCAGATTTTTAATTAACTATTTAATATTTACAATAGTTTTTTTCATTATACTCCAACTCCTTACTGGTTTTAGAGATATAAATGAATTTTTTACACGAGAGTCAGTTTTGGCTCTGATGGAAATAACTTTCATTCTCTTTTTATACTTCTTTTTTTTGTTCAAAACGACTAAAACTATTTTCATTCGCAACAGCAAAAATCAATTATCTTCTTTTAAATCTTTATTTTTTAAATTAGCACTTAACATTGGTTTGATTTTGCTATTTCACTTTGTTGTTTATTTATTAGGTATCGACAGAGATTTAGCGTACACTATTTATGGTTTAATGATATATATCATTTTATATTGCTGGGCAGTCAGTTTTTTTATACTAATAAATATAAAAATCATAAAATATTTTTTACGGGCAGAAAAAAATGTTCAGATTTCTTCTTATAGACTTGTATCCGAAGATTTATTTATGTTTTTAACTAGTTACTCATTAGTTATAATCTGCATGATTGGATTTTACTATTCTATTGGTGATTATACTTACCAATTCAAGCTTTTGCTTGGAATCGGAAAATTAAACTTAATTCTGCTCGGAATTAATTTTTTAACTTTTATATTGATTATATCTGTTTCTACTATTAAACCTGTAAAATATATTTTTTTTAATATTGAAAATAGTGAATCCTTTTCATTTATTTCTTTACTTAGCAGCTCCGGATTATCTCTGATAAACTGCCTCTTTTTGTTTTTTATTAACGGTATATTATTTTTTATAGAATCTTCACAACTTATACAACTTGTTTTCATTTCAGGTGAAATTTTCTGCTTGTGTATCTTTATTCGTTTTTTTATTTTACTTCTTGCCAAAATATTCAAATTACTTTTGTTTTATTCCGCAAATATAATAAAATTAATTAGTAAATAATTTTTAAAGTCAATAATCTAAATATTAAGTATAAGAATAGTCGAATTATCAGAAAATAATTTTCTATTCTACTAGCAAACATATTTTCTTCAATGCCAAAATTAATTTAAACATCTGTCAATTCTACTTTTTAAAAAGGAAGTTTATAGAAAAATTCTGTCTTTTCTTTAACTATTTAGTGTATAGAGCCAGAGATATTAGGAATATTTCATTTATTTTGATTAGTAAATAGCTTTGGCTTTTTTTAAAACAAAATAACCTACTTTTGTAGGTTATTTTGTTTAAATTTATATTTATCAATAAGATCTACAAATAATATAATTACCGTATTGATTTTTGTAACCAAAATAGATTTTATTTTGTGGATTAATATATTTCTTATCTAAATAACTTGATATCCCATAAAAACTACTTATTTCTTTCGGAACTTCAAAATGTTTGTGGATATCAATTCTAGATTCTGGCTCTCCTTCTATAAAAATTATTTTATTATTATTTATAATAAAACTTCCAACTGTTCCAGATAATGGCTTTATTTCTTTATCAGAAGCAGCCCATCCAGATATTCTATAAATCCTTTGATTTGATGGATAAGCAATCTCAACATCCTCAATAGACCCAAAACACTTATCTGAAAGTTGAAGATTTTGGTCTAATTTTTTAACATTTTTCAAAATTAAATCCGCATCAATATCAGTTATAGCAGGTTGCTTCTTTTGTATACTCGAAATATGTTTGTATTTTTCCCAGTATATAATTGGGTCTGGATCATTTTGTATCTGATCTAATAATTTAAAACTATAATCACTATTGGTAACATTTGTTTTTACATTGATAAATGATGAATATATATCTAGTAAATTTAAACCACTTATCGTTTTATTAAAATTAATATGTTTTTCTTCTTTTGAATCTAAATAAAATAAAGGAACCTGATACTCTTCATATAAATCTACATCATGAAAAGAATGTTTTTTTTCAACAGACAGTCCATGATCAGAAAAATACATCAATTTATATTTTTTCCCTTTTAAATTTTCAGTTATGAGTTTAATAAATGAATCAAGCTTTTCTATTGTAGCTGCATAACAACCAGCTTCACTATTTATATTAAAACTAGGTTTAAATTCTCCTAATCTTTTACATACTGGTTCATGAGAACCCATCATATGAATAAATATAACTTTCGAATTCTGATTTTTATTTATTATTTGTGAAAATACGGGTAACATTTCAATATCATCATTTGCACCAGAATCAAAATCGCCTTTTTTTAAAAAATGTGCCGAACTTGCTAATTTGGATAAGTTAAAAAGTAAATCATCACCCCATCCATTTACTCCTTGATTACTAATCCAGTATGTTTCATATCCAGATTTATTTGCAAGAGAAATGACATTAATACCCCATAAAATTTGATTTTCATTTGGATTAGCTTTAAACAACATCCGTGATAATGAGGAAACTGTATTTGGCCCAGGTGATACAAATCCATTAATAAAAATACCTTTTGCTGAATTAAGAAACGGAGTTGTGTTATTGGGATAACCATATACTGACATATAATCTCTACGTACCGACTCTCCAATAATAACTACCCTTATTTCTGTATCATCATTATTATCTATTTTACCTTCTATTTTAATTGCTCTACTATCACCTAAATTTATTCGTTGTTCTTCTTTTTGTTTACGAATAACTTTCCATGAATCTATTGAATTTTTTAAAAAGGCGTTTCTATTTATACCATGATGATTAACTGAGATACCAAATAAACTGACTATATATAAAAATATAAATGCGATGATAGTAAAGTATTTAAATTTATATTTTTCTTTTTTTGTTATTTGATATATAAAAAATTGGATAATTATATATAAAACAGATAAAAATATTTCATATTTAATAGCCATTAAATAGCCAATAACTTCTAATTTATTGGTTTGTATTAAGGATATTAAAATTGCTTCTGTCGGCTTGCCATAAATAATTCCAGTTGGAAAATAAAAAGATAAAACAGAAAAAGTAACCAATAAAATTATTGATGTAAATCTGTATTTAGTACCAAAGATATAACAACCCAAAAATATCAAACCAACAATTATATCTTTATTTTCCCAATTTTTTGTATAACCAAGCCCGAATAATAAAATGATAGATGATACAATATATAAAAAATATAATAATATATTCTTTCGTAACATAATAAAAACTTTACCTTTTGAACAAAGAAAGATTAATCTTTACTTTCATATAAACTTTAAATTTTTTATTTTGTAATAAAATAATTTATTGAAATAACAATCAATAAAAACTTTCAAAATAATCAATCAAATAAATCTTTTCTTAAATAAAATTTGACTAGGATAATTATACCTGAAGATATATGGTAAAGATAGCATATCATTCAATATCCTTTACATATAAAAACTATATAATTAACATATTAATAAATTAACATTTACTTTTTATATTAATAATGTTATAATTATCTATACTTAAGATCTTAATAAATATTTAATTTAAAAAATTTTATTAGCATTATCTATAAATTTAGATTAGTAAATAACAAATTTTCAATTACCAATATCTTATTCATATAAAATTAAACAAATTATCATTATAATATAAAGGAAAAAAAATATGTATAATATTGACTACAATAGCTATCGCTCTATAAACGGTTTTAATCAGCGCGTACGCTTTTTAATATTGCATTATACTGCTGAAAATTTTGCTGATTCGATCAAATCACTCACCGGTCCAAATACGAGTATTCATTATCTGATTCCGGATGAAGCAGAAGCAAGCTATCAGGCAGCCGGCTTTAAAGAGCTGCGTATTTTTAATCTGGTGGCAGAAACAGACCGGGCTTGGCATGCAGGTGTCAGTAGCTGGCAAGGTCGTAGTAATCTGAATGATACTTCCATAGGTATAGAAGTTGTTAATCTGGCTACCGATAATAACGGTATATTTACTTTTCCATCCTATGGAGTAAATCAGATTAAAGCGCTCAACCAACTAGCTCTGAATATTCTCCAGCGTTATCCGGACATTACGCCAACTCATGTTATCGGCCATTCAGATATCGCACCACAACGCAAAAGTGATCCGGGTGCGGCCTTTCCATGGAAAGAACTGTACAAAGCTGGAATTGGCGCCTGGTTTGATACAAAAACCAAATTAAATTATCTAATCCAATTCACAAAGCAAGGGATACCTGATAATGCAACCATTTTAAAACAATTAAATCGTTATGGTTACGATATCACCGGTGCTGACGCTGATGCTGAACAATTCAACAAACTGATACGTGCTTTTCAACTGCATTTCCGTCCGACAGACTATAGCGGAAGAGTGGATTGCGAAACGGTTGCTATCTTATACGCTTTAATTGAAAAATATTTTCCGGAGGCATAAAACTCTCTTACTTAAAAGAAATAGATATTAAGCAGTTTGAACAAGCCACGAACATAGGTACAAAGTCCGTGGCTTGTTCAGATAAATGATAAATAAGCTGATAATTTATCCGCAGCGGATACCAATTGCTTATAAACGGGTTACTGAGAGTACACCTTTAACATCGCTCAGGTGGCTAAGTACCCGGGGTAAATCATTTACCTGTTGTACTTCAACAGTAAATCGCAACTGAGCTTCCATATCACGTGATAACGTCTGTACCGCAGTAACATTAAGCCGGTTGCGTGCCAGTGTTTCAGAAATATCGCGTAATAATCCACTGCGGTCTCTGGCACGAATTTCGATATCAATAGCAAAAACCTGCCCGGCTGAATCACTTGCCCAGGATGCAGGTAATACTTTATCCGGAGAAATCTGAGCCAGATATTGAAACGAAGAACAATTGCTGCGATGGATTGAGATACCACGTTCCCGTGTTACAAAACCAATAATTTTGTCTCCGAATGCCGGTTTGCAGCATTTAGCCAGTGTCGTAAATAAACCAGCCTCACCATCAACGAGAACACCACCAAAATTTTTCTTGATTTTACTGCGTTTGACTAAATGGTTTTCTGTTACCGGTGCTTCCGGTTTTTCCAGTAAAATATCGACTGCTTTCTGAATCATGCGGCCGGAAACTTCACCATGCCCCATAGACAGATAAAAATCATCTGCACTGGAAAATCCCAGAGCTTCAGCCAGTTTATGAATATTTGGCTGCACCTGCATTTTTACTAACTGTTTTTCCAGTGCAGCACGTCCCGATTCCCGTATGGATTCACCGTTCTGCTGCCGGATAAACGCACGAATCTTACTAATGGCTTTATTACTTTTCACCCAACCGTCATGCAGCCAGTTAACCGATGGTTTACCTTCACGTGCAGTAATAATTTCAACCCGCTGACCATTCTCCAATGGTGTGGATAACGGGACAATCTGCCCGTCTACTTTGGCACCGCGACAACGGTTACCTATATCTGTATGTAATGCATAGGCAAAATCAATCGGAGTGGCACCAGCCGGTAAAGAGAATACTTTGCCATGCGGAGACAGAACATAAATAGTGTCGTTAAACAGTTCTGTCTGGAAAGCACGTGACAGATCTTCACGGCTACTATCGTTTTCGGCGATATTTTCGCGCCAGTCGAGCAACTGACGTAACCATGCTATTTTATGTTCATAGGCTTCATTACCCTTGCCACCCTCTTTATAGCGCCAGTGCGCGGCCACACCAAACTCTGCATAACGATGCATATCAAAAGTTCGAATCTGGATTTCCACGCCTTTGTCTTCAGGTCCGACGACAACAGTATGCAAACTTTGATAATCATTGGGCTTGGGATGAGCAATATAGTCATCAAACTCACCCGGTATAGGTTGCCATAAGCTGTGTACAATCCCCAGAGTGGCATAACAGTCTGCTACTGTATCCACCAGAATGCGTACTGCCCGTATATCATACAAACCATCAAAGCTCAGTTTCTTTTTTACCATTTTACGGTAAATGGAATAGATATGCTTTGGTCGTCCGGCCACTTCAAAATGCATATTCAGGCGGCTCAGTTGCTGTCTGAGGGTATCAACAAAATGTTCAATATAGTCCAGACGCTCAGTACGCTTTTCATCCAGCAGACGGGCAATTTTCTTATATTCATCCGGATTCTGATAACGAAAACTTAAATCCTCAAGCTGCCATTTCAGCTGCCATACTCCCAGGCGATTGGCCAGAGGGGCAAAAACTGTCATGGTTTCTTTAGCTACGTCCTTTTTTAATTTTTCGTCGGTGACTTTACTCAGGTAGCTCATGGTCTGGGCGCGCATAGCCAGTTTAATCAGTACGACCCGGATATCCGATACCATCGCCAGTAACATCTGTCGCATTGCTTCAGCCTGCTGCTGCCGTTCCTCCTGTGTTGCCAGCGGGCTGATGCTGACAAAATAAGTAAGCTTCTGTACCTGATACAAACCTGCAACCAGCTGCATTACACTGTCACCACATTCTTCTTTGACAATATTTTTCCAGTCAGTGACATAATTGGGCAGACAGCTCAGCATTGTGGCGGCAACAGCATCGGCCATCAAATCCATATCTGCTACCGATTTAGCAGCAGCCATTAAATTGATATACAGATCTTCACCGGCAAAGGTTACCGCGTCTTTTGGATAGCTGTTATTTACCAAAGTCTGGGCATGCCGGAGCATTACTCCCATCGCCGCTGGTAAGGTGGCAATATAATCATCTAACCAGACACACGGTAAGCATGGATTGGTGACAAGAGCTTGATCAGGCGTGCTAACCATGTTATCAACCTGTTGATTTGTGTAAATTATGGCGACCATTTTACCAAAACAGACCATTTTATGCTTCATATTAGGCTGTAGAAAAACAGGAATAGTGCTATTATGCGCAACTTTCGCATACACTATATGCAAATAACTTCGCTCGTCCCGCGTTTATAGCTTTCGCATATAGTCTTTATTTTTAAAGGATTTATAATGCAGACTCATCCCGAAGTCATAGGTGTTGACGCGCTGGCCGAAAAAATTCGCAAAATTCCGAACTGGCCGCAGGAAGGAATTTTATTTCACGACATTACTCCGGTATTACAAAGCCCGCAGTACTTCCGTCTGCTGGTAGATTTAATGGTTTACCGGTATATGGGTCAGAAAATTGATGTTGTAGCCGGTCTGGATGCACGCGGTTTTATTATCGGTGCTGCTCTTGCCTATCAGCTGAATGTCGGTTTTGTTCCCATCCGTAAAAAAGGCAAGCTTCCTTTTACTACTATTGCGGAAAGTTACGAACTGGAATACGGACATGCAACCATCGAAATGCACACTGATGCGGTAAAACCAGGTACTCGTGTGCTGCTGGTAGATGATCTGGTTGCCACCGGAGGTACGATGAATGCCGGTGTAAAATTGATTCGTAAACTGTGTGCTGAAGTAGTAGAGGCAGCTGCAATTATCGAATTTACTGATTTGCCCGGCGGCAAAAAAATTCGAGATGAAGGAGTACCATTATTTACGCTGTACCAGAATTCCGGTTCTGTTGAGCAATAAAATCCTTCTGGTTGAATTTTTACCTGATAAATAAAAAAGCAGAGCAAAACGCTCTGCTTTTTTATGCAAGAACATATTTATTTAGTTAATATCCAGTACCGGCATGGTTTTTACCAGCTCATCCACAGCTTTAACCTGAGCAAGAAATGGTTCGAGCAAATCCAAAGGTAAAGCGCTAGGACCATCGCAACGTGCCTTATCCGGTTCAGGATGTGATTCAAGGAATAAACCGGCCAGCCGGGTAGCCATACCGGCTAATGCCAGATCCAGTACCTGACTGCGACGCCCGCCTGAAGCGGCAGCATCAGCCTGACGTTGCTGCAATGCATGGGTTACATCAAAAATAACCGGCAAATCAGCACAAACTTTTTTCATCACCCCAAAACCCAGCATATCAACTACCAGATTATCATAACCAAAGCTGCTGCCACGCTCACACAGAATAAGCTGCTGATTGCCGGCTTCATAAAACTTTTCAACAATATTCTTCATCTGGTGCGGGCTTAGGAACTGAGGTTTTTTGATATTAATTACTTTACCGGTTTGTGCCAATGCCACCACTAAATCAGTCTGACGGGCTAAAAACGCCGGCAACTGCAATACATCGGCAACCTCTGCTACCGGTGCAGCCTGATAGGGTTCATGTACATCGGTAATTACCGGCACACCAAATTCCTGTTTAACCGCAGCAAAAATTTTCATTCCCTCTTCCAGCCCTACTCCGCGATAGGAATGAATGGAAGAGCGATTGGCTTTATCGAATGAGGCCTTAAAAACCAGCGGAATGCCCAGTTTACGGGTAACCTCTGCATAATGTGCACATGTGCGCATTGTTAAATCCAGATTTTCCAGTACATTCAGACCACCAAACAGTACAAACGGTAAATGGTTGGCTACTTCAATATTGCCTACATGAATAATTCCGGCCACAATTAATCCTCAGTAAATTCGGGTGAATGGATAACACAATCCATATTAACCTAAATCATTTATTCTACAAAAATGTCAGACATTCGTCCAAGTCAGTAAACAGCTTTGATGATTTAACATTTCACTAAACCTGTTATCATGACTTTAAATTTGTTTGTACATTAATATAGAATATCTGTGTCATTCAAGGCATAGGATGAAATTTCAGTTTCACGCTACAATAGCAGATATAAACAGACTGCAAAAACTAACATATGTTTTAACTTTCTGAAACAGGACTGATTTTGGTATATTTCACGCAGAAGCGCTTGCAATGGCTGTTTTTAAGTATGTTACTGTCGTCCATTACCTCCATGGTGTGGGCTGTGAGCCTGCCAGCAGACAGTGATGATACTGATGATGATGTTCCGCCACCCAAAACCGGCCTGCTGCACAGATTACTGCACGGACAGGAATCTGAGGAAAAAAAACAGCCTCAGACACCAAAAAGTCCTCGAGTTCCTGTAACCATAGATATTAACAATTCATCCTTAAAAAAACTGATTAATGATCACCTGCCCCTGATTACTCAACAATTGATTGAAGATCTGGACGATGAGCAGCTCAGTTTCCTGGCAGAAGAAGCACCGCAGCAAACGCAAACCATGCTGGAAACTCAGGGATACTTTAATGCTGAAGTTAATCTGGAGAAACAAAGTAATAGTTACATTATCCATATAAAGCCCGGCCCGCTGACCCGTATTGAAAATGTCGACGTTTCTCTGATTGGTGATGTAACCAGTGATGATAATCTGACCAACTATTACAAAACTGCTATTGATAACTGGGTGCTGCCTGTAGGTGACCCGTTTACTCAGAGTAACTGGTCTGCAAGTAAATCTTCTGTCCTCAGCGCTATTGTGCGCAAAAAATACCCGCTGGCAACCATTAGCGCCAGCCGTGCGGCTATTGATCCGCAAAAAAATAAGGCGGATCTGTCCCTCACAATTGACAGTAAGCAGGCTGTATACTTTGGTGATATTCACGTTAGCGGAAATGAACGATATCCTGTTTCAATCGTCACCGGTATGGCCGGTTTTGCTTCCGGTTCTCCCTATGATCTGGACAAACTTCTGGACTATCAGCAGGCACTGGAACAGGACAGCCATTATGGTAATGCCGTAGTCAGTGCAGATTTCGACCATATGGAAAATAATCAGGTGCCGGTTCTGGTGAAAGTCAGTGAAATGCGCCGCCAGAAGCTGACCTTTGGTTTACGTTATGACACCAAAAACGGTCCGGGTTTTCGTGGTGGGTATGACCACTATAATGTTTTTCATAAAGGGTTTGTCGGCTCAACCTTGCTGGATACAGACCGTTATGAGACTACTTTCGGTTTAGGTCTGAGCCAGCCGCGTGACAATCGCGGTCACTACTGGACCAGCAATCTTAACTATACCTACTCTACTGTCCAGCATCTGGAAAGCCGCGCCTTATCCAGCGGGATGTGGAAGGTTCGAGACCGTGACGGAATTGATTCGCGAATCGGGATTGAATACGTTACTGAAAGCAGCAAAATTGAAAATGGACCTGATCTCGGACACAGCTATGCCACCATGGTGACAGCTTCATGGAAGCGGCAGAACATAGAAACCCAGCTGCGACCGGCTAATGGTTATTATCTGGAAGGTAAGGTAGGTACCACTCTGGGTAAACTGATATCATCAGCATCCATGCAAAGAGTTACAGCTAGTGGCGGCTACTATTTCACCCCTGAAAATAAAAAATACGGAACATGGTTTTTACGCAGCCAGATTGGCTATGTACATACCGGTGATGCAGTAAACGTACCTTCTGTGCTGATGTTCCGTGCCGGTGGCGCCAATAGCGTACGTGGTTATGAAATAGACAGTATCGGTATTAAAAGCTCACATAATTCAGTGTTACCTAACCGTACGCTGGCTGTAGCCAGTGTTGAATACCAGATTCCAGTGTATAAGGATTTTTCTCTGGCGCTTTTTCATGATGCCGGTTCGGTATCGAAAAACTTCAGCGACATGCAATGGCGTCATGGCAGCGGATTCGGAGTACGCTGGTTTAATCCGGTTGCCCCGTTTGCCTTTGATATAGCCTATGGCCATCATGATGAAAAATGGCGCTGGTCTATCAGTTTGGGAACTAAATTCTAATGGCTGAAACCACTATCAACTCAGGCGAAACACCAGTTCCCGCCACGCCGCCTTCCGTACCCCCGCGTAAACCACGCTGGAAATCATGGCTGAAAACCAGTCTGTATTCTCTTCTGGCTTTGTTTATTATTATTGTGGCACTATTATGCTGGCTGATTGGTACAGAATCCGGTCTACGTTTTGGTGTACATACTGTCCCGAAATGGTTTGGTGTGCACATCCAGACAAAAAATCTGACTGGTAGTATCTGGCGCGGGTTTTCCGGCACAGATATTCACGTCAGCCATCGCGATTTTGACTTATCCATAGATAAAGTACGTCTTGACTGGAACAATCGTGAATTATGGCGACGTCGCTTCCACGTACGGCTGCTCGATGTTGGTAAAATTAATTATATAGACCATAGTGTACCCAAACCCAAGCCCGTTCCTACCCTACCCAACAGCATCAGCCTGCCATTACAAGTTATTATTGATAACATTCAGCTTGGTGGATTCACACTGGGTAAAAAAGAAACGCCAGTTTTACTTGCCAGCCAGGCCAGCTACACTTTTGACTATCACAAACATCAGCTTATTCTCAGTGAGCTGAATACACCATGGCAAAACATTCACGGCAATGCAGCTATTACTACTCAGACACCCTTTATACTGAGCGGACAACTGAACGGTAGCGGCACTCTTGATAAAACTGCGGTTGAAAGTGCTGCACTCATCAAAGGCAGTCTGCAACAGCCAGATATATTTGCCCGTCTGGACGGCGGAAATATTCATTTCCGTACCCATGCCATCATCAGACCGTATGCACTGCAACTCAATCATAAAATCATCAGCCTGAATCTTCAAAGCCGCCATATTAATCCGGCTGCTTTTAATGCAAACTTGCCATTTGCCGATTTGAATCTCAATTTAGATCTGGCACCCGTAAACAACGGCAAAGGTCAGCTTGCCGGACATATTAAGCTTGGGAATGAACAGCCACTGGCCTACAACGATGCCAAACATGGCGGTTTACCTGTACGCAGTATTGAAGGTGACATTAACATCGATAATAACGGCAAACTTATCTTACCGGCATTAACCACACGTCTGCTTCAGCAGGGACAAATCATCACCCGCGGAAATATCGATAGTGCATCCAGACAACTCGATATCAACAGCCAATTATTACGTATTTACGCCAGCGATGCTCTGGCTACACCACTACCCGGTTCACTTAATGGTCATATTCGTGTATCCGGCAGTTTCAACGGCCTGATTACCCAATGGCTTCTGTCCAGTGAAAAAGGCAACAGCGAAGGTTCGATTCAGATTATTACTGATGAACAGAAACATCAGCAAACACTGATACTCGATAAACTGAACATCACCCCCAATGGCGGGGGTAGCTTTAACGCCAAAGGCAGTCTGGCACTGTATCAGAATAAAGCAATCCAGCTGGCCATCAACAGCAACAATTTTAATCCCGCCAAAGTTAATTCAGATTTTCCGGCAGGCAGTATCAACGGACATATCAACGTTAACGGACAATTGGCACAACAACCTGCCATTCAGGCAGACATGCTCTGGCATAACAGCATTCTTTCCGGTGCACCTCTTTCTGGCAAAGCTGTCATCCGCTATCGCAATCAGCATCTGGAACAGGCCAATATTAACCTCAATGCCGGCCCTAACCGGATAGTTACCAATGGCAGTTTTGGTAAAAAAGGTGACAAGCTCAATCTTGATATCAATGCACCCAATCTGGGATTATTTGGATTAGGCATGAAAGGTTTGCTCAGCACCAAAGGCTTTATCGCTGGAGAACCCAAAAAAATTACAGCAAATCTTACTGGTGCGGCACGCAACCTGCAAATTGCTCAACTACTTAACATTAATCAGCTGGATTTTAAACTTGTTGGTTCACCTGATATTAATCAGCCATTACTGGTTAACCTGAATGCAGATCATATTAGCATCGCTGGCAGCACCAGCGAAAAACCCACGATCATTAACAGTACCGACATCAAAATCAATGGCCGCGGCAGCCAGCATCAGCTTCAGGGTAGCAGTAATCTGACTCTGGATGGCAAAGCTTACCATTTTAATCTCAATGCGCATGGAGGTCTGGACCAGCATTATCAGTGGCGCGGGCGAGTTAATGCTCTGGATATAAGTGGCGCACTTAATTTGAAACTGCTCAATCCTATTCAGCTTGAGGCCGGGACCGAGCATGTCAGCATGCAAAATGCACGCTGGGCTGCATTGAACGGTAACTTAACTCTGAATAATCTGAACTGGGATAAAGATAAAGGTCTGATTACCCGTGGTTCAGCCAGCAATCTGGCTTTGCACGAATTACATAACGTCATAGAATTACCCGTAGAGCAAAACATGATCATTGGTGGCGACTGGAACTTCAGTTACAGTCGCCACATGCAGGGCTATCTTAAACTATACCAGCAGGGTGGTGACATTACCCTGCCACAGCATCAGCAGAAACTTGGCTTACAAAATGTACGTCTGGATGCACAATTCCAGAACGGTCATATCAATAATCATCTGAGTGGTATTACCCGTTATGGAACTACAGATGCCACACTGGTTATTACTCCTGACAATAACGGTAAAGTCAGTACCGCCCCTATCAGCGGGCGTATAAAGCTTGATAGCCCTGATCTGAGCACTATTCGCAATCTTCTGCCCATTGGTATGCAGCTTAAGGGCAATATGCATGCCGAAGCCGGCATCAGCGGACATCTGAATGAACCTCTGCTTAATGGTACGCTTACCGGTAATAACCTTTACTACCGAGATCAGGCCAACGGCACTATTCTTGAAAACGGCAACCTTAAAAGCCACTTTCAGGGGCGGCGCTGGTTAATTGACAATCTTAGTTTTGCGCGCCGTGACGGAACTATTAAACTCAGTGGCGTAGTAGATATGACCAGACTCACTCCAGATATTAACGTTACTGCCCACTTTGACCATTACAATATATTTGATCAGATAAACCGTCGCCTTACCATAAGCGGAAATACTCAGCTACTGTATACTATTGCACACGGAATTGTTCTGAACGGCAAACTAAAAGTCGATAAAGGTCTCTTTGGTATGCAAAAATCAGGAATGCCACAGTTAGATGACGATGTTGTCGTACTGGGTCGCGAAAAGACAGCAGAACAGCAACGTCCTACACCGATCCGGCTCAATCTTGATTTAGACATGAATGATGCTTTCCGTTTCAGTGCTGAAGGGATTGACGTTCTGCTTGGCGGTCAGCTTACTGCTACTGCCAATCCGGGCAGCACAGTTCAAATTGTAGGTACAGTAAACGTTGTCCGCGGACAATATAAAGCTTACGGACAGGATCTGGTTATTCAGCAAGGGAGTACCATTTCTTTCGTAGGTCCGATGGATAATCCCAATTTGAAAATACGTGCCAAACGCCGTTATTCACAGGTTGGTGCGGGTGTTGAAGCACTCGGACGGCTGGATAGCCCGCGTATTAATCTGATAGCCAATGAAGCCATGAGTGAAAAAGACAAACTATCGTGGCTGATACTCAATCGTCCCAGCAGCGGCAGCGCCGGTGACGAAGCCGCCATTGCAGCTGCGGCCAGTGCCTGGCTTGCCGGAGGCCTGAATGACAAGCTTGGTTTACTTGACGAAATCGGCCTTACCAGCCAGCAAACCCGAAATAGTCAGACTGGCGAAATGAATCCTGCAGAACAGGCCATCACAATCGGTAAACATCTATCTAACAATCTTTATATCAGCTATCTGTATGGGATTGAAAGTGCGACCCAGACCGTCAGCATTACCTATCAGATTAGCCGTGCACTGCAAAGCATTGTGCGCGTAGGTACCGGATCGGCCGGAGGTGAAATCCGCTATACCCACCGTTTTGATTAAATCATCACTGATAAAAATGTTCAGAGTATACAACCGGCACATGGTTTAAAATACTCTGAACATTTTATATATTGCTTTAATTATAAAAATAAATAAATTATATTATTTAATTAATTTTATATGTAAATATTTGTTATAATAATTTTATTATGGAAAAAATAGAAAAAATACTCTTGTCAGTGGCTGCCATAGTTTTTAGCGTTTCGATTATAGGTTTAACTCTATCCGATGCGAAATTTATTTTCGGGCTTGCCAAACACGGAAAAGAAACATTAGCTACGGTAATAGATACCAAATCCCAAGACGAAGGACGTGGGATAGTCCTCCATATACTGACAGTAGAATACACCGACAACTATAATAACACCTATATCAAAAATGATATTAAAACCTATAAAAACTTAAATCCTGGCGATAAAATTACAATTATTTATAATAAATTTTCTCCTCAGGTAGCCGATATCAAAGGCAACCATAACCGTAAAAATAATTTTTCTGCAGAACTATTCGCCTCCTTTATGATTATCATTGCTGCAATTTATTATTATCAGGAATTTAAATTCAATCCAAATTATTGGAAATTTAAAAAAAGATATTAGTATCAGTTTTAGATAAAAAAATAGTGTATTGAATTTACTAACGAGAAACAATATCTTTTTTACTGAATAATTATTTCCTTTAAAGAAACAGAATGAACACATTACAAAATGTGTAGGTTTTTGGTTACCTAGTAGAGACAGAGCAGCTTTACTAATGAATCCTGCAGAACAGGTCATCACAATCGACAAACATCTGTCTGATAATCTTTATATCTGTTATCTGTATGGAATTGAAAGTGCGACCCAGATCATCAGCATCATCTATCAGATTAGCAGTGCACTGCAAAGCATTGTGTGCATAGGTACCAGATCGGCCGGAGGTGAAATCCGCTATACCCGCCGTTTCGATTAAGTCATCACTGATAAAAATGTTCAGAGTTCACAACCGGCACATGGTTTAAAATACTCTGAACATTTTATATACTACTTGAATTGTAAAAATAAATAAATTATATTAGTACAATGAATTTTATATATAAATATCTGTTATTAGCTCCTTATTATGAAAAAAATAAACAAAATAATAATAATATCCTGCTATATCAGCCTTGTAGTTCTTACCGCACTATATATGGCTGTAACTTTCTCCGATGCGAAAATTATTTTCGGACTTGCCAGACATGGGGAAGAAACATTAGCTACGATAGTAACTAGCGAATCCTATGTCTATAGAAATCGTGAATATTATTTAGTAACAGCCGAATTTACTGATAAATATAATAAAACTTATATTACAAATACTATCAAAACCGAAAATAGCTTGAAGCCTGGCGATAAAATTACAATTATTTATAATAAATTTTCTCCTCAAGTTGCCGATCGCAAAGACAACAGTTTGCGCAAAAAGAAATTTAATATAAATTTATATATTTGCTTTATTTTTATTATTCTTACAATTCAAGGGTATCAGGAATTCAAATCCAGTCCAAATTTTTGGAGATCCAAAAGAAAATATAAGCATAAGCTTTAAGTAAAAATTTAATACAAAATAAATAATCTTTTTTCTAAAGATATTAGCTTATATTCTTGAAAAAAATCCAATCTATTCCAATTTAACTTTTATCAGACATAATTCCAGGTTTATAATAATTATTTCAGCAGATACATAAACTTATTACTGACACCTGTGTCTACTGAAAATGCCAATTAAGTAACAATCTGCAATTATTTAAACCTATTTTCTGTCTTAAAACGACCAACAACAGTAAACCACTCAGCCCGCACAAACAGACCCGTCAGCAACAGAAAACTTCCTAATCATTCCAGCATATCAGCAACACCAATTATCGAAATGCTATTGATCCAGTCTCGTCAGTTATAAAAATCGCCATTATCAGAATATTGTGCGCATAGGTACCGAATCAGCCGGAATGAAATTCGTTATATCCGCCGTTTTGATTAAGTCATCACTGATAAAGATGTTCAGAGCACACAACCGACACATGGTTTGAAATACTCTGAACATTTTATATATTGCTTGAATTGTAAAAATAAATAAATTATATTATTTAATTAATTTAATATGTAAATATTTATTATTATTCTTTATATTATGAGTAAAATAGAAAAAATCCTCTTGTTAGTGGTTGCCATATTTTTTAGCTTTAAGATTATAGGTACAACTTTATATGATGCAAAATTACTTTTCATACTTTCCAGATACAGTGAAGAAACATTCGCTACGGTAATAGATTCCAAAGAATCTATCTTTTCCTCAAGAAAAACTGGGGAAGTCTATATACTGACAGTTATATATACCGACAAACACAATAAAACTTATATTACAAATATTCGTAGCGATTATCACTTATCTCCTGGTAATACAATTAAAATTATCTATAGTAAATTTTTTCCTAAAGTAGCAGATATCAAAGGCAATCATAGCCGTAAATTTGAGTTTTATTGTTATTTATTTTTATCTTTTATGATTATTATTACTGCAATTTATTATTATCGAAAATCTAAATCAACTCTGGATTATTGGAAATCTAAAAAAAGATATTAGCATCAGTTTTAAATAAAAAAATTCAGTACAAAATAAATAATCTTTTTTCTAATGAAATTGGCATATATTCCTAAAAATCCAATCCATTCCAATTAAACCTTTATAACTCTTATCAGACATAAATCCAGGTTTATAATAATTATTTCAGCAGATACATAAAATTATCGCTAGCACCGGCATCTGCTTAAAATGCCATTTAAGTAACAATCTGCAATTATTGAAACCGATTTTCCGTCTTAAAAATGACCACCGCCGGCAACAGAAAACTTCCCAATCATTCCTGCATACCAGCAACACTTATTATCAAAAATAACACTATTGATCCATTCCCGTCAGTCATTGAAAATCGCCGCTATAAAAATTTTGCCGTGGCATGCTGTATGTATAAAAATGCTACGACTATACGTAGTAACCCCAAAGCAAACTCAGCCTCCATAGTATGAATCTTATCTATCTCAAACATAGTAATTTCTGCCATTCATTCATAAAAAACATGAAAATAGTGTATTGAATTTACTAAAAAGAAACGATATCATTTTTATTAAATAATTATTTCCTTAAAAGAAACAGAATGGACACATTACAAAGCATGTGGGTTTTCCGTTACGTAGTAGAGTTAGGCAGCTTCACTAAAGCAGCTGAATTTATGGATATTTCTACTGCGATGGCCAGTAAACACCTGCATCATCTGGAAAAAAACATTCAGGCTAAACTACTCAACCGTACCAGCCGTCGCATCAGCCTTACCGAAGCCGGACAGGAATACTATCATCGCTGTGTAGAAGCACTGGATACACTTACCGAAGCCAAACGTGTTGCACAGGCTGGTACGGTCAAACCGCAGGGCTTACTTAAAATTACCGCTCCTAACTGGTGTGCTTCACGCCAGTTTGGTGAAATTCTATCAGAATACCGGCAGCAATTTCCGGAGGTAAGTTTATCCATCAACCTGGACAGCCGGCGTACCGATCTGGTTGCAGAGGGTATCGATCTTGCTTTACGTGTCACCAATAACCCTGAACCCAATCTCATTGTTAAACCCATTACCCGCATTGATTTTTTATGGGTAGCCAGCCCGAAATATCTGCAAAAATACGGCATGCCACATACTGTAGCAGACCTGAAACAGCATTATGGTCTGTTACCACAATACGTTCATCTTGATTTACCGCTTATTCCTGCCTGTACCAGTAACAGTGCTCTGCTAATACACAAGATGGCGCTTAATCATATGGGACTGGCATACTTGCCTGAATGGATGGTGAGAGAAGATATACAACAAAAACGTTTAGAAATCATCGAACACATCGCTTGTCCGGAAAGCCATACACTGTATGCAGCCTATATGAATCGTGAATTTCTCAGCGCTAAAGTGCGTAGTTTTATTGATTTTCTGGCAGAAAAATTTGAAACTGCTAAAAACCGCTAAAATCCAGTAAAAAATCTAAGGGGAGAACAGTATGCTCAGCCACGATAATGCCATCAGCTTTTTACAGCAATTATTTCGCTATACTATCGAAGAAGCCAGTCCGGTGAATAAAATGAGTAACTGGTTACCACAGACCAATCCATGCGGACGAGTGATAGTTGTCGGTGCAGGCAAAGCTGCTGCTGCCATGGCGGCTGAATGGGAAAGAATCTGGCCACAAGACTATCCGCCATTATCCGGTGTCGTTGTTACCCGCTACGGACACACTACCCCTACAAAGCACATCAAAGTACTCGAAGCCAGTCATCCCCTGCCGGACACTGCCGGACAGGCTGCTGCTCAGGCCTTACTTAATGCTGTTAGCGGACTAAATCCGCACGATCAGGTATATTATCTCGTTTCCGGCGGTGCTTCCGCTCTGACCACACTGCCTGTTAGCAGCATCACACTGGCTGATAAGCAATATATTAACCGCCAGTTACTTAGTAATGGTGTTCCCATAGACGCCATGAATACACTGCGGAAACATCTTTCCCGCATCAAAGGCGGTCGACTGGCTGCCGCAGCAGCACCAGCACATATCACCACCCTGGCTATTTCAGATGTAGTTGGTGATGATATCAGTACCATAGGCTCTGGCGCAGGTGTGCCCGACCCTACCACGCTGGCTGATATTAAACATATCGTAAATCAATACCAAATCGACCTTCCCGCAAGTGTTATCGCCTATTTAAACAAAGCTGATGCAGAAACACCTAAAAATCTTCCAAACAGCAGTGCTCACATAATTATTAACCCTGATCAGGTATTTACTGCCGTGCAAAATTGGGCAATCAATCAGGAAATTGAAGTACTGTATCTGGGAGACCGTATAGGTGGCGAAGCACGGGAAGTGGCTCAGGTGATGGCCGGAATCGCTCTGTTTCAGCAAAACCGGCATCAGCGCAGTAAACCTTTGCTGATTCTCAGCGGTGGAGAAACCACTGTTACCCTGAACCGGCAACAAGGACGCGGCGGTCGTAACACTGAATTTTTACTAGCACTGGCTATTGCTCTGAATGGAGCAAACAATATTTATGCACTGGCAGCCGATACGGATGGTATTGATGGCAGCGAAGATAATGCCGGAGCATGGCTAACACCTGATACATTACTCCGTGCTGAACAGGCCGGAATATCAGCACAAGACATGCTGAATAATCATAATGCATATGATTTTTTTAGCACAACCGGACAACTACTGGTGACAACCCCGACATTAACCAATATCAATGACTTTCGTGCGATCTTAGTGCTGTAAATTAAATAATAGTAAAAACTAACCTGATAAATTGTTGTTAATAAATAATATATTTTTATCAGACATACAGTAGTTAATTGCTCTAAACTATACAGATTTACTCATTTCTGAATTTTTCCGCGCGCAAAATCTACTGCCATAGTGACAGCTGCTTTGGCTTGCGGACTATTTTTCCAGCAGCTGCTGCCAACCAGACTGGCTGCCTGCTCAGTGATATCCTGCGGGTTTGCAAGGGCAAGCTTATCCAATGAATCAATACCCATCTGCTCCAGACGCATAATTACCTTTTCTCCTACCCCTTTTACAGTAAGCAAAGCCGCTTTTTCAGTTTCAGTAAATGCCATTTATTTCCCTTTTATGAATATAATAACTTCAATATGATTTAAAATACTATAAATATCAGTCATAAAGCAAACTGAAAAATAATCAGATTCAATCTTAAAACAGTCAGTTCTTAATACTCATTTTGATAAAAGTATTCAGGCAATAAAATCAGTATTTAGCTTGTCCCTGTCTGATTCAGACCTGAAAAAAGCGAGTACTCAACTCGCTTTTTTACATAATATTCAGAACCATTGTCCGAAACGGCGAATATACCAGCGTTTCACTATCTGAGTCACAATACAGTAACAACCCAGTGTCAGTACCAGCCAGGGGAAATATTGCCATGGCAGCGTTACCAGCCCGATCCAGCTGCTAATCGGCGAAAACGGAATATAAATACCAATAGCCATAATTAACCCTGTCATCAGCAATACCGGTAAAGCAGCAGTACTTTGTACAAACGGTATTCTGCGGGTACGCAGCATATGTACTACCAGAGTCTGTGACAATAAACCTTCTACAAACCAGCCGGAATGAAACAGATTCTGCACTTCTGGCGCATTAGCATGGAACACAAACCACATCAGCGCAAAAGTACTGATATCAAATATAGAGGAAATAGGACCGATAAACAGCATAAAACGGCTGATATTGGATACATCCCATTTACGCGGTTTACGCAAAAATTCCTCATCCATTTTATCCCATGGCAGTGATAGCTGAGAAAAATCATACAGAAGATTCTGAATCAGTAACTGAATAGCCAGCATAGGCAGAAATGGCAGGAACGCACTGGCAAACAATACAGAAAACACATTGCCAAAATTAGAGCTGGCAGTCATATTCAGATATTTAATAATATTGCCAAAAGTTTCACGTCCTTTGATTACGCCCTCTTCCAATACCATCAGACTTTTTTCCAGCAGAATAATATCAGCCGATTCTTTGGCAATATCAGTAGCCGTATCCACAGAAATACCGACATCGGCATCGCGCAGAGCCGGAGCATCATTGATACCGTCACCAAGAAAACCGACTGTATGTCCGTTTTCCTGAAGCAGACGAATAATGCGTGATTTCTGTAATGGTGTAAGTTTAGCAAATACAGTGTGTTTTTCCAGCAGAGGTTTCAGTTCCTCATCACTTAGAGCCTCAATTTCACTACCTAGTAAAGGCTGTCCGGCTTCAATTCCTACTTCATAACAAATCTTACGGGTAACAATCGCATTATCACCAGTTAAAACCTTAACGGCCACACCATTTTCACTCAGCGCAGCAATAGCCTGTGCAGCACTGTCTTTCGGCGGATCAAGAAATGTCAGAAAGCCGAACAGAGTAAGCTCAGTTTCATCAGCAACTGCATATTGTGCTTTCTGTGCTTCAGCAGTAATGTATTTTTTACCAATCGCCAGTACCCGAAAGCCTTCCTTATTATAGCTTTCAGCTAAAGCCAGCAATTGTTCCCGCCGCGCTGCATCTAATGGCAAATATTCTCCGTGCTCATAAACACGGCTGGAAATAGACAGCATTTCTTCCACTGCGCCCTTACAAATCAGCACATGGCGCTGTTCTTCATCCTGTAAAACCACAGATAAACGCCGGCGAATAAAATCAAACGGTAATTCATCAATTTTATGATAACCACCATCGCTGATACCCGCCCTGTTTTCAGGCTCCTGTGCAAAACGCACAATGGCTTTATCCATCAGATTTTTCATACCGCTCTGATAGGAACTGTTTAACCAGGCCAGTTGCAAAACTTCACTATCATTATTGCCATGAATATTCGTGTAATGCTCAAGAATAATTTTATCCTGAGTTAATGTACCGGTTTTATCTGTACATAAAATATCCATTGAACCGAAATTCTGAATAGCACTCAGGCGTTTTACCACTACCTTACGCCGTGCCATGGCCATAGCACCTTTAGCCAGATTGGCACTGACAATCATGGGCAGCATCTCAGGAGTCAGCCCGACAGCAACAGCAAGTGCAAACAGGGCAGCATCACCCCAGTCTCCCTTAGTGAAGCCATTAATCAGCAACACCACCGGTACCAGAACCAGCATAAAACGAATCAGCAGATGGCTTACACTGTTTACACCGCGATCAAACGCAGTCTGGCTGCGTGTACCGACAATGGATTTGGCCAGAGAGCCAAAATAGGTATCATTTCCTGTTGCCACAACCACAGCTTTAGCCGTACCACTGACAATATTAGTACCCATAAAGCAGATGTTTTCTGCATCCAGCGGATCAGCTGATAATGGCTGCTCTTCAATAGCTAGCGAGCTATTCATGCCAAGAGTATCAGATTTCTCTACCGGAATAGACTCACCGGTCAGTACGGCCTGACTGATAAACAAATCACGTGATTCAATCAGACGCACATCAGCCGGTACCATATCGCCGGCAGATAACAAAATAATATCTCCCGGTACTACTTCTTTAATCGGTACTTCAAGCTGTTCTGCATTGATATCTCTATGACTGCGGCGCACTACTGTAGCAGTGGTGCTGATCATGGATTTCAGCGCCTGTGCAGCCTTATTGGAACGATATTCCTGCCAGAAACTGAGTACACCACTGAGCAGAACCATTACCAGAATTATTGTAATACCGCTCACACTGGTTTCTTCGCCATTATGCAAAGGAATCAGATAATCAGTGAAAAAGCTTACCAAAGCCAGCGCCAGTAAAACAAAAATAAACGGATTTTTAAAGGCTAGTAATAATTGCAGCCAGACTGATGGTGCTTTATCGTGCACTACATCATTATTGCCAAAACTGATCAGTCTTTCTTTAACATCCTGCTCAGTCAGACCATTTAAACTGGTCTGTAAATTAGACAGCGTACGGTCAAGACTATTGCGGGACTCCAGCACAGCCTTGATTACTACTGGTTGAGAAATGATTTTTTTGAATTTTTTCATAAACAGTACCTCACCGACCATGATGTTTCCCGGTCGGCAGATACTGTTAACCAAGAAACATCAACGGCCTTGTTGCAGTTGTTGTTTTAATAAAATAAACGGTCGACTCGAATCTTCTTCCATTGTTTTATTCCCGGTTAAATAATCAGATACTTAATACAAAGAATTAAGCACACCTTACTGAAATAACAGCCTTCCCTTCTTTATTCTGTCTGAATAACTAGAACATCTGAAAGACAGCAATATTTCAGCAAGATAGCGTTTATACATATTTGTGATGTCAGCGTCAATTATATTTACGCTATACAAAACAAAAAACAATATTATTCACAATATATAATATTAATAACAATAATACGCACATAAAACAGACAAATTTAAAAATAAATATACGCAGCAAAATAGCGGTTAAAAATATGCTATTAACATAATAATCAAATTAAAAAAGACTGCTCTGTTTTACGTTCAGATAATCATATAACGGTTTAGGGATACCATATGCATTCAGATTATTGGCTGATACCCATTCACCAGTTATTGCACAAGATGCAGCATCCTGCCCGGTATTTATCTGGGCAACAAAAGGCAGAATATACAATTGACGATGAGTTAAACGATGACTGAATTCAATACCTTCAGTTAAATCTTCAGCAGTACAACCAAACTTTGCAGCAAGTTTATACAAATCATCCAGACTGTCTGCACATGGTACACACCATAAACCACCCCATATTCCTTTGGCAGGACGTTTATGTAAAAATATCGCACCATCGCAGTTATGTAAAACCAGCCAATATAACGATAAATTTTTTACACTTACAGCTTTTTTCTTACGCGGTAATTCAGCAATACGGTTCTGGGCATATGCCTGACACAGATCGTTCATCGGACATGAACAGCATATTGGCTTACTGCGCTTACATACCGTTGCTCCCAAATCCATCAACCCCTGAATATAAGCCGGCATATCTGCTGCATTAAGTGGCAGCAAAGCTTCTGCTTTGCGCCAGAGCTGATCTTCAAAAGTTTTATTCGCAATATCACCGTCCAGAGCAAAAACCCGGCACAATACCCGCTTTACATTACCATCCAGAATGGTTTCGCGTGCATCAAAGCAAAATGCAGCAATCGCTGCTGCCGTACTACGACCTACACCACATAAAGATTGTAATTCCACACGACTGTGTGGAAAATTTCCTGAAAATTCAGATATAACTTGCATGGCAGCCTTATGCAAATTGCGTGCACGACTGTAGTAGCCCAGCCCTTGCCACAAACCCAGCACTTCATCTTCATCAGCCGCCGCCAGTACCCGGACATCAGGAAATGCAGTCAGAAAGCGCGGATAATAATCAAGTACCGTGGACACCTGCGTTTGCTGCAACATAATTTCCGATAACCATACCTTATATGGTTCACGACACTGCCATGGCAGACCATGCCGGCCATGCTGACGCTGCCAAACTACCAGGCGAGGAGCAAACTCCGCCTCCTGCACTGCTTGTTTATTCATAACACCCTAATTTAACATAAAAAATTCATGATCAGCCTGAATAATTCAGGTAATAAACTAATATGGGTGATTATAGACATAAAACAAGAATCTGCTTTAGAAAAGCAAAATTATTTCATAATCATAAACAGAGAAATATTATCAATAGTATTAAATTTCATGATATAAAATTTAAATAACAGTGACTACTTATTAAAATCTACTGTTAAAAAATTTCAGCATTCATAGTTTTAAAATGAAAAAATAATATCCATGATAACCAATATGGTTTTATTTCAATTGATTGTATATTTCACATGCTTCCTGATTACCATTTTTACAGCTCTTACCGAATAATTCTTTAGCTATCCGTTTATTTTGTTTGACACCGGTACCATTCAAAAACATATAGGCCAGATTATACTGAGCATCTGCATTTTCCTGTTTAGCCGCCAGCTGATAATATTTGGCTGCTTTTGCAAAGTCCTGTTTCACTCCTTCACCATTCTCATACATATTAGCTAAGCTATTTTGTGAGAACGAATCTCCCTGGTCGGCAGCCAATTGGTAGTATTTTAATGATTTTATATAATCTTGTTTAACACCCTCTCCCTCACGATACAAATACCCCAAATGAGCCTGAGCACCAATTTTTCCCTGATCTGCCGCTAATTGAAAATATTTGACAGCCTCTTCATAATTCTGTTCTATCTCTGTACCTTTGAAATACATTAATCCCATATTATATTGTGCAGCTGCCAATCCCTTTTTAGCAGCAAGACGATAACACTGAGCAGCTCTCTGATAATCTTGTTCAATACCCTTACCATTAAACAACATCAGCCCTAAATTATAGATAGCGTAAGAATACCCTTTTTTGGCTGCCAGTTTATAATATTTAACTGATTTAGAATAATCAGCCGGGACAATCTGACCAAACTCATAAATTACACCCAGATTATATTGTGCAATTGCATTACCCTGATCAGCCGCTAATTTATAATATTTAATAGCTTCGGTATTATTTTGTTCAATACCACCATAGCCATATCTGTAATATGCACCAAGATTAAATAGTGATTCCGGACTGTTCTTTAATGCTGCAAGATGAAAATACTTTAAGGCTTGCTTGTGATTCTGTTTGACGCCTGAACCTTCGCTATACATCATACCCAGATTAGTCAGAGCATCGGCATGTCCTTGTTTAGCAGCCAGTTGATAATACTTAAATGCCTGCGCAAAATTTTGTTCTACCCCTATACCATTATAGTAAACATATCCTAAATGAAACTGTGCATTTATATTTCCTCTATCAGAGGCTAGCTGATAATAATATATAGCTTTATCATAATCCTGCTGAAGACTATTACCTTTTTCATACATGTTTGCCAGACTGAGCAAAGCATCTTCATTCCCTTGTTCAGCAGATAACCGGCAATAATAAAATGCCTTTGTAAAATCCTGTTTTACTCCTTCTCCATAGTAATACATCACGCCTAAATTATATTGAGCACCACTATCACCTTGTTCAGATGCTAACTTAAAATAGTTAAAAGCATTAATATAATTCTGCTCAACGCCTGCACCCTTGTAATACATTAATCCAATAGTAAATTGGGCATTAACATCTCCTTTTTTTGCCGCTTCCAGAACACATAAAAAATTATCTGAACTTTTTGTTTCCATCTTCTTATTATCCCTTTTACAGTAAGCTTTTAAATTTTTCAGAATATTTTTATCTGCAAATATAAATAACCTCAATCACAGAGATCAATAATAAAAAAGTTATGTAGCATTCAGACATCATCAAAAATTTTTGTACTACTTCTTTTATAAATTTTCTGAAAATACTTCTATTTCTTTATTCCAAAACCATTTTCTTGCATAAGCTCCAGATTATGCTGAGCTCCAGAGTGTCCTTGTTCTGCCGCCAGATTAAAGTACTCATATGCCTCTGCATAATTTTGCTCTGCTCCTTCACCATTTATATACATAAAACCCAGAGCAAATTGTGCATCACTATTTCCTTGTTCCGCAGCTGGCTTATAATATTCAAGACTTTTAATGAAGCTTTGTTCTACACCTTTACCATAATAATACATACTACCCGCATAATATTGAGCAATAGGATTCCCTTGCTCAGCGGCAGCCAGATAATACTCAAATGCTTTTGCATAATTCTGTTCTACACCATCACCGTTTTCATATAAAATACCTAAATTAATTTGTGCATCACTATTTCCCTGTTCTGCAGCCAGCTTATAATATTTATATGCCTCCGCATAATCCTGAGCAACACCTTCACCAGTTTTATAAATATATCCTAAAGTAAATTGTGCCTTACTATTACCCTGTTGCGCTGCTAACTGATAGTATTCAATACTTTTAGTATAATTTTGTTCTACGCCTTTTCCATAGTAATATAAATTAGCTAAGTTATACTGGGCAGTAACATCTCCTTGCGCAGCTGCAGCTGAATAATACTCAACCGCCTTTTCATAATTTTGCTCTACACCATAGCCGTTGTAATATAAAAATCCTAATTTACTTTGGGCAATATCAACTCCCTGTGCAGCTGCAGCCAAATAATACTCAGCTGCCTTTTCATAATTCTGCTCTACACCATAACCATCTTCATACAATATACCTAAATTACTCTGAGCATTTGCATTTCCCTGTGCAGCTGCAGCTGAATAATACTTAGCTGCCTTTTCATAATTCTGCTCTATACCATAACCATCACTATACAATATACCCAGATTACATTGAGCGGAAGCATCCCCCTGTGCAGCTGCAGCCGCATAATATTCAGCTGCCTTTTCATAATTCTGCTCTACGCCATAGCCCTCGCTATACAATAAACCTAAATTGAATTGTGCATCGATATTTCCCTGTTCGGCAGCCAATCTATAGTATTTATATGCTTCTACATAATTTTGCTCTGTTCCTTCTCCATCCTCATACATAACACCCAGAGCAAATTGTGCATCCGCATTCCCCTTTCGAGCCGCTTCCAGAGTACTTAAAAATTTATCTGATTTTTTAGTTTCCATCTTCTTATTATTCCTTTTACAGTAAGCTTTTAAACTTTTTCAGAATATTTTTATCTGCAAATATAAATAACCTCAATCATAGAGATCAATAATAAAAAAGTTATGTAGCATTCAGACATCATCAAAGATTTTTGTACTACTTTTTTATAAATTTTCTGAAAATACTTTTATTTCTTTATTCCAAAACCATTTTCTTGCATAAGCTCCAGATTATGCTGAGCTCCAGAGTGTCCTTGTTCTGCTGCCAGCTTATAGTATTTATATGCCTTTGTATAATTTTGCTCCGTTCCTTCTCCATCCTCATACATAAGACCAAGAGAAAATTGTGCATCACTATCTCCCTGTTCCGCAGCTAGCTTATAATATTCAATACTTTTAATATAGCTTTGTTCTACACCTCTACCATAATAGTACATACTACCTGCATAATATTGAGCGATAGGATTTCCTTGCTCAGCGGCAGCCAGATAATACCTAAATGCTTTTTTATAATTCTTTTCTACACCATTACCGTTTTCATATAAAATACCTAAATTAATTTGTGCATCACTATTTCCCTGTTCCGCAGCCAGCTTATAATATTTACATGCCTCTGTATAATTTTGCTCCTTTCCTTCTCCTTTTGCATACATAAGACCCAGAGAAAATTGTGCATCGCTATTGCCTTGTTGCGCAGCTAACTGAAAATATTCAAAGCTTTTAGCGTAATTCTGTTCTCTACCTTTACCGAAATAATACAAATCACCTAAATTAACTTGTGCATCAATATTTCCCTGTTCTGCTGCAAACTTATAATATTTGTATGCTTCTGCAAAATCTTGTTCTATTCCCCGTCCACATTCATATATAACACCCAGTTTATTTTGGGCATCGCTATTACCCTGTTGCGCAGCTAATTTATAATATTTAATACTTTTAATGTAATTCTGTTCTACACCTTTACCGAAATAATACAAATCACCTAAATTACACTGTCCAGTGGCATTTCCATGCTCAGCAGCTGCTGCAATATACTCAAATGCTTTTGCATAATCCTGTTCTACACCAAAACCATACTTATATAAAATACCTAAATTAATTTGTGCATCAATATTTCCCTGTTCAGCAGCCAGTCTATAGTATTTATATGCTTCAGTATAATCTTGTGCTGTCCCCTCTCCATCTCTGTACATATTACCCAGATGAAATTGCACATCACTATCACCTTGTTGCACAGCTAATCGATAATACTTAATTGCTTTTGCATAATTCTGTTCTACACCCTTACCCTCATAATACAAAGTGCCTAAATTGATTTGTGCCCTAATATTTCCTTGTTCAGCAGCCAGCTTAAAGTATTTATATGCTTCTGCATAATTTTGCTCTGTTCCCTTACCCTTCTCATACATGATACCCAGAGTAAATTGGGCATCACTATTTCCCTGTTCCGCAGCTGGCTTATAATATTCAAGACTTTTAATGAAGCTTTGTTCTACACCTTTACCATAATAATACATACTACCTGCATAATATTGAGCGATAGGATTTCCTTGCTCAGCGGCAGCCTGATAACACTCAAATGCTTTTGCATAATTCTGTTCTACACCATCACCGTTTTCATATAAAATACCTAAATTAACTTGTGCATCACTATTTCCCTGCTTGGCAGCCAGCTTATAGTATTTATATGCTTCTGCATAATTTTGCTCTGTTCCCTTACCTTTCTCATACATGATACCCAGAGTAAATTGAGCATCACTGTCACCCTGTTGCGCAGCCAACTGACAATACTCAAAGCTTTTAGTGTAATTCTGTTCTGTGCCTTTACCGAAATAATACAAATCACCTAAGTTATACTGAGCAATAGCATCTCCCTGCTTAGCCGCAGCTGCATAACATTCAAATGCTTTTGCATAATCCTGTTCTACACCATCACCATTTTCATACAATAGACCTAAATTATACTGAGCAATAGCATCTCCCTGTGCAGCTGCAGCTGCATAATATTCAGCTGCCTTTTCATAATTCTGCTCTACTCCATAACCCTCGCTATAAAATAAACCTAAATTGACTTGTGCTCCAATGTTTCCCTGTTCAGCAGCCAGCCTATAGTATTTATATGCCTCTGCATAATTTTGCTCTGTTTCTTCTCCGTTCTCATACATAGCACCCAGGTTAAATTGGGCATCCGCATCTCCTTTTTGAGCCGCTTCCAGAGTACTTAAAAATTTATCTGATTTTTTTGTTTCCATATACTTATTATTCCTTTTACAAGGTTGCTTTTAAAATATTCTCAATTTATTGTATTTATAAAATACAGATAAACCTAAATGCTGATACCAATAACAAAAATAGTCATCATTTTGTATATCATTAGCAATCATTCTTAATATTCTTAATATTCTTAATATTTGTATTGAGTATAAACAGTGAATATAAAAAATCTGCTTTTAAAATATCGGATTTCAGACTTTTTTTAAATATCATTAATCATCGAATTAATTCTATTTAATTTTTCAATCATACTTTAATACAGTAATGTTTATTCAGCCTGAATACTACGCTTTATTTCTTCCATCAGTTTTAGATTAATCACTGATAAAATCTACGTGTCCCCGTTTTTTTGTATACAGCGCTTCTTTTGATCAGTTGCTGGCCAAAGCGTTTATTTTTTTTCACACCCTGACCATCGGCATACATTATTCCTAAATTGTGCCATGCCTCTGTTTCACCCCGTTTTGCTGCCAAACAAAAGTAATATACTGCTTTCATATAATTCTGCCGTACACCATTTCCTGAGAGAAACATAAGTCCTAACTTATTTAGTGCTCCTCTATGTCCTTTTCTGGCGGCTGAATAAAAATAATCCCTTGCTATTTTAAAATTTTGTTTTATTCCCTTACCTTCAGCATACATGCATCCCAGTTCATTCTCGGCATTAACATGCTTTTGCGTAGATGCTTGTAAATAATATTTATAAGCATTAATCTTACTCAGTTTTACTCCAAGATCTTTACAATACATCAAACCTAGTTGATATTGTGATTCACTATAGTCTTGTTGCGCAGCTAACTGATGATATTCAAAACTTTTGTTGTAATTTTTTTCTACACCTCTACCATAGCAATATAAATTACCTAAATTACTCTGGGCAACAGCATGTCCCTGTGTAGCAGCTGCTAAATAATACTCTGCTGCCTTTTCATAATTCTGCTCTACACCATCGCCATTTTCATACAATACACCTAAATTACACTGAGCATTTGCATTTCCCTGTGCTGCTGCAGCTGAATAATACTCTGCTGCCTTTTCATAATTCTGCTCTCCACCATAGCCATCTTCATACAATATGCCTAAATTATATTGGGCAGAAGCATATCCCTGTGCTGCTGCAGCTGAATAATACTCTGCTGCCTTTTCATAATTCTGCTCTACACCATAGCCATCTTTATACAATATGCCTAAATTACTCTGACCAGCAGCACATCCCTGTTCAGCTGAAGCTGAATAATACTCTGCTGCCTTTTCATAATTCTGTTCTACACCATAACCATCTTCATACAATATACCTAAATTACACTGGGCAGCAGCATCTCCCTGTTCTGCTGCGGCCGAATAATACTCTGCTGCCTTTTCATAATTCTGCTCTACACCATCGCCGTTGTGATATAAAAATCCTAAATTACATTGGGCAGCAGCATGTCCCTGTGCTGCTGCAGCTGAATAATATTCTGCCGCCCTTTCATAGCTCTGATCTACACCATCGCCCTTTTCATAGTATAAACCTAAATTAAATTGGGCATTACTATCCCCCTGTTGCGCAGCTAATTTATAATACTCAGCCGCTTTTTCATAATTCTGCTCTACACCATAACCATTTTCATATAATCTACCTAAATTACACTGGGCAACAGCATCTCCCTGTTCAGCTGCAGCCGAATAATATTCAACCGCCTTTTCACAGCTCTGATCTACACCATCGCCCGTTTCATACAATACACCTAAATTACACTGAGCATTTGCATGTCCCTGTTCAGCTGCAGCTGAATAATACTCTGCTGCCTTTTCATAATTCTGCTCTACACCATCACCATTTTCATACAATATACCTAAATTACACTGGGCATTAGCATATCCCTGTTCAGCTGCAGCTGCATAATATTCAACCGCCTTTTCATAATTCTGCTCTACACCCTCGCCATTTTCATACAATCTACCTAAATTACACTGGGCAGCAGCATGTCCCAGTTCAGCTGCAGCTGAATAATATTCAAATGCCTTTTCACAGCTCTGATCTACACCCTCGCCATTTTCATACAATACACCTAAATTACACTGAGCATTTGCATGTCCCTGTGCTGCAGCAGCTGAATAATACTCTGCTGCCTTTTCATAATTCTGCTCTACACTATCGACCGTTTCATAGCATACACCCAAATTAAATTGGGCAGCAGCATTTCCCTGTGCAGCTGCAGCCAAATAATACTCAACCGCCTTTTCATAATTCTGCTCAACACCATCACCATTTTCATACAATCTACCTAAATTACATTGGGCAGCAGCATCTCCCTGTTCAGCTGCAGCTGAATAATATTCAACTGCCTTTTCATAGCTCTGATCTACACCCTCGCCCTTTTCATAGCATACACCCAAATTAAATTGGGCAGCAGCATCTCCCTGTGCAGCTGCAGCTGAATAATACTCTGCTGCCTTTTCATAATTCTGCTCTACACCTTGACCATATTCATATAGAATACCTAAACTCAATAGTGCACTAATATTTCCGAGCCGGGCAGCCTGCTTAAAATATTTATGTGCCTCTGCATAATCCTGAGCAATTACCTCTCCAACGTCATAAATATATCCTAAAGTGTATAGTGCTTCACTATCACCTTGTTGCGCGGCTAATTTATAATATTCAAAGCTTTTAGTGTAATTTTGTTCTACTCCTTTTCCAAAGTAATATAAATTACCTAAATAACGCTGAGCAGTAGCATCTTCCTGTTGCGCGGCTAACTGATAGTATTCAAAGCTTTTAGTGTAATTTTGCTCTACTCCTTTTCCAAAGCAATATAAATTACCTAAATTGACTTGTGCATCGATATTTCCCTGTTCGGCAGCCAGCTTATAGTATTTATATGCCTCTGTATAATTTTGCTCCGTTCCTTTTCCATCCTCATACATAAGACCAAGAGAAAATTGTGCATCACTATTACCTTGTTGCGCAGCTAACTGAAAATATTCAAAGCTTTTAGTGTAATTCTGTTCTGTACCTTTACCGAAATAATACAAATCACCTAAGTTATACTGAGCAATAGCATCTCCCTGCTTAGCCGCAGCTGCATAACATTCAAATGCTTTTGCATAATTCTTTTCTACACCATCACCATTTTCATACAATAGACCTAAATTATACTGGGCAATAGCATCTCCCTTCGCAGCTGCAGCTGCATAATATTCAGCTGCCTTTTCATAATTCTGTTCTACGCCATTACCATACGCATATAAAAGACCTAAATTGACTTGTGCATCAATATTTCCCTGGTCTGCAGCAAGTTTATAGTATTTATAGGCAGCTACATAATTTTGCTCTGTTCCTTTTCCATCCTCATACATAAGACCCAGAGCAAATTGTGCATCCGCATCTCCTTTTTGAGCTGCTTCCAGAGTACTTAAAAACTTATCTGATTTTTTTGTTTCCATCTTTTCATTACTCATTTTGCAAAACCGATTTATATTATTTTCACAATATTTTTATTTTAAATTACAAAGAGATTAAATCATACAATCTAATAATTCAAATTATAAAAATAGTTATCCATTTTTCGGTTGTTATTGTCAGCATTAATTTTTAATATCTTTTTATTTACTGCTACATCAACAGAAACTACATCGGAGCAAATTTAGCTATGCTCATTCCAGAACCTAATTACATAATCTTTTAACTTTAAATAAGCCTAATGAAATTATGCAAAAAAAGTAATTTAACTACACCATTGCAGGCAGATGAATTGGTTTACAGTGTTCACAAAATACAGGAAAGTATATTTTAAATGCCAGTTACAGAGATAAATGAAATCAAAAAATACTATCAGGCCTTACTCACAAAAGATCAAAGTTATGTTGGTATTTTTTATGCAGGTGTGAAAACCACCTCAATATTTTGTATCGCAACATGCAGAGCAAAAAAGCCTAAATTAGAAAACACAGAATTTTTTTATACAGTCAAAGAAGCTCTGAATGCAGGTTACCGCCCATGTAAAATTTGCCGTCCGACTGAAAATGCCAATGAGGCACCCGAACAGATTATTAATGCCATAAAAATGATTACTCAGAATCCGAAGATAAAAATTTCTGATTCCGTATTAAGAGAACATGAAATCAGTCCGGAAATTGTTCGCCGCTGGTTTAAAAAAAATTATGGAATTACTTTTCAGGCATATCAGAGAATGTACCGGATTAATCAGGCATATCAGGAATTGAAAACCGGTAAAAAAATAATAGATGTCGCTTTCGATAATGGTTATGGATCATTAAGCGGCTTTGGCTATATCTATAAAAAAATTGCTAAAAACTCACCATCCAGCCATTTAAACAACAATATCATACTTATTAACCGGCTGACCACGCCTATAGGTCCAATGTTTGTCTGCACCACGCAACAGGGAGTCTGTTTGCTGGAATTTGTCGACCGGCGGATGTTAGAAACAGAGTTTAAACAATTACAGCAATTACTGAATGCCACAATTATTTTTGGTGAAAATGAACATATCATTCAGACCAGAATTCAAATTAAGGAATATTTTGAAGGAAAACGAAAATATTTTTCTATTCCACTACATACTCCCGGCACTGATTTTCAACAGGCTGTCTGGAATTGTCTCAAACAGATCCCCTACGGAGAACTCACTACCTATAAACAACAGGCAGAAAAAATGCATAATCCTCAGGCAGTCCGAGCTGTAGCCAATGCCAATGGTTTCAATCGTATTGCTATTATTATCCCCTGTCACAGAGTAATTGGCTCCAATGGTAAATTAACCGGCTACGGCGGTGGGCTGGAACGTAAAAAATGGCTGATTGACCATGAAAAAAGTAATCTTAAATCATAAAATTGTTTACACATCAGGTTAATAAAACCAGTAATACTATTTGAGCGTCAGTATAATGATGATTTACCGTTTATCTGCCTGTAACACAAAAAACAAGTAAACATCATTCTGAAAATGTTTTTTAAATAAACGCTTCAAAACCTGATGCATATTTTGTTGGTATAAATTCAATCAGTTCATATTCGGCAATCTGATGAATGTAAAACGGATCTTTAACCATAATAGACTGCGCCGATTCTTTACTGGCCGCCCGGCACAGAATAACTCCGCCGATGCGCGGTACCTGCCGGCCGGAAGCAATAAAATCACCACTATCATAGTGTTCCTGCAAATAATTCAGATGAGCAGGCAAATATTTTTCTACTTCTTCTATCGACTTCAAATAATGCAGCTTAAAAATAAACATGGTATTTATCCCCGATTAATTAGACATATACAGACTTCTTGTCCCTTTTCATCTTAAGGTTATCTTCACGCTTAATCACTCAAATTTGCAAACCCGAAAACATAAACAATAGTCAGCACATAAACTTCAATATTACAATCATACTATTTATACATGCGCAAACCAATTTAGCATGTCCTATCTTCTTTAAATAAAGTACTGCATGAATTCATATTCTCTTTTCGTAAGCTGTCCGCGCGGGCTGGAAACCATATTAAATCAGGAACTGGTTACCCTGGGCTGTGAGCAGATTCATAATCGTGACGGCGGTATCGCACTTACAGGTGATTTAGCCAGCGTATACAAAATTAATCTGCACAGCCGTGTAGCCAGCCGGGTACTTATCCGTCTGACTACCGGCCACTTTCGCAACGAAAACGAAATTTATCAACTGGCCCGGAAAATCTGCTGGCCTGAATGGTTTGACATAGATAAAAATTTCAAAATTCATATTGAAGGCAAACAGGCACAAATCAACAGCCTTAATTTTGCTGCCCTCAAAGTAAAAGATGCTATCTGCGATGTATTTCGTGATAAAACCGGCCGCCGCCCCAGTATAGAAAAATTTCGTCCGGATATCCGCATTCATGTCTTTATTGAGAAAAACGAAATATCTGTTTATCTGGACAGCAGTGGTGAAGCCTTATTTAAACGAGGCTACCGCAGTGACACCGGTGAAGCACCATTACGTGAAAATCTGGCAGCCGGTTTACTGTTACTGGCCGGCTATAACGGCAGCCAGCCCTTCATGGATCCTTTTTGCGGCAGTGGTACCCTTGCCATTGAAGCCGCACTGATTGCCACCGGCACAGCACCCGGGCTAGAACGTGCTTTCGGTTTTGAAAAGCTGAATAATTATAATGATAATTTATGGCAGCAGCTGCGTCGCGCTGCTCAGGCAGCCATACACCAACCATCTGCACCGATTTTCGGAGCAGATATTGATAGCAGGCTAATCAGACTGGCTCAGGACAACGCCCGCTATGCCGGTATGGAGCAATATATTCAATGGCAGGTAACTGATGCTCTGGATACCCGTCCGAACGGAAAAAACGGCATCATGATAAGCAATCCGCCTTATGGTGTCCGCCTTTCTGAAATTCAGCTTTTACATGCTTTATATCCCCAATTAGGCAGCTGGCTGAAACAACATTTTGCCGGCTGGCTGATCGGTATGTTCAGCGCCGACCGTGATATGCCCAAACTGATGCGTCTGTCGCCAAAACGTAAAATCCCATTGTTTAACGGTAATCTGGATTGCCGCCTGTTCCTGCTGGATATGGTAGCCGGTTCTAATCGACAAAAAGAGCATATAGCATGACAACTACAGAACAAAACGAAGCTCAGCGTCTGTCAAAGCGCATGGCGCAACTGGGTTTATGCTCACGCCGTGAAGCAGACAACTATATTGAAAAGGGCTGGGTAAAAGTTAATGGTAAAACTGCCGTACTTGGACAAAAAGTTTTTAATAGTGATCGCATCGACCTCGACCGGCAGGCGCACCGTCAGCAAGCCGAACGCGTTACCATTCTACTGAATAAACCAGTAGGCTTTGTCAGCGCGCAACCGGAAAAAGGTTATCGTGCGGCCGTTGAGCTGATTACCGAAGCCAACCACTGGCAGGAAGACAAAAGCCGGATTCAGTTTCAGCCGGAGCATACACGCCATCTGGCGCCGGCCGGCCGTCTGGATATCGATTCAGTAGGCTTGCTGGTACTTACTCAGGACGGGCGTATTGCCAAACAGCTGATCGGTGAACACAGTGGTATCGAAAAAGAGTATCTCGTACGCGTAACCGGCAAACTGAGTGAAAGCGGTCTGGCGCTGCTGAACCACGGATTAAGTCTTGACGGTGAAAAACTGCGGCCGGCTAAAGTCAGCTGGCAAAATCAGGATCAGCTGCGCTTTATACTTAAACAAGGTAAAAAACGCCAAATCAGGCGCATGTGTGAACTGGTAGGCTTACGTGTAACCGGTCTGAAACGGGTACGCATGGGTAAAATCAAACTGGGTGCCCTGCCACCGGGGCAATGGCGTTATTTAAGCCCGCAGGAAAAATTCTGATACTCTGTATCCTGAACGGATATAAATTATATTTAATTGAAAATACTAATAATATCTTTTAACATCAATATTTTCCCAGATACAAGCTGAAGAAATAATATATGCAGCTCAATATGAAAAAAATTTATCTTACCCTGCTGAGTGCCAGCCTGCTATCCGCTTGTGCAACAGAAACATCACAAGTAATCAACACTCCCAAAGTAACCACTTATCAGCAAGCATACAACGGCATAAAAACTCAGCTGGCTGTAGGGAAGTTTGACAGCCGTGGTAATCTGGGCGGCGGTATTTTCAGCAACAGCAATAATCAGCTTACCAGTCAGGCGAAAACCATTCTGATGACTGATTTACAGCAAACAGGTCGTTTTATTGTTCTGGATCGTACTAATCTGGATGAAATCCGTAATGAAGCCAATATCAATGGTATGCAACAAAAGCTCAAGGGCGCGCGCTACATTGTAACTGGTGATATTTCAGAATTCGGACGTAAAACTATAGGTGATGAACAATTATTCGGCATTCTTGGTCAGGGAAAAACTCAGGTAGCCTATGCCAAAGTTACCCTTAACATCATTGATGTGCAAACAGCAGAAATCGTTTATTCAAGTCAGGGTGCCGGAGAATTCAAACTTTCCACACGCGAAATACTCGGTACCGGCGGCTATGCCAGCTATGACGGAACCCTTAACGGAAAAGTGCTTGATTTAGCCATTCGAGAAGCAGTAAACAATCTGGTTAATGGCATTGAATCAGGACAATGGAATCCTCAACCTTAACATAAAACCTTTCTGCACACATCAAATCCGAAATGAAAAAAATAATAACAACCGCCATCGCGACCCTGATACTGGCTGTATGCGCTCATCAGAGTCAGTCTGCCACACTTTACTACTGGGGTGATTATCACAAACTGCAATATCAGGCACTGGACGGTAAAACCTCACTGGAAGAACAGATTGCCGGTATGGAAAAATATTTTATTGATGCCGCCAATCATCACAGTAAGCCGGCACCGGGAGCCCATGCACATCTGGGGATGCTGTATGCACAGGCCGGCAACCGCGCCGGTGCTAAAGCTCAGTTTGAAAAAGAAAAAGCCGCTTTTCCCGAATCAGCAACTTATATGAACTTCCTGTTAAAAAATATTGACAAAGATAAATCATAATGCGCTTTTTCAAATTACTGCTTTCTCTGGCGGTTACTACTTTACTTTACGCCTGTACCACCTCTCATTACCAGCCGCAGCCGCATGATTACAGCAAATTCCGGCAAAGTGATCCGCATTCTATTCTGGTATTACTGCCCACCAGCTCCTCAGTTGATACAAAAGCACCATATGCTGTATTGGCTCAGACAACACAACCATTAGCTGAATCAGGTTATTATGTTTTTCCTGTAGCTCTGGTTAATGAAACATTTAAAGACAATGGCCTGAATGATGGAGCTGAAATTCAGGCAATAGACATAAATAAAATCAGACAGATTTACAATCCTGATGCCATCCTGTACTTAAACATAAAAGACTATGGCACAAAATACAAAGTAATCAGCAGCGTTACCACAGTTACCGTAGAAGCCAAACTGATAGATGCTAAAAACGGTTCGATTATCTGGAGCGGAGAAAAAAATATCACCATAGATTCCAGTAATAATAGCAACAATGATATTTTTTCACTGATAGTCAATGCCGTGATTACACAGATTTCAAATAAAGTCTCCGATAAAGCTTATATCGTTGCCGGTGCAGTAGATACCGGTTTACTGTCAGCTGAGGAAACTAATGGCATAGTCTTCGGACCTTACAATCCCGGATATAAAAAACCGGTTATCCCCGTTGAATCTGTAAATTAACTTACCTCTCTCAATAAAAGCATCTTTACAGACTTACATGCCAATCAATCATTCTGCATTTAAACTGTAAGTACCCAAAAGCCGGAAAGCATCCGGCCAAATAATAAAATGCACCTTTAAAAACGGGTACATGAAACAAAATACCATCAAACCAGCAGATTTTTCCATTGCCATTACCACTGTTTTCACCTAAATTGTTATCAGACAAAACTGCGAAAAGTAAAGTAAACAGTTAAAATAACCAATTTACAGCCTTACCAATTTAACGCCAGCAGAGCGGAACGGAACACGTTTAATGAGCACACAAGCCAGTCAGCGTATACGCGAAATCCCCTATAACTACACCTCTTATTCCGACAGAGAAATAGTCATACGTCTGCTCGGCAGCCATTCATGGGATTTATTGCAACAGCTGCGCGAGCAAAGACGAACCGGCCGCTCAGCACGAATGCTGTTTGAAATACTCGGAGATATCTGGGCAGTTATCCGCAATCCTTACCTGATTGACGACCTGCTCGAACACCAGCATCGCCAGCAGGCGCTGGTTAAAGAAATGCGCCACCGCCTCAGCGAAATTCAGAAACGGCGCGACAACAACCAGATGGTCGGGCAGCTGATAAAAAGCACAGAGCAGGCCATCAGCGATTTTGACAGCAGCTTTGGCAAAACCCGCAGCAAACGCGAACAGGTATTCAACCGCCTGCGTAAAATCACCCACAAAGACAACATTATGTTCGACGGGCTGGCGCGCGTCAGCCACGTTACCGATGCTACCGACTGGCGTGTTGAATACCCTTTTGTAGTTATCAACCCGGATCACGAAAAAGAAGTTGCACCGCTTGTACGCGCTTTAATTGAGCTGGAGCTCACCATCATTCCGCGCGGCGGCGGTACCGGCTATACCGGTGGTGCTATTCCGATGGACGCCATGAGCGCCGTAATCAATACCGAAAAACTCGACCAGTACAGCCCGGTTGCCTTACAGCAACTGCCCGGGCTGGAAGGCACTTATCCGGTAATTACCTGCGGTGCCGGAGTAGTTACCCGCCGTGTAGAAGAAGCGGCCAGTGCTGCCGGCTGGGTTTTTGCCGTAGACCCGACATCTGCCGATGCCTGCTGTATCGGCGGCAACGTAGCCATGAATGCCGGCGGTAAAAAAGCCGTATTGTGGGGCACCACTCTGGATAATCTGGCGTGGTGGAAAATGGTCAACCCTCAGGGGCAATGGCTGAAAATAGAACGTGTACGCCATAATTTCGGCAAAATCCACGACGAAACCACCGCCATATTTGACATACATACCCTTGATAACGACGGCTACAGCATCCTTAAAACCGAGCGTCTCGAAGTACCCGGGCAGCGTTTCCGCAAAGTGGGTCTGGGTAAAGACGTCACCGATAAATTCCTTGCCGGCGTACCGGGTGTGCAGAAAGAAGGCACGGATGGCATCATCACCTCTGCTGCTTTCGTTTTGCATCGCATGCCTAAATACACCCGTACCATCTGTATGGAGTTTTTCGGCACCGTAGCCAATGCCACCCCGTCTATCGTCGAAGTGCGCAACTACATGCTTAACCATAAAACCGTCAAACTGGCGGGACTGGAGCATCTCGACTGGCGCTACGTGCGCGCCGTAGGCTACGCCACCAAAGCAGCTGGCAAAGGCCGCCCGAAAATGGTATTACTGGCCGACATCGTTTCAGATGATGAAAATGAAGTACAGGCAGCAGCAGCTCATATCGTGCGGCTGGCCAACGCCCGCTGCGGCGAAGGCTTTATCGCCGTTACCCCTGAAGCACGCAAAACTTTCTGGCTCGACCGCTCACGTACGGCCGCCATCGCCCGCCATACCAATGCGTTTAAAATCAATGAAGACGTTGTTATCCCTCTTGAACAGCTTGGCAGCTATTCCGACGGTATCGAACGCATCAACATTGAGCTGTCGATTCAGAACAAACTTGCCCTGTGCGCTGCCATCATCGAATATCTGCAAACCAAATTGCCGGTAGATAAACTCGATACCGACCTTTCCAGCGCCGAGCTGCTCGGCTTTCGCAAACAGCATGCCCTTGATTACATCACCGGCATTCAGACCCGCTGGACATGGCTGCTCAACCATCTCGACACACCACTGGCCGACTATCTGCAGCAGTTTCCGCAAAAACTTGAAGACAACGAACCGGCTGGCGACCAGAGCTGCTTTATCGCCATGCGTGATTTTCATCTGCGCGTATCCATTAAACGCGACATCATGCAGCCACTGGCCGAAATATTCAGCGGCAAAACCGATACCCTGATACTGGAAAAACTCGACGAAATTCACCGCCATATCATCCGCGGCCGTGTCTTCGTTGCCCTGCATATGCATGCCGGTGACGGCAATGTCCATACCAACATACCGGTTAATTCCGACGATTACGACATGCTGCAAACTGCCCATCATGCCGTAGACCGCATCATGGCACTGGCGCGCAGCCTTAATGGCGTTATTTCCGGTGAACACGGCATCGGCATTACCAAAATCGACTACCTGACACAGGCAGAAATGCAGCCCTACTGGGATTACAAACAGCAGGTAGACCCGCACGGCCATTTTAACCGCGGCAAACTGATGCCCGGTGCCAACCTCGACAAAGCCTATACTCCCTCTTTTGAGTTGCTGGGCGTAGAATCCCTGATTATGGAACAGTCCGAGCTGGGTAAAATTGCCCACTCCATCAAAGACTGTCTGCGCTGCGGCAAATGTAAACCCGTGTGCAGTACCCATGTACCGCGCGCTAACCTGCTGTACTCACCGCGCAATAAAATTCTGGGTGTCGGTCTGCTTACCGAAGCCTTCCTGTACGAAGAGCAAACCCGCCGCGGCGTTTCCCTGAAACATTTTGATGAACTGAACAGCGTGGCCGATCACTGTACCGTGTGCCACCGCTGCATAAAACCCTGTCCGGTAAAAATCGACTTTGGCGACGTCACCGTAGCCATGCGCAACTACCTGCGCAAAGCCGGTAAAAAGAAATTCAATCCCACCGTCTACATGGGCATGGCCTTTCTTAACGCCACCGACCCCAGAACCATCAAAGCCCTGCGTACAGGCGTCGTTAAGGCCGGCTTCAGACTGCAAAACTGGGGCTATGAAATGGGTAAGCACTTTAGCCTTGGCTGGCTGAAGCGCCAGAAAACCGCACCGCGTGCCACCACCGCCAAGCCGGAAATCCGCGAACAGGTAATACATTTTATCAACCGCCCTTTACCGCGCCACGTACCGATTAAAACAGCCCGTGCCCTGCTGAATATCGAAGACAGCACCACCGTACCGATTATCCGCAATCCGCAGATCAGCGATGAAGCCGAAGCTGTTTTCTACTTTCCCGGCTGCGGCTCCGAGCGACTGTTCAGCCAGATAGGTCTCGCTACTCAGGCCATGCTCTGGCATGTGGGCGTCCAAACCGTCTTACCGCCGGGCTATCTGTGCTGCGGCTACCCGCAAACTGCCGACGGTAATAAAGACAAAGGCGATAAAATCACCATGGACAACCGCGTACTGTTCCATCGTGTAGCCAATACCCTGAACTATCTGGATATCAAAACCGTAGTTGTAAGCTGCGGAACCTGTTACGACCAGCTCAAAGATTATCACTTCGATAAAATTTTCCCCGGCTGCCGCATACTCGATATTCATGAATACCTGCTGGAAAAAGGCCTGAAACTGAACGGCGTAAAAGGCCGGCAATACCTGTATCACGACCCCTGCCATACCCCGATTAAAACCACACAGCCGATAAAAGTTGTGAATGAGCTGATGGGGCAGAACGTACCTCTGTCAGACCGCTGCTGCGGTGAATCCGGCATGTTTGCCGTCAGCCGGCCGGATATCGCCACACAGGTACGCTTCCGCAAACAGGAAGAAATCGAAAAAGGCAAAGCCAAGCTGCCTAAGGGCGAACCGGTAAAAATCCTTACCAGCTGCCCCGCCTGCCTGCAAGGCTTGAGTCGCTATACTGATGATGCAAATATCAAGGCCGATTATGTAGTGATTGAAATGGCCAAACATATACTGGGCGAAAACTGGCAGGATGAATTTGTGCAGAAAGCCAGTAACGGAGGGATTGAGCGGGTGTTACTGTAAATAGGATTAAAAAAAGGTTGCTACTTTACTAAATAGCAACCTTTTTTATTAAGTCTGATTTCTATAGCTGAAAATAAAGCACTAAAATTTAAATATTTTATTCATTGGCACTTTAATTAATATGGTTTAGCAGATTAATTTATTCGTAATTTATAAAATTCATCAGTTTCGGCAAAACGTACCTCTGGCAATGCATCATTTTTAGCTTCTTCCAGAATATTTTGTAACTCTGTAATCGGTTGCTGGCTTCGATTCAGAATATCCATAGCAGGGTCACATATTTCCAGTAACATGGTTTGAATATTTTTACGAATATCATAATAAAAAATTATTCCATATCTCCACACTAATTCATAAAGTAACTTGTTTCTAACATATACTTCAATTTATATTAACTCAGAATTGGTTATACTCTCTTAAAGGAATAATTAATGACAAATACCAATCAACAAAGTATCTTTGTCAATGAACATATTCATTTAGTGCCATCAGATCGACAATACTCAACTAAGTTATACAATATTATTGATGTTAATCGTGATAGTTTTAGTCAATTTATGGCTTGGCCTAAGTTTGTTAATAATGAAGCAGACACATCAAATTTTTTAGATAATTGTTCAGTCGAGCATCAAAAAGATATTACCAAAACTTATGTAATTTTACTAAATAATAACCCTGTCGGCTTACTGTCTTTCAATCGAATAGATAAAAACAATAAGACAGCCTATATTGGTTATTGGCTCAATAGCCAAGCAGAAGGTAAAGGTGTTATGACACAAGCAATTCAAGCACTTACTCATTACTATGCATCACAAAAAATAATTAAACGATTTGTTATTAAATGCTCAGTGGATAATCCTAAAAGTAATGCGGTTGCTAAACGATGCGGTTTTAGTTATGAAGGAACTCTAAAACAGGCTGAATACTTAAATGGAATTTATCATGATCAAAATATTTATGGTCTAATTTCAACATATATTTAAAATTTTCACCAAGCTGTAACAAAATGATTACTCATTGTCTATAAATATCAGGGATTAAAAACCAGAATCTATATATTTGTACTATTAAACTTAATCTTAAAAAATTAGGACAAATAATCCATTCTGGATATGATTCTCTATCCTTTCTTAAAGCGGAAAGAGCTTCATCTAATTTTATTTCTCCTTGGTTACGTGAATAAAGCTTAATAATTTCATCGAATTGTTTAGGAAACCAATCCCAGACTTTCTTTACCTCTAAGTTTGACAGTTGTGTTAAAAACAATTCAATTGCCGTTTTATGTTTTAAATCTCTATCATCGATATCGGCAACAAGCTCAGATAAATCAATAGGAGCTACATTTAAACTTTCCAGATACTTCCGTTTAGCAAAAGATAAATTCAATGCTCCTACCAGATAAATACGTCGTGCATTGCTTTGAAGATTATCCCTTACCCAGCCTATCCATTGGAGAAAATTCGGATCATCTCCAGAAAAGCCTATCAGACATAATTCGTTTTCTAAAAACACCTGCCGGACAAAATTAACAAAAATGCCGTATTTCTGCGGATAATGACGGTAATCTTCCTGGGTAAAAATCAAATCGCTACTGAGATTAATTGTGCCATGTAATTTTACAATCCGGGGAGAATAACAACAGGCTAAATCCTCCTGTTTATTGACAATATCATAGATAGGTTCATGTATATCTCTAGCCGCACGCTCCAGCAATGTATCCCAGTTTGTGGTTAATACTTCAGTCCAGGGTAAGGTTAATAACTGCTGATAAAGCTCTGCCGGCTGCCATATCTCATCATCAATTTCATTTTTCAATAAATCATATAGCGTCTGCTTACCAAAGTAATCCTGATATATCTGTGCCAGACGTAAAGCATCTGTATGCTCCTCCTCTCCAAGTTCTTGAACAATTTTTTCAGCCAAATTTGCCCAAACTGGCATTTTCTTATTGATATCCTGTGTTGTAGCTGCACTGCGGCTAAAGCCCGCCCCAACCATAATGGCTACCCCATGACCATAATCTTCACTCTGCCACAATGCCTGTGCCAGCTTTTGAATTAAGGGATAATCAGTTATTTCTGTTATTTTGGTTATTTCTGTTTTAGTCATAGTCTGCTTCCCCCTGAGAAATCAATTAATACATTGAGAAACCATGTTGGACATTTTCTGTTAAGTGAATTTACTGCTAGTTCAGCAAAATAGCTGCTGTAAATTTCAAAACTGACTTAATCAAACAAACACGGCTTATCTATAGTGTAATCAGCATCAATAAAGTGTAATTTTACTCTAAAAAACACTGTTATAGCTGTCAATATCCCTATTCCGGCTGCTTGAATTTAACATGGGTTAGCAGAAGCTAAGAAATAATTTCGAGCTTGCATAAACAAGCTTAGTTTTAAAAAAATTAAGCATCGCAATCAAACTGGTTATTAGTAAAAATCCTCGGTGTTATACTAAAACCCTGATTAATATCCGCTTAAAAATCATCATTATAGTTAAATACTGCCTTATGCAATAATTTAAGCAACTGATGCTCTGGCAGTGTTAATCCTCTGCTGGTTTCCAGCTTAACTATAATTTGATTTAATGTCTGAATTAATCGACCCATTTCTGGAATTAACGATGGCATGGGGCTGGTCATATGCCCTGGATACGTTGGGTTTGCTCAATGAGACCAAATAGGAATGATAGTATTTTTTACATTATCAATATAGGATTCGATACTTGCGGGCGTTTCAGGAATGATTAAAGTCGAAAAGATATTATCTGACTCTTCTTTTTTGTTATAAGAGTTAGCCACATCTTTTTGCTCAGTAAATTTCCTAATACGCTAAATAATTTATTGCTGCAAATAAGTAACGGACGGTTCAAATAATTTTTTTGATAGAAAAATTTTGTTGATTGAATGTCATCGTGTTACTTAATGTTTTAATAGCTATAGCGTTAATGCTAATCGGACTGATTTTGGACGACTCTGGTTGCCAAAAATGCGGCAAAAAAAGCAATCGCAACAGAACCAGTGATTATGACAAAATATCCCCACTTTTGAGCAAAATAAAAACTTAAGGATGTAACGATTAAATCAAACCCCCCCAAAATTGCCATCTGAGCATTGGCGGCTGTAGTCGGTGCTACACTACTGGCAGCATTATCCAAAATAATGGTATATAGGCAGGTACGAACAAACTGCAAACTAACAAAGTACGGGAAAAATGAAAAATAAACTAACAAGGCATTATTATGACCAAGCGAGATAGGGATAAATGACAATAAACAGCAAGCATGGAATATAATAGAAAACGACAAGCTTTGTTTCCGGGTCAATTTTCTAAGCTGACGAATACCAACGTAAATAGTTATCACCAAAATCATCGTACCGAATAATTTTAGCAAAAGGGCAGTATTAGCTAACGACCAGCCGCTATCAAGCAGCGCTAGAGGCATCAGATTATAAGAGGGAGAACTGCCAAAAGAGATAATAACCAGCAAAGCACACCAGCTTTTCTTTCCCTCCCAGACTGAAACAATATTCTTCCAATAATTTTTGTCAGTAGTCTCAGAAATACGACTGTTTTTACTGAACTTATACTCATTAAAAAACCATATTTGCCTCCATGGAAATAAAAATGCCAAAAACCCAGAGAGAAAAATTATACAGACACTCCAGCTTGTGTAAGAATATAGCACCAACACAATGGCCCCACCGATAATATTGCCGTACATAAAACCGCTAACATCTAGACTAGCAATAAGACCTCTCTCATGCTCTTCAGAAATGTTGCTGGTTAAGTTTGCCAACGCCAAATCTTGCGTGAGGATAATAAATGAAAAAAATAAAATGGCCAACAAAACTAATAAATAATTATTAACCGGATCAATAAAAGCAATCGCAAATAAACCCAATATCATCAAAAATTGCGCAATCAACAGCCAGTTCCGATAATGGCCTGAAGATGTTTTTAAATATTTATCAATAAACGGCGCCCATAACACTTTAAAGCTAAGTGGCAAAGACATGAGTGGAATAAGGCTTAATTTATCCAGCGCAATACCTTTATTGCGTAAAATTAAAAACAAACCACCAGCCAAAAATCCAGAGCCAATATACCTCGTGTAATATAAAGTGCTTTTAATTTTCTGTATAGATACTTTACGATTGCTAACAATAATTAAAAAGCTCTACGATCACTTATTTTCAAAGGATTAAGCCATATTTGCTTGCTACGTCATGACATGGTTGATCATATAAAATACCCATTAAGTCGAAAGTATTTATTAGTTTTCATCCAGCCTGAGCATAAATACATGTGCGGTTCAAAATAAAACGTAGATTAAAGTGTGCAAAATCTGAGTAGTTATCAATGTTAATGTAAAAATATACCAAAGTGCTAGAGCGAAAATAAACCACTTTTAATGGCATATAAATATATTATCTATCTTTAATTTATGAAGTATTTTTAAACCGATAAGAATCATTGCCTGTTTCAGCCATATCACAATGATGAACCAGTCGATCCAGAAGCGCATTAGTAAATGTTACATTTTCATTGTCGTAAGAATTTCGTATATCCTTATCAAATTTATATTATTTAGACTAAATATCATTTACATGAGCTAAACAAACCTCTGCTTTTTAAATAAAAATATTTTGTATAATTTTTTTTGTTAATGATCTCTCAAAGGACTTAATCAGGCAAAAACAGTGTTGAGTTGCTAAAATTTTGTGAATAATAAATACATTGTATTTTACCACCAATATATCATTAAAATACTAAAGCAGCCCTAAGGCTGCCTTCATACTTGAAGCAAAAATTAAGATGTCATTAATTGAACTATAAATTCAAGTATAGCTAAAAATAATCAGTTATCACTATTAGTTTATTTTTTTGTTGTTCATCATTCAATATGCTATTATATAGCTATAAAAATCAAACTTTAACAGGGCGTCTATATGCGACATTTTCGTATATTTCTTATTCTTTTACTTTCTACACTTTGTTTGCCAGCATTTGCTGTACCAACGACCCTAGATAAAATTAAAGAAATTGAGAGTCAACTTAATGCACGTGTCGGCTATGCGCAACTTGATTTCAGTAATGGTTTACTCATTGAAGGTTATCGATCCCAAGAACGGTTTCCGATGATGAGTACTTTTAAAGTTTTACTCTGTAGTGCAGTGTTGTCACGTGTTGACTCAGGATTAGAGCAACTTGATCGCCGCATACGCTATCGCCAGAGTGACCTGATTGAATACTCACCGATTACTAAAGAACATCTCTCTGAGGGTATGACCGTAGCTGAGTTATGCAATGCTACCATAACAATGAGTGATAATACCGCTGCTAACTTACTATTGTCTTCAATTGGTGGGCCAAAAGAATTAACCAAGTTTTTGCGCAAAGTAAATGACCAGACTACCCGCCTCGATCGCTGGGAACCAATGTTGAATGAATCCTTACCTGAAGACGAACGTGATACGACCACTCCTGAAGCGATGTCAAAAACATTATTTACATTATTAACAGGAAAGGCGCTTACGGCAAGCTCTCAACAGCAATTAATCAATTGGATGGAAGCAGATAAAGTAGGCGATCCTCTTTTACGCTCTGTACTTCCTAAGGGTTGGTTTATTGCTGATAAAACGGGAGCAGGTGAACAGGGCTCTCGTGGTATTGTCGCAGTATTGGGACCTGATGGAAAACCTTCTCGTATCGTCATTATCTACTTAACTGGAAGCAGTGCAACTATGGATGAGCGAAATAAACAGATAGCAGAGATAGGCGCTTCACTGATACAGTACTGGTAACAAAAATCTAACACTCTTCCCAACTGCAACAAAATCAGCTTTTGGCACAGACTGTTTGAAAACTCAGTTATCTACTGATGCAAGCTTTATCAATATTTTTCTACTTGCGTTGCATACCAATGGTTATACGTATATTTTATAAATAAACACTAAAAAAAGTAAAAAATAATTTCTGAATCTGTTTGGGGATGTTTTTGATCTCTTTATGGGACATTTTATTACAAACCTCAACGTGACAAAGATTAATTATGTCCAGCGATTGCTATTTTTAATCCTGTAGAGAGCGGGATTAAGCATATCAATACCAGGATTGCTGAAAAAGTAAATGGGTAACCATCGCTATTTGGTAAGGGTTGATTAACCGTGAAGCAAGACATACGGTTTGTACAAACTGGTCCTAATACAGCCCCAAAATTGGTAATAGACGAGAGATGAACCCAACAGAAATAATATAGTACCTAATAATTTATTAAGAAATGTAATTATTTTCTTTGTACCAAGTGACAACATCTGTAAACGTTTCATCTAAAGGTCTAAATTGACAGCCTAATTCCTTAGCGCTCTTTTCATGACTAAAATGTGTGCGCTTGTATTCATTTCCGATCAAATTCACGGACGAATAACTTAATAAAATAGGTTTACGTGTAAATACGTGATAAATTTCCTGCCCCATTGCAATAGCCTTTAATAACCATAAAGGGATAAGCTTAGTTGGCATTTTTACACCCGTGCTTTTTTCAAGTAATTTAAAAATATCCTTCATTTCCATATAACACCCTGCTGCAAGATACTTTTCACCACTTCTACCTTTTTCTAAAGAAGCAATATGATGTTCTGCAACATCCCTAGCATCAACGACTGAAAAACTTGCAGGTAATACACCTGGCATTTTTCCAGCAACATAATCTAATACTAATTGCCCAGATGAAGTTGGTCCCATATCAAAAGGACCGTACATCCAACCAGGTAATACAATGGTTATAAACATATCAGGATGATTACTTAAAAACTCTTTAACTTTTTCTTCTGCTAAAATTTTACTTTTATAATAATTATCACTACCCTCTACAGGGCGTTGCATGGTTTCATCAATTAACTCCTCTTCTTTACCACACAAAGTTGCAATAGATGAGGTATAAACTGCCTTACGGATTCCTGCTGCATAGGCTGCTTCTAATATTTGTTCTGTACCCTTTACGTTCGTATTAAAAAGTTCATCCCAATGCTTGCCACCTTTATAATTATCTCTAAAAAAAGCCGCACAATGAAATAAAGCATCACATCCTTTTAAATGCGCAGTAAAGCCTTTTATGTTTAACATATCTCCCTCAATTATCTCAACTAAAGGACTATGAAATTGCTTTTTAGCTTTTTCTACCGACCTTGCCAATACTTTTACTTTAATATTGCGATCAATCAAAATTCTTACAATACTACTGCCTAATAATCCTGTTGCACCTGTTACAAACACTACGTTCATTTCTAAAATCCTTATTAAATAGCCCTAGTTCGGCACAAGTAAAATACCAGACAGAATTCAAATACCAATTGGTATCTCAAAAAATATATGTTATTCTAATCTTTTAGAAATGGCAATATTTATTAATCAAATAATTTATCGTTTTTAAAACAGTTTTAAAGTGTATAAATATTTGGAATACATGAAGTAGCGAAGTATATAAAGTATGCAAAGAAAAACGAGAGCACAGCAACAGCAAGAAACTAAAGAAATGTTATTTGCAGCTGCAATAGAACAAATTATTAAATTTGGTTTTGATAAAACAAGCATTAACTCGATAAGTGAAGGCGCAGGTTTTTCAAAAGGTGCTTTCTTCTCAAATTTTAAAAATAAATACGATTTATTACTACAACTCACAGAAAAACTTAAATCAGAAGAAAGGTTAAGCTTAAAATCAGCGCTTGCTATTGATAATGAAAATAATACCATCTCGATAAATGGATTAAACAGCTATGTTGATCAAATAAAAAATAACACCATTTGTGTTATTTTAGACATAGAAATGCAGCTTATTGCCAGCAGAGATCAAAACTTCAAACAGTACTACAACCAACTGCAACGGGAAAACAATAAATCGCTAGGTGAAATCATATGCGCTGTTTTCAAATCAGAAGGAGTACAACCCTCTTTACCTAATGAATCTTTAGCTCAAATATTTATAGCCCTCACCGAAGGACTGATCTTACAAAATGCCAGCAATCCTGGTGAGCAAATTAAGCATGTACTTTACTCACTAATCGAAAAAGAAAAATATGCTATTAAAACTCTCTAATATAGACACTAAAAGAGCATCGATATTCCGTTGATATTTCCTTAAAGCATGTCATATTTAAATCTTCACTACCATAGTGCCTTCAGTTACTCTGCGAATGGATAAGGTAAACTCATCATCAATTCAATATGCGCATGGAATTTTAACCGTAGATAGTTTTTTGATCGTTGTGAGCTCTTACCTAGACGTTAATAAAAGAAGGAATACTCGGATAGATAAGAAATAAACCAATCTGGTCTGAAAAACCATTATCAACAAACAAATAAACGATAAAGACAATATCCTCTTTTGCATATCAAACTTACAATAAGGAATTTTCTAAAAATTTACTACCCAATTTCAAAGTCAATAAGCAAACGACTAAGAATATTGCAAAACATTAAGTTGTATAACTTCATAATTTGCAGAAGGTAGCAGATGAGGTTAATTTTGCTGGAGATGCCAAAACTCCTTATAAATCCCATTTTGTTGCAATAACTGCTGATGAGTACCACTTTCCACTATTTCGCCTTTATCAATTACTACAATTTGCTTAGCTCCGATGATAGTTGAAAGCCGATGGGCAATAACTAATACTGTTTTCCCTTGTACGAGCTTATTAATCACCTTTTGCACTGCCAGTTCATTCTCAGTATCGAGAGCGGCAGTTGGCTCATCGAGGATAAGAATAGGTGCATTTTTCAAAATGGCTCTGGCAATAGAGATACGCTGCCTTTCCCCACCAGAGAGACTTTTGCCAATATCATTCAGTTGTGTTTGATAACCGTCGCGGAAATTCTGGATAAATTCGTGGCAATTTGCTTGTTTACAAACTTCGATGACTTCCTCGTCACTAGCGGATAATTTTGCCATTCTGATGTTATTAATAATGGTATCCTGAAACAAATAGACATCCTGAAATACGACAGAGACTAGACTCATTAACTGACTCTGAGACATATCTCGTATATCGATACCACCAATTTTAATACTGCCTGATATTACATCAGCAAACCGGAGAATAAGCTTGGTTATTGTAGTCTTACCGCAGCCACTGGCACCGACCAGAGCGGTTAATGCTTTTTCTGGGATATGAAGGGATATATTCTTAAGTACGTACTTGTCCTGACCCCGGTACGAAAAGTTAACTCTTTCAAATTCAATATTATAGTGCTCAGGCATAATCTCTGCCTTTTTTTCAGGTAATGACGGTGCATTCAACAGTTCCTGCAATTTTTCATACCCTATAACCAATGATTCAAGCATCGATGACATTTGTACAAAAAAGTTTAATACATCTGTGGAACGGGCAACGATTAATAACACGCAGGCTAGCAAGAGGTAAGAAATGGTTGCAGCATTCACCAAATACGCACCTAACGAGATGATAAGGATTAAACCAGCTTGAATCACGATGGTTATAATTAAATTAGGTTTTTCCCCTTTTTTCGTGCCAATGCGCAGTATATTTGCTACATCTGTTGTCACCTTAACAAATTCTGTCATCTTTTCTTCGGTTTGACCTGTCGATTTTAATACATCAAGTCCTTGTACAAACTCGACAGCTTCACCTTTTAATTTTGCATTGGCCTCTGCCAGAATGCTAAAACCTCTACGATAGGCCTTCCTGCGCCACAGATAGAGTGGAATTGCCATTGGAAAAACCAAGAGCATCATCAAAGAAAGTTGCCAGCTGTAAAATAACAAGGCAATTGCAGCTGACAGTGGTATAACCACGCCGGTAATGATGATATTGAGTAGCATAAATGTAAATACTGCCGCTTCATTTACGCTTTGCATCATAAGGTGATTTATTTCGCCAGATCTAAACTGACTTAAATAATCTAAGGAAATATTACGTAACTTATTGCCTAATTTTTCCCTTAGCTCGGTAACGGCTAAGGTCGAATAACCATCCGCATCATAGCGTTCACAAAGCACCTTAAAAATAAAACTACCCGCCAGTAGAACAACGACAATAATTAAATGAGTGAGTGTTGCAGTAATATTTTTGGCTTCTAGCGCAGCAAATAAGGGATATAGTAAAACCAGCGAAATGCCAAACAGACAAGAGGAAATCACAGTATAAATCAGACTGCGGATCAATATTTTCTTTTGCTTACCTGCCGCATTAATTAAGCCAGTATACGTTGTCAGCAATGATTTTGTTGTGCGTGTGTGTGTATTAAGATACTCTTTCATCACTTTTCTCCATCAGCCAAATTATTGACTGGAATCGACCAACTTTTTGCTTTGTTATACTCTTGCCACAACAATTTATAGTCACTAGAATTTTTGATTAAATCATTATGTGTCCCATGAGTTTTAATCATCCCTTTATCCAATAATATTATTTGGTCGGCATTGACAATCGTCGATAAGCGGTGAGTTACCATAATGACAGTTTTATTTCTATCAATTAAACGGTTAAAGGCTTTTAACAACAAAGCTTCATTTCGGGCATCAGAAAAAGCCGTCGGTTCATCTAAAATAACGATTGGTCGATTTTGCAGAAAAACCCGGGCAATGGTGATTCTCTGTTTCTGACCACCTGATAATAGCTGCCCTCTTTCTCCTGCCAGAGTGTTATACTGTTCAGGAAGTGTCAGAATGAAGTCGTGAATTTCAGCTTTTTTGGCGGCTTCAATAACGTCATCGTCAGAGATACCGTTTAACCCATAGCGTATGTTATCTGCGATCGAACACGAGAATAAAAAATTATCCTGAAAGACAAATGAAATTCTCGACATAAGTTCAGCATATTCAATATCTTTTATATTCACGCCACCTAAAGTTATCGTTCCAGAGGTTGTATCAAGAAAGCGAGGAATGAGATTAGCCAGCGTTGTCTTGCCAGAACCAGATGTACCTATAAGAACAGTAAATGAATTTTCAGGAATTTTGATATTGATATTGGATAAAACAGTGCCAGAATTCTGGTAAGAAAACCCAACGTTTTTAAAAATAATCTCATTATTGTCAGGTAATAGCGGGTTGGTGGGAGCCTTTAAAATTGGCAGATTTTCAACTTCAAATATCCTTTCTATTGCTGCTTTTGACTTTTGTAATATCTGAAACAGGCTCATCACAGGATAAACACTTTCTGCAATACCGATCGCCAGCAATAAAAAACAGAACGTCGTGATAAAAGAGATTTGGTCATTTAGCTGGGCTATGCTCGATCCAACAACTAATATGATACTCATCGGCATAGCAGAGAAAAGGCTGCGGGCAATTTTTGTAGACAATCGCATAGATTGCAACCAATGAAAGACCACCTGACTATAATTTTCCAGCGCTTTTTGATATTGACCGAATGCCCCCTCCCCGGCATCAAATGTTCTTACTGCACTCATTCCCTGAATATATTCAATGATTTTACCGTTGATTTGAATAGTTGCATTGTTATAGCTTTCCTTTAAAAGCTTAGCTTTTTTCATGATAAAACTCAGCAGCAGAAAAGTAACTAAAGTGATTGCAAATACAATGCTTGCAAAGACCCAATTAAAGATAAATAAAACGAGTAAGGTAAAAATTGGGGTAACGAATGCCTCAGCTTTTAAAGGCGGAGCATCAGCCACAAAAGCATGTAATTCTTTAATATCATCAATTAATGTTTTAACAAGATTCCCACTGCCCATGTTTCTAACCGTTTCAATCGGCAATTGATTGATTTTTTTGATAAGCCTGGTTCGTAATATTTCTTCTAGTTCAAATGCCGCATAGTGAGATTTATCGTGGGCATAAGTTCTCAGCGTATAAAAAAGAATGCTCAGCACAAGCAGAGAGAGAATGGGCAGTCCTGGGAAGACACTGGCATCCAACATTAATTGGTACAGGACCCAGATCAACATTAGCCAGATACTCAGTTTAAGCACCTGAGCAATTGATGCCAAAAATATAGAATAAGATACTTTATTCTTTACTGGCAGAAATATATCCGTATGATTCATAATAAAGTTTCTCCTTAGCCCATATCTATCATGCAATAAGAAAATCCGAATAGAAAAAAAGCTGTTTTTTTCTGATTATTCGTTAAGTTATGATTCTTTTAAATCATATATTCGGCAATTGATTATCATCTGATAAATTATTTACAATCAGACAGATAAAAAAATACATTGCCAAAGTAGACTACTACTTTAGTTGCAGATTTTTTGGTAGGGTTAAGAAACTGATATTTTTATTTTTATTGTTATGCAGGCAGCGATTTATCTGCCTGCACAGAAAATTTATTATTCAGTCCAGCCTGCTTTTTCGCAGTCGCAAAGCATTAAGCAATACTGAAATCGAGCTCATCGCCATTGCCGCTCCGGCGATAACCGGGCTGAGCCAGCCAATTGCAGCCAGCGGGATACCGAGAATATTATAGAAAAAAGCAAAAAACAGGTTTTGTTTAACAACGCGTACAGTAGCGTGAGCCAGAGCCAGCGCATCGGCTACCTGAGTCACCGAATGGCGCATCAGCGTAGCTGAAGCAGTATTGGTGGCCACATCTGCCCCGCCATACATGGCAAAGCTGACATCCGCCGCGGCCAGTGCCGGCGCATCATTGATACCATCGCCGACCATCGCTACCACCTTGCCTTGCTGCATCAGCGCTCTCACCGCTTCGGCCTTGGCACGCGGATTCATTTCTGCCTGATAATAGCTGATACCCAGTTGTTTGGCAATGTATTCAACTACACTGTGCTGGTCACCACTCATAATATGAATATCAATATTTTGCTGCTGTAAACGTTTAATTGCACTGGCAGTATCTTCTTTTAAGGCATCAGCAATGGCAAATGCACCTGCTATTTCATTATTAATAGCGACAACCACAATACTGGCAATCTGCCAGATTTCCTGCTGCTGTAATTGCCCGGGTATGCTGAAACTGCACCAGGCAGGATTGCCAACTTTTACCGCGCCATACCCGTCTACCTGCGCCTGTGTACCCTGCCCGATTTCGCTGTGGCTATTGCTGGCGGTCAGTACCGGCAGGTTTTGCTGTTCAGCAGCCTGAATCACTGCTTGCGCCAGCGGATGAGTGGTGAGCTGTTCAGCGGCAGCAGCCAGCTGCAGAATAGTTTGCGCCTCATACTGACAAGCGGGATTTCGCCACTGAGCAACAATCTGGGGTTTGCCTTGAGTAAGGGTGCCGGTTTTATCCAGTACAACCGTATTGACCTGACTGGTACGCTCAAGTGAGGCTGCATCTTTAAACCATACTCCGTACCGCGCCGAGCGCCCCATACCCACCATCATCGCCGCCGGTGTGGCCAGACCCAGCGCACACGGACAGGCAATTACCAGTACGGCTACGCCGCGGGTCACTGCTTCGTTAAAATCACCACCAAACCACCAGTTTAGAATAAAAGTTAATACGGCTATGGCAACTACGGCAGGCACAAATACCATGGATACTTTATCAGCCAGCCGTGCAATCGGCGCTTTACTGCCCTGTGCCTGCGCCAGTGCCTGCATCATGTCACCCAGCAGAGTCTGGCTGCCGAGGGTCTGTGCCTGATAGGTGATACTGCCGTTGCTCAGTAATGCACCGGCAAGTACTTTATCACCAGCCTGTTTCAGTAATGGTTTAGATTCACCGGTGAGATAGCTTTCATCACACCATGCTTCACCACTGTGCACAATGCCATCGGCAGCGATGCGGTTGCCGGCATTAGTTTGCAGGATGTCACCTTTCTGTATCTGGCTGAGCGGTACTTCCTGCCAGCCGTTGTCTGTTTGTCTGCGCACCATTTTCGGGGTCAGTTGCAGCAGCATGCTCATGCTGTTGAGGCTTTGCTTTTTAGTCCGCTGTTCCAGATATTTGCCCAGCGAAACAAAGGCAATTACCATCACGCTGGCTTCGAAATAGATAAACTGATGCGCATCATGCTGATGATTAAACAGCATAATACTGGAATAGAGCCAGATAGCGACCGTGCCCAGAGACACGAGTACATCCATATTGGCTACGCCGCCTTGCAGGGATTTAATCGCACTATTGTAAAACGGCCACGCCAGACCAAGCTGGATAATCGAAGCGAGAACAAACTGCCACCATGGCGGCAGCATCCAGTGCTGTCCCAGCAGCATGCCCAGCATACCGATAACAAAAGGCAGAGCAATGATCCAGATAACTGCCAGACGCCACGGTATCGCTGTCGTTTTATGCTCCTCATTCTGCATTTCAGCCAGTGCTTCGATACTGGCACTGGTTACGGCTGTGGCTTTAAATCCGGTTTTTGCCACTATCTGAACTATATCGTCTGTACTCAGCAGCTTACTGTCAAAACAGGTTTGTAATTCATCACTGGCAAAGTTTACATCGGCAGCAATAATACCCTGCTGCCGGCGCAATACTTTTTCTATGCGGTTGGCACAGGCCTGACAGTCCATGCCCTCAATGGCAAAGCGCGCTGTTTCGGCTGTATTGCCGTTAGTGTGCTGAGTTTGTTCCATGGTTCTGTCCTTCTGTTGTCCAGCCGCATATCTGAGGATTAAACTACATCAAAACCGGCAGCTTCAACCGCGGCTTTGAGGGTATCTACATTAGTAAGGCTGTCGTCAAAGCCGATATCGGCAATACCGGTTGCAAAATTAACCGCCACAGTTTCCACACCCGGGCTGCCCTGTAGTGCTGATGTCACACTTTTGGCACAACCTTCGCAGGTCATACCGTCAATTTTAAACTGAACCATTTGCATTTCTGTCTCCTTATGGATTCGGGTTTAATAAAAAGTAGATAAAGTACAGCTTAAACCTTAACACTGTGATAGAGTCAAGCTTTACATATGCAAATTCAGATTTTTATCTTATGAATATCAGTGCCGCAGAAAAATTAACCGGTTTATCCAGTAAAACCATTCGTGATTATGAGGCTGCCGGACTGATTCAGCCTGTACGCCAGAGTAACGGCTATCGCGATTACAGTGAAGCCGATATTGCCACACTGTGCTTTATCAGACATGCCCGCGAAGTAGATTTTTCGCTGGCGCAGATTGCCCAGCTGCTTGTATTACGCAACAATCCGCAGCGCACCAGTGCTGATGTCAAAGCACTGGCAGGCGAGCACATACAGCGTCTTAACCAGAAAATTAATGATTTATCCAGCATGAAAGAGACTCTGGAAAACTGGTACAACCGCTGTGGCGGTGATGCTTCACCACACTGTGCGATTATCGACGGGCTGGATAAGCATGGGTATGCCGGTAATCACAGTTAAACCGGCTCCGGTTTGTGTTATCCGTTCGGGACTGGCTGTTATTCATGGTAACTAAAACTGTCTTTTTACTTAAAACAGGCTAAAATAATCGCTTTTCGGCACTTTTCCCGGGCTTTATTGTTGCTATGCGTCTAACCCATATTAAGCTTTCCGGCTTTAAATCCTTTGTTGATCCCACCACGATTGCAGTACCAGGCAGACTGGTAGCGGTAATCGGGCCAAACGGCTGTGGCAAAAGCAATGTGATTGATGCTGTGCGCTGGGTGCTGGGAGAGGCTTCCGCCCGGCAGTTGCGCGGCGAAAGCATGCAGGACGTGATTTTTAACGGTGCCAATACTCGCCGGCCGGCACCGCGTGCCAGTGTGGAGCTGGTATTTGACAATAGTGACGGCCAGCTTCAGGGAGCATGGGGACAATATGCCGAAGTGGCGATAAAACGCCAGCTGACCCGTCAGGGCGATTCTACTTATTTCATTAATAATCAGGTTGTGCGCCGCCGTGATATTACCGATTTGTTTCTCGGAACTGGCGTCGGTGCCCGCGGTTACGCCGTTATTGAGCAGGGAATGATTTCCCGCATCATTGAAGCACGGCCGGAAGAGCTGCGTGCCCATATCGAAGAAGCCGCCGGCGTGTCTAAATACAAAGAACGCCGCCGTGAAACTGAAAATCGTCTTGCCGATACCCGTGAACATTTACAACGACTGGCCGATTTACAAAGCGAGCTGGATCGTCAGGTAGAAAAACTCCGGCGACAGGCAAATACCGCACAACGCTATCAGGAACTGAAAACTCAGATAGCCGATAAACAGAATTTATTTGATTACAGCCAGTGGCAGCAGGCTCTGCAGCAGGCAGACAGTGCCACAGTACTTTACCAGCAGCATGGCAATGCACAGGAATCACTGAAGCTGCAACTGGAAACACTGGAACAGCAATTACAGCAGCTGCGCGAACAGGAACAGCAACAGCAACAGCGAGTACGCGAAGCTGAAATGCAGCGTGCCGGCCTGCGCGAACAATGGGCACGGCTGGAAGAACAGATTCGCCACCGGCGCGACTGGCAGCAGCGTATTGCTCGTGAACAGACTCAGGCACAAACTGAGCTGCAACGCCTGCACAATGAAAATATTCAGCAACAGCAGCAACTGGAATCGGCCAGTTCAGAGCTGGAAGAACAGCAATTACAGCGTGAAGAATGGGCTTTACAGGCCGCGGAACATGAAGCGCGCATGCCGGAACTGGAAGAACTGGCTCACCAGGGCGAGCGCACCCGTCAGAACCAGCAAAATGAGCTGGCACGTCTGGAACGTGAACTGGCCATCAGACAGCAGCAGTACCAGCATGCGACAGCGGCCATTGCTCAATTGCAGCAGCGCCGGCAGCGTCTGGAAGAAGAATTGACGCAACTGGCCTTACCGCAAAACGGAGAACTGGAAACCGCCCGTGAGACAGCAGCAGAGCTGGAACAGATTGTAACTACGCTGGAAGAGAACCTGCTGCAATATGAACAGCAGCGTGAAAGCGCACGGGAAGCACTGCTTCTGGCTCAGCAACAATACCGGCAGCTGGACAAGCAGCAGCTTACCCTTAGCGCACAGGTAGAAGCGTTAACAGCCATGCTTCCGCAACCTGAGCGCAGCAGTACTGAAAAAGAAACCGATAGTAATATTCCCTTATTATGGCAACATTTGCAGGTTGCCAAAAAATGGCAGCATGCGACAACCGTTGTCCTCGGACACAGACTACAGGCACAGTATACCGAACAGCTGCAACCTGGAGATACTCTGCCAGAACACACAACCGTCTGGGTCAATCAGGCAGCTGAAACCAACCGGCAAAAATGGGCAACAAATGCCCTTTTACAGCATATAGAAGTTCAGGCTCCATTTTCCGAAGCCATACAATACTGGCTCGGACAGGTATTTTGTGCAGAAACACTAGAAGAGGCTTTGCTCGGGCAGACTGATTTACAGGCACAACAGCTTATTATTACTCCTGAAGGGCACTGCATTGATGCCATCAGTGTGACACTATATGCTGAAGATAATGGCACCGGTCTGCTGCAACAGCAGCAGCAATTGCGCGAACAGCAACAGGCACTGCTTGCACTGGAACAACCTTTGCAGCAGGCTGCAGAAACCATGCAGTTGGCACAGCGCAACCTTGAGAATACGGAAGAACGGTTGAATCAGTGTCAGCTACAGCTTAAACAGCAGCAACAGCGCTGGCAGACAGCCTCTGCTCAGGCTACTGAGTTACTGGCACGCACCAGTCAGGGGCAACTGCGGCAGGAACATATTCAGCAGGAAAGCGCACAAATCATCAGTGAGCTGGCGCAACAACAGCATGTGCAGCAACAAACGCAGGCTGATACTGAAAATCTTACACTCGCGGTAGAACAATTGCGTCCGCAATTACAAAATCATACTGCCAGCCAGCAAAACCAGCAGCAAACTTTGAAACAGAGCCAGCTGGCGTTGCTTGAAGCGCGACGGCAGCAGGGTTTGGTAGAAATGGCTATAGTACGCCTGCAACAGCGGATTCAGACTGCCACACAGGAACAGCAGCGTATTGCACGCGAAACGGAACGCTGGCAGGAACGTCAGAGCGAGCTTGCACTCGGTATTGCCGAGCAGGAAATGGAAGACGAACAAACCCTGCAAACTGAAGAACTGAATACCCAAATCGATGCAGCTACTGAACATTGTATAACTGCACAGCAAGTGCTTGCACAGCTCCAGCAACAATTACAGCACATACAGCAACAGCAACACAATCTCAACAGCCAGCTTCCACAATTACAGGCCGATACTCAATCAGCTTTGCTACAGCAACAGGAAGCCTTGCTGAATGCCAGACGTTTTCACGAAACCCTGCAACAGAATCAGGCTGATCTGGAGGCATTAGCCGAACTGTTTAATCAATCACAACAGGCTGTACCGGAATTAAATCAGGAAATTGCGGTACTGGCACAGAAAATCAATGCACTGGGTGCGGTTAATCTGGCAGCATTACAGGAGCTGGAAGAAGCACATGAGCGCGCTGAGTATTATCAGACACAAACAGCGGATGTACAGGCGGCTATTGCGTTACTGGAAGAAGCCATCAGTACAATTGATGAAGAAACCAAAACCCGCTTTAAAACTACTTTTGATGCGGTAAACGAAAAAGTACAAAGCTACTTTCCTACCTTATTTGGTGGTGGTGAGGCCAGATTGGATATAGTCGGTGATGATTTACTCAGCGCCGGCGTATCCATTATGGCACGCCCGCCGGGCAAGAAAAACAGTACTATTCATCTGCTTTCCGGCGGAGAAAAAGCCTTAACTGCCATGAGTCTGGTCTTTGCCCTGTTCAGCCTTAACCCCGCTCCGTTCTGTCTGCTGGATGAAGTAGATGCCCCGCTGGATGATGCCAATACCAGCCGTTTTTGCAATCTGGTTCAGCAAATGTCGGCACAGACTCAGTTCGTGTATATTTCCCATAACCGGCTGACGATGGAAATGGCCGAGCAGCTGGTAGGGGTAACCATGCAGGAAAAAGGTGTTTCGCGTATTGTTGAAGTCAATATCCGCCAGGCACTGGATATGGCTGAAGCTTAAGTGCGCAGATAACAGAATGGCACTAACCGCACAATACAGCCTCTGCTTTTTCAACTCATGCTTGCTGAAGCATTCCTGATAATCAGCTTTTTTTAATTTATAATTCTCTGCAACAGACCATTACAAGCAATACCTATGCTACTGAATTTTTTATACCAAATCTTATGGCAGATAGCACCCCCTTTTTTACGCAGGTATTTACGCCGGCGTGCTGCGCTGGCACCGGCATATGCGCTTAACTGGTCTGAACGTTTCGGCAAACCTTATCCCGATCCGGTAAAACACGGCATCTGGGTTCATGTGGTTTCTGTTGGTGAAACACGTGCTTCATTACAATTTATCCGTGCGCTGCAAAAACATTTTCCGGATAAACCATTATTGATGACGCAAACCACGCCTACCGGTCGTGCCACGGTACAGCATTTTTTTCCTGAAGCACAATGCCGTTATCTGCCCTATGATAAAAAATCCTGGGTTAAACAATTTATCCGGGATCACCAGCCTGTATTCGGCGTATTAATGGAAACAGAAATCTGGCCGAATCTGATTAATGTCTGCGCCGACAATCAGATTCCGCTGTTTATGGCTAATGCGCGCTTATCCGAAAAGTCTCTGCATGGTTATCTGAGAGTACGCTCACTGGTTGCACCGGCACTGGCCACGTTAACCGGCTGTTACACCCAGACTGAGGCTGATGCTCAGCGGCTTAAACAAATCGGTGCTGCCAATATTCAGGTCTGTGGTAATACCAAATATGATATTACTCCGCCGGCAGAAATGGCTGAACTGGCGCAAACATTCAGACAGCGTATTGGCAACAGGCCGGTAGTTGTGTGCAGCAGTACCCGCTTTTACCACGGCACAGACGAAGCTCAGTTACTGCTTGATGCATGGGTAAAACAAAAAACCGGCAATATCCTGCTGATTATCGTTCCGCGTCATACTGAACGCTTTCAGCCAACTTACGAATATGCCGAAAAACTGAATTTTATTACCCAAAAACGCAGTGATAACCAGAATATCGCCGAACAGACTCAGGTCTTGATAGGTGATAGTATCGGCGAACTGTTTGCCTACTATGAATGTGCCGATATTGCCTTTGTAGGCGGAAGTCTGGTCGACAGCGGCTGCCATAATATTATCGAACCGATTGTGTGCAAACTCCCTACTCTGTTTGGTCCTTCTACCTATAATTTTGCCGACGCCGCGCCCAAAGCAATTGCCGCCGGCGCAGCCAGGCAAATTCAGTCTGCAGAAGACTGGGCAGCCACAACGCTGGCTTTGCTGGATGATTCACAGCAAAGAAAGCAGATGTCTGCCAGTGCACAAATCTTTATCCGGCAGCATCAGGGAGCAAGTGAGCGCATGGCACAAATCATTTATGATTGTCTGACCAGACATACCAATAAACCATCAGCTGATTGAATTTAAAAAAAATCAGAGATTTAAAATTGAACTGAGAGCATAGAAAATCTTAGATAAATACTGATTTCTATTAATATTAATTAACAACTTTTATATTTGACCGATAAACTGCATACTGAATTTTCTAAGCAAATAAAAAAAGCCGGACAACAAAAATTCGTCCGGCTTTTTTAATTAAGCTACATTAATGTACACGTACATGAATAAATGGCACAGAATCTTCCTTAAAACTGTCCTTATATTTATCCAGGATAATTGGCGGGCTATGATCACCAACAATCACTATGTCTGTGTCTTTAAAACCTCCGGCCTTAATTTCATTGGCAAGCACAGTAAAAAACTGATGCTGTAAGTTCAGGTTCCGACATGCCTCCTGCCGGCCGTCAAATATCGGCTGTTTACAATCATAAGTATAATTACCAAGTATATCCTTTTCAGAATACGGATGATGAGTGTCGAGTGTCAGCCAATAGATAAATGATTTGCCTTGCGCAGCTTTATTTGCGGCAGACACATCATGCACAATATTATAGTCACAAGCGCCGGGAAATGAATGGCATTGTTTAATATTACTGAATTGCGGGAAAAAACGGGCGTTTTGCAGACCCATATGCGGATACCAGTCTTTACGGTCATACATTTTAGAATATGAACCATGAAAAGCCTGAACCAGATAACCTTCTTTTTGCAGGTGTACAGGAACACATTGTTTGAATTTATCAAACGGACCCAGAACAAAATTAGAACTTTTAGCTTTTAAATCGCATAACTCACGCAGTTCTCCCATAATAGTACTGTGCAGTGCGGGATTTTCTCCCTGTGCAATTAACTGCACATTCGGAATATTCATTAACGGAGCATCAACAGACGGATTAACAGCTCCGTGTTCAGGTATAAACGTTCCCCACGACTCATTTAGAATGAACAATATTTTTTTAGGCGGATTCTGCATATCAATCTGCTTTTGCAATACACCGCCGTGCGGCCAGTCATAAAATTCCGGTTTAACCGTACCTCGCCAGAAAAATTCATGATTGAATTTCAGATTTTGAATCGTTTCATAATAACTTCCCCACCAGCCAGTTGTCTGATAACGATTGGATAGATTGACCCCGCGATAATCAAAGAAGAAAACTGCAAAAATCAGATACAGTATGCCCAATGACCATATCATTCTGCCAGAACATAGCCGGACAATATATTTAAGTATGAGAAACAGACTTATTGCTAAATACAGAACAAATATTGCTATAAATAACCAGTATAATTTCGGGGCATGAGGAATAAAACGTAAAATCTCAATAAACTCGACAATATTATCATAATGATAAAATTGTTTAATCCAGTACAGAATATCAAATATATATACTACCGTGTATACCAGAGCAAACAATATCAGTGACCAGCGCCTGCGCAGAAATATTAAGGGCAAAATCCATATATACTCTAAAACAATAATATATCTTTCAGAGTAAACAAAAATATGAGCCAGCCAGAACAAACCATTGGTTATTATTAAATAAAGTAATAAAAAAATCCAAAATCGTAATGGAAAATAACACTTTAACAGATTTGCTATTTTAATAATTGTTGGAAAATTCTTATCAAAACTCATACTTAATTCGTTTCATATGTATATATGCTTAATGAAAAAAAAGCCGCTACCGCGGCTTTGTATGTATACATTTCCTGAATATTTAGATTGTGAATGCTTTAGGTATATATTTATCAGGCATAGTTGAAGAAGTATTTTTCTTCAGTGAACCATTTTTTAATACATCCAATACTAAGGTCTTAGTAGCAATAGAAGCAGATACTTTGGTTGCGTTTACTGTATATGTAATTGTACAGCCTGTTGCAGCGTTAGCAGAAAGACTGCCGGTTTTAGCAGAACCACCGATTTTTGCTACACCGTATTTACCAGTCTGCTCATCAATGGTGGTATCAAGTGCATTATTGTCACCTGACATACAATTATTATTCTGCAAATTATCGATAATCTGAGTTTTCAGACCAGCAGCAAGGCTGGAAGCCTCTGAAGCCTGAGAACGGGCAATATAATCAGAGTAAGCAGGTACGGCAATTGCAGCAAGAATACCGATAATTGCAATTACAATCATCAATTCAATTAAAGTAAAACCTTTTTGGAATGCTTTCATATTATTCTCCATCTTACAAAACGGTTGAAAATTCATTAATACATCAATTTATATAATACTGGAGCAAATTTCATGCCAAGTTTTAAAATTTAATTATTTTTTAAATACAAAAATGTATCTGTAAGATAATATTTTGATTTTTAAATTTTAAATATTTAGAAATGCTCTTGGAATATATTTATTATTTATGGTTGAAGCACTATTTTTACGTAAGGATCCGTTTTTCAAAACATCCACTACCAATATTTTATTTGCAATAGCAGCAGAGACTTCTGTACTTTTTACTTTATAAGTAATTGTACATCCCGTAACCGAATTAGCCGAAGCCCCTGATGATATTGATGCATTACCACCAATAGTAGCCGTACCGTATTTACCGGTCTGACTCACAACAGAATTGGTTCCCGAATCAAAACATGTATTATTTTGCAGGTTTTCAAAAATTTGTAATTTCAATACCCCTGCCATACTCGAAGCCTCACTAGCTTGCGTACGAGCTATATAATCATTATAAGCAGGAAGCGCTATAGCCGCCAGTACCCCGATTACAGCAATAACGATCATTAACTCAATTAAAGTAAAGCCTTTTTCTAATAGATATATTTTCATTGTCAGACGAAATCAGATATTTAAAGAAATGAAAGCAAAACACATACCATTTTCTTAAAATAACATGTATTTTCGAAAGAATATTAAATCTGTATTATCCAAAATTTTGTATACAGACTCATTTAAATTCAACAATGATGCTGCGGCTGATTAAATAACCAAAGCTTTAGGCAAATACTTTTGTTCTATAGTGCCGTTATTGAGTTTTAATGTTCCGTTCCTCAGTACATCCAATTCGAGATATTTATTTACCAGAACAAATGAAGCATTCTGCGAATATACCGTATATCGAATAGAACAGCCTGTTCTGGCAGTAGCAGAATGCTGAGCATTCACGACAGGAAATTCTGTCGTAATCTCTGCAATTCCGTATTTTCCTTTATAGCTATACTCTGATGGATTTTGTGCCCGGCATTTTTGGTTCTGTAAACTATCTAAAACCTGCGCTTTCAGGTTTCCTGCCAGATCTGCTGCTTCAGCAAGCTGAGCTTTTGCACTGTAATCCAGATAAGCGGGCACGGCAATGGCAGTCAGTATCCCTATTATTGCTATTGCAATCATTATTTCAATTAATGTAAAACCCTGGTGATGTAAACTCATGATGTTTTTAAATGTTTAAATTTGATTGATTTTCCGACTAATTTGCAAATGTAATATTCATTATTATATTTGATTATTCAATACAAAAATTTATTTATTTTGATTAAAAAATCAAATATGTACCTTTATTTCATAATAAATTGATTTATTTGTATATTTTTAATAAATTTTTTGACAAAATTTTTAAATTAAGTTTTTTATTACTAATAGTCAGACAATTATATCCGACGGATATAATTGTAAATCAGATAACTTTGTCCGGACTTACTTAATCTGGAAAATTACAGGTAATATTCCTGCATATACGCCCATACTGCTGCAAGCATAACCATCTGACTGGCCAGATTTCCGGTACCGGCTTCAGAATTAATATAATCAATCTGTTGCCGGGCGGCCCATACTGATAATGAACCATCATCACGAACAGTTTGATTATTCTGTAAAACGACATTGAAATTCCGGCCGGACAAAAACTCAAAAGCTCGCTGGCTGGTAACATAGAAAAAATCATGAGAATCTTTATCGGGGCTGACCGCTACCTGGCTCATCCCTTGCGCCATTGAGCCACCAGGCACATAGTTTCGTATGGATAATCCACTTGGATGATTATTATGCAAAGCAACAATCAATTTGGCGTGAATCATATACTGATTCAGAAAACTGTCGACCTCTTGAGTTAACTCTTCTCGTGCCTGAGCACAATTACCGCGCAGACATTTTAATGCGTTTTTCCGACCGGTTTCAGTAAAAATTCTATTTGGATCAAAGTGATAATTTACATCATTTGTTTGTATTCTGATTTCCCGGCTGCCACCATGGCGAAAATCCAGCAGACAGCCCTGCTGAATCTGGTTTAATGCCATTAATGCGGTCTGACGTGCAGTTTCTTCATTATCATGCACATGCACCCATACAATATGTTGCCATGGTTTACCTGTACAAGTCTGAGTCACCGGCAATAATTTTACTTGTCCGGTTGTATTAAAGGAATTTGAAACAGAATCTTCTGCTTGCGCAGGTAACACACCTGTAATCAATAACAATAAAAAAATATACTGAAAAATATAAAAAGTTGATTTTCTCATTTGGCTGATTATTTTCTGTTTTAATCTCAATTCTTTGTATGTATTTTTATTTTAATAAAGATATGCCTGTCAAATTACATTTTCTGCTGAATATCCAGCCTAAAACAAAATTTTCTGTCAATTTCTTTTAAATAAATTAATTTCTTAATTTATCAATATACATTTCTCATCATCTCACTGAATAGATTATTTGCCAAATGTGTCAAATTTTGTCACATTAAACTGAATTATGTAAGTACCGATAGTTATTATACTGATTAAGTATGAATTTGTATTTTTGTTTAATCAGTACGGTTTTAGTTGAAAATAATAATGGTATTCATTATTATTCGCAGATTTATCAATTTTTCTCTTTTCGTAGCTCAATAGTATGTCTGATCACCCTTTTCCTTCTTTTAAACTGGCATTGATTCCGTTCATTCTTTTTACCGGCAGCACTGTTTATGCTCAGGATAATACAGCAAAGCTGGACGATATTTACGTCACCGCCGAACAGCAGGTTAAACAGTCTCTCGGCGTTTCTAAACTTGATAGTCAGGATATTGAACGCAAAACACCGGTCAATGATATTTCTGAGCTGGTGCGTACGATGCCCGGCGTTAATCTGACTGGTAATACTGCTTCCGGTCAGCATGGAAATAAACGCCAGATTGATATTCGCGGAATGGGTCCAGAAAATACCTTAATACTGATTGACGGCCGGCCGGTTACTTCGCGCAACAGTGCACGCATGAGCTGGCGCGGTGAGCGTGACACCATTGGCGACAGCAATTGGGTACCGGCAGCAGAAATTCAATCAATTGAAGTTATTCGCGGACCAGCTGCCGCACGCTATGGTTCTGGTGCAGCTGGCGGTGTAGTGAACATTGTGACAAAAAAAGTCAGTAATGAGTTTCACGGTTCTATTAATGCGTTTATGAATTTGCCGGCAGATAAAGAAGAAGGCGATACACATCGTATCGGCTTTGATTTGTCCGGTCCGGTTATTAAAGATGTACTCGGCTTCCGCATATATGGCAATCTGAACAGTACTGATGCGGATTCACCATTCATTAATCAGCGTTCGAATGATAAAGGCAGCAAATCGCTGGCTGCCGGACAGGAAGGTCTGATTAATAAAGATATTGGCGGACGGCTGGCATGGCGCCTGTCTCCGGCACAAACTTTGACACTGGATACTACCTACAGCCGGCAGGGCAATCGTTATAACGGTGATGGTCCCAATAATGTACAGACTGATTACACCCAAAGTTTATATGGTAAGGAAACCCGCCGAGTATACCGCCAGAGTTTTGCACTGACTCATGAAGGTATATGGGATTGGGGCGACAGCAAGCTGGTAGCACAATACGATAAAACTACCAACAGCCACTGCTCTGAAGCGCTGTCAGGTGGTCCTGAAGGCTTGTGTCAGGATTTGGGCAGCAAAGATATTACTTATAAAGACAGTACACTGACAACAAAACGTCTGACGGGTGAAATACACTTTCCGTTTACATTAGGTATGTCCCACGTGGTGACTATGGGTGCAGAATATCAGCACGATAAACTGGATGATCCGGATGGTCTGCGCCGTATACCTCTTCCCGGGGCAGTTTATCCGGCTCCTGCCAACCACACACCGTCACTAAGCAGCTGGGCCGGCTATGTGGAAGACAATATCAGCCTGACCGACTATTTAAAACTGGTACCAATGCTGCGCTATGATCACAATAATAAAACGGGCGGCAATGTCAGCCCCGGAGTTAATCTGTCATGGCAACTTCATCCGAACTGGCTGATTAAAGGCGGAATAGCACGTGCCTACAAAGTTCCGAATCTGTACCAGAGTACAGACAGTTATATGCTGTACAGCAAAGGCAATGGTTGTGCCACCTCTTCCGGAAGCGGCCGTGGCTGCTATCTGATAGGTAACAGTAATCTCAAACCGGAAACCAGTATTAATAAAGAATTGGGTTTTGAATTTAATAAAAACGGTTATCTGGCTTCTCTGGCTTATTTCCGCAATGATTACAAAAATAAGATTGAAGCCGGCCGGCAGATTATATTCACGGATAGTACTGGCACGAACTCTCGCTCGGGCGGATATGACTATTTTGAATGGACCAATACCCGCAAAGCGCTGGTAGAAGGACTGGAAGGCAATTTAACCCTGCCTTTTTCAAGTAAATGGAAATGGGTAAACAATTTTACTTATATGTTTAACTCCAAAAATAAGGAAACCGGCAATCCTTTATCTGTCATACCTAAATATACGATTAATTCGTCTCTGGCCTGGAATCCTGCTGAAAAATGGGACACATTACTTACCTATACTTATTATGGTCGCCAGAAACCGCGCACAGTACCGGTAAATCCTGTTGAGGCAGGTATCGGTAACGGAGGAAAAGGAACTACCGGTTTGAGCGGAGAAGAAATCGGCAGTTATGGTATCTGGGGTATTTCCGCCGGCTACGCTGTAAATAAAAATATTAATATCAGAGCCGGAATGTCAAATATATTCAATAAACGTATCTACGCCTCTACACTGCGCGGCACTGCGTATACATACAATGAACGCGGCAGAGCAGTATGGGGCAGTATGAAAGTTTCTTTCTGATGCTTTCTGTGAACAGGCTGCCATTCGGGCAGCCTGTTTTTTATAAACAAATTATTTTTCACCGTGACTTATCCATCAATTTCAGTTACTATCATAAATAGTAATGATTATTGTTTACGTATAATAAGCAACTTTATTAAGTAAACAGACATAGGTTATTCAATCTAACTGTACTTTAACCAAACCACTTTATCCGGCAATATTTTTAACTGGTATTCGATTAATTTTACCATGCAGAAACAAAATCTTACCGCACATCCGTTCTGTTGTCTCCATATGTTCTGTAACACCAATCAACTGACGGAAAGATTAAATATGCGCCAGATTATTATTTTTCTTTTATTGTTTTTTACGGCCTTAATCTTGCACAACACAGCCAAAGCTCAGCCTAATCTGAATGAACCAGCTAATTTTGCTGCATTAAAGCAATCAGACAGCGGCTATCTGTTTAATACGCTTGCGTTTACTTCTGCAGACGGACAGCGTCATTACCGGGTTTATATAGCAGCTCCCGAACGTAAAGTCCCTGCAGGAGGTTTTCCTGCTTTCTATATTCTGGACGGAAATGCTGCACTGGATTTTCTTACGCCGGAAAATATGCGGGCACTGTCTGCACAACCTCAGCCTCCGGTGCTGGTACTGATCGGCTATGCCACAGATAAACGCTTTGATGCGCAGGCACGGACCTACGATTACACCATTGCGCCGGACAATGACAATACCGATCCTCTTGATTCAACCAGAATAAACGGCGGGGCTGATATATTTCTGGATTTAATTCAGAATGAAATTATGCCGGCAGTAAATCAACAGGTTCGGATTAATTCCAATGCACAAACTCTGTGGGGGCACTCTTACGGCGGGCTGATGGTTATGCATACTTTGTTTACTCAGCCTAATCTTTTTCAGCACTATATTGCTGCCGATCCGTCCGTCTGGTTACACGGCGATCTGTTACAGCAGGAAGCTGAAACCATGCTTAAACGTCAGGTGGCTTTTTCCGGCAGCAGTCTGTGGGTTTTAAGCAGCAAACTCAAAGCCGGTAAATTACCGAAAAATCCTCAGGCGGCCGCACGTATTCGCATACGCAATGAGCATACAGCCAGATATGCCGGTCTGATTAACAAACTCATTAACGAATTAGAGCAAAAAACTGATTTAACTATCAGATATGAGCATTATCCGCAGGAAAATCATGGCAGCCTGTTTGGCAAAAGCCTGCAGCAGGCATTATTTTATCCAGTAATCAGGCAATAAAATGAATAAACGTTCACCACATCAGGCTTATCTGACACGCGTTCAGGATATTATCGATCTGAGCCCGAATTTACGCCGGCTGGTTTTGCATAGTCCGGAGCTGACCGATTATCCGCATCAGTATAATGGTGCCCATATCAAAATATTTCTGGCACCGGATGGTCAGATAACACCGCAATTACCCCAGTTTTCCGGTCATGGTTTTAATTGGACTGAGCCGGATAATAAACCGATTGTGCGTACCTATACTATTCGCAATTATGATGCACAGACGTGTACGGTAAGTATTGATTTTGTCAAACACGGAGACACCGGACCCGCTTCATCTTTTGCCGAGCATGCTCAGGCTGGAGATATTCTTGGAATCTCTTCCCCCGGCGGGCCGAATCCGATGCTGAAAACAGCGACACGCTATTTATTTGCCGGTGATATTACAGCTCTTCCGGCAATTGAATCTCTGCTGGCAGATATTGCCGCAGATGCGAGCGGTGACGTTGTGCTGTTATTACCGCAGGCAGAAGATCTGCCAGCATCACTCCCGTTACCTGAAAAAATGCATCTGCATACCTTTTTTGGTGATTTGAGCCAGATTCCTGCTGTAGTAGAGCATATAAGCAGTTTTGCCCCGTTGAATGATGATGACTTTGCCTGGGTTGCCGGTGAAGCAGCACTGATTAAGTCACTGCGTGAATTGCTGTGTACACAGTGGCAATTACCGCCTCAGCGCCATTATGCTGTCCCCTACTGGCGTCAGGGAGAAAATGAAGATAGTTATCATGAAACACGACACAGATTTATTGATAAATAGATACCTGCTCAAGAAAATTAACTTTAGCCTTGTTCAGGCGGTATAATTAATGCAAACGATAATGATAGGAAATACTGAAAAATGATTAAATCTTGCTGGAAACCTCTTGCTTTGTCTGTTTTAACTTTGTCTCTGCTTTCTGCCTGTGGTGAAAAAAACAATGAGAATCACACTGCCAGTAATGCTTCGTCTGCTGCTGCAACTGCTGTTAACGGACCAACAGTGACAATAAATACTGCCCGCGGAGAAATAACCGTACCGGAGAATCCGTCTAAAGTCGTGGTATTTGATATGGCTACACTGGATGATTTACAGGCATTGAAGGTGCCGGTTATCGGTGCCCCGAAAAAAGTGCTGGTACCGTATCTGCAGCAAACTCTGGAAACGGTAAACAATACCGGTACTTTATTTGAACCGGATATGGAAGCACTTAATGCACTGAAACCACAGCTTATTATTATCGCCGGTCGTACCGCTCCGAAATATGATGAACTCGCGGCTCTTGCTCCCACTATCGATATGTCTGACAGCGGACAGGATTTAATTGGCGATGGCATGAAAATGCTTGATAGCTACGGTAAGCTGTTTAAGAAAGAAGCAGAAGCGAAAAAATTGCATGATGATATCCAGAATCTGCTTAATGAAACTCAGCAGGCAGCCAAAGGAAAAGGCACTGGTCTGATTCTGATGGTTAATGCCGGCAAACTTTCAGCATTTGGTTCTTCTTCTCGCTTTGGCTGGATTCATACTCAGGTTGGCGTACCGGCTGCAGATACCAGCATTCCGGCTTCTCCGCATGGTCAGTCTGTCTCTTTCGAATACGTGCAGAAAATCAATCCGGACTGGTTATTCGTTATTGACCGTACTGCTGCCATCGGCGAAGAAGGTAAAACCGCTCAGGCTGTACTGAATAATGATCTGGTACGTCAGTCTAAAGCATGGAAAGAAGGTCACATTATTTATCTGAGCAGCGCATCTTATCTGGCCGCAGGCGGTGTACAGCAAATGAAAACTGATCTGACCAATATTAAAGCGGCAATGTCACACTAAGCCGGAGTTTTATTCACGATAATCAGGTTTCGCTATGCTGCATAAATATGCAGTATTAGCGTAAACCTGTTGTCTGTATTTTTTTCTGTCATATGCTTCGTTCCTCTCAGATTAATGCAATCAATTTTTTGCTGTTACCTATTTTACTGATTATCAGCATTAGTATTGGTGCAGCTTCTTTTCATTGGGGTGATCTGTTTATCAGTAGTGATACCCGTTCTTTGCTTTTGTATAGCCGTCTACCCCGTTCTCTGGCGATCATTCTCACCGGAGCCACACTGGCCGTAGCGGGTATGGTGTTACAGATAGTATTGCGCAATCGTTTTCTGGAACCGGGTATGGTTGGTGCTACCCAAAGTGCAGCACTTGGGGTATTACTGGTCTCCATCTGGTTGCCGCAGGCCAGTCAGCTGACCAAAATGAGCTGCGCCAGTCTGGCTGCTTTGCTGGGGATGACGCTGTTTTTATTTTTATTTCGGCGTCTGCCTGCACACCGGCAACTGATGATTCCGCTAATCGGCATAATCTATGGCAGTATTATTGAAGCACTGGTGAATTTTATCGGCGTGGAAACCAATACCCTGCAATTGCTGGCGGTGTGGTTTGCCGGTGATTTTTCTGCAGTACTCGCCGGACGTTACGAATTGCTGTGGATTACCGGTCTGATGACATTAGTTATTTATTTTCTGGCTGACCGGCTTACCATTGCCGGACTGGGACAGAATATCAGCACCAGCCTCGGTATCAATTATGCACAAATGATGTGGATTTCCCTGATTACCGTAGCCATGATTACTGCCATTGTCGTGGTAACAGTCGGACAGATTCCTTTTATCGGGCTGGTAGTGCCTAATATTATTTCCCGGCTGGCAGGTGACCGTTTACGTCAGAATCTGCCCGCAGTTGCACTACTGGGTGCCAACGCTCTGCTGATCTGTGACATTATCGGCCGCACTATCGACCCGCCTTATGAAATACCGGTGTCTCTGATTTTCGGTATCGTCGGAACCGTGATTTTCCTGTATTTGCTGTTTAGAAAGCCTTCTGTACATGCAGTTTAATTCCACCATGCCGTCACACCGCTCCGGTGCACGTTTTTTCGGTGTGCTCGGTATTCTGTTAATTATTGCCAGTATTCTGTTTATGACATATGGCGTTAAAGGAAGCTGGGATTTTGTGTTGCAACTGCGCGGTAAAAAGCTGCTGATGCTGCTTACTGTTGCCTACGCAGTTGGTGTATCCACTTTACTTTTCCAGACATTGACCCATAACCCTATTCTTACACCGGGATTACTTGGCTACGATTCGCTTTATCTGTTACTGCAAACCATTACTTTGTTTGTATTCGGTGCAGTGGGATTCACCAGTATGAGTGTGCTGAGCAAATTTGTTATCGAAGCACCCATAATGATGGTTGCCTCGCTCCTGCTGTTTCGCACTTTAACCCGGAACAGTAACGGTGACTTGGCTCGACTGATACTCACCGGTATGATTTTCGGAGTCATGTTTCGTAGTTTCAATAGTCTGTTGCAACGCCTGATTGACCCTACTCTGTTTACGGTTGCTCAAACCAGTTATTTTGCCCAGTTTACCTCCGTCAATGTCACCATGCTGATTATCGGCATGAGTATCATGCTGTTCAGTACAGTCTGGATCTGGCGGATGCGCTATCAGCTCGATGTTCTAATGCTCGGACGCAATGCCTCTATAGCACTGGGTATTAACTATGGACGGCTGAGCCACAGCATTTTGTTATGGATTGCTCTGCTGGTTTCAGTTTCCACTGCACTGGTCGGTCCGGTCAGTTTTTTCGGTTTACTGATATGTGCACTGGTTAATACCTGCACCCCCGATATGAAACATCAACTGCGGCTGCCGGCAGCATTTCTGGTTGCGGCACTGGTACTGGTCAGCGGCCAGCTGATATTTGAGCAGCTGCTTGGTATGCAGGGCGTACTGAGTGCGGTTATTGAATTTTGCGGCGGCATTGTGTTTCTGTGGCTGGTATTAAAACGCAAACGCTAAGCTGCAACAGTAGCTTTTTATCATCACCATTTTTTGCACCGATTTAACCTGACAGCATTATGATTACCATAAAAAATGTTAACCACCACATCAACGGTACACCCATTCTCCGCGATATTAATCTTGATATTCCAGATAAAAGCATTACTGCGCTGATTGGTCCCAATGGTGCAGGTAAATCTACATTGTTCTCGCTGATTGCCCGCCTGCAACCTTTACAGGAAGGCAATATCCATATTGATGAACTTGAAGTCAGCCACAGCAAATCAACTGCCATAGCCAGAAAACTGGCTATATTGTCGCAAGAGAACAACATACAGAGCCGTATTACCGTACGTGACTTATTACTGTTTGGCCGCTATCCGCATAATCAAGGACGCATCACAGCAGAAGACCAGCAAATTGTTGATCAGGCTTTACAGCGCTTTGAGCTGGAACCATTGCAACAGCGTTATCTTAGTGCACTTTCCGGCGGACAGCGCCAGCGCGCACTGGTAGCCATGACTTTCTGCCAGCAAACCAAACATGTTATTCTTGATGAACCGCTTAACAATCTGGATATGTATCATGCACGTGAGCTGATGCGTTTATTACACCAGCTGACCAGTGAACAGGGGCTGGCTACCATTATGGTGGTTCACGACATCAACATGGCAGCAGCCTATGCTGACCATATTGTTGCTCTTAAAGACGGGCAGATTGTTATGCAAGGTACACCAGAAGATATTATTACTGTAGACCATATTCAAACAATATTTAATCTGGATACAGAAGTTGTCAGCCATAAAGGGAAACCTCTTGTTATCCATCACTTCTAGCAGGCTTTATTATGCAAAACAATAATACCCCCGGTTCACGCAAAATGACGGGGCTGATTACTGCCATGATTGCTTTGTTTGTCGTACTGGCTGCATGGTTTATCTGGCTGTTTTTGGGAGATGATGCTGCCGTACGGATGTCAATGGCACGGATTATGCTTATTTTTATGGGGCTGGTGTGTACTTTTCTGTTTGGCGTATTTATTATGATTGGCGCGAAAATCTGGCGCCGGCAACACCCGCATCACTAAAAACGCATAGATTCAAAGCCAAAAGCCAAACTGAAAGTTATGCTATTCTGCATAACTTAGTACCAGCGTGTTTATTAAAATAATTTTCCTGCTGCTTTCCTGCCCAGACTTAATAATTATTCCGCATAGCAATCAAAAATCTGTATTCTTATTATCTGGTTATTCATCTATATCCTTATCTGATTCTGAGATATAAATCTGCCATGGAATGCCTGTAAAAAAGCAGTTTTGGCAGATTTGGTATAATACACACACTACTAATTTTCCGGCAATCTCTGTGCCATGTCTGTATACGAACTTAACCAAATCCTGAGTAAAGACCGCTATTACCTGTATCGAGCCTGTAAAAATCCTGCCCGTTTCGGTGGCGAGGAAAAAGTAAACAGCCGTTACCAGCGCTCTCATCAGGCTTATCTGCAACGTCTGGCCGGACTGCCTGTACCCGAATACGATAACACTTTGCCTGTGCATGAAAGACGCGAAGAAATCAAGCAGGCAATCAGTCAGCATCAGGTCGTAATCGTTTGTGGTGAAACCGGTTCCGGTAAAACCACCCAGTTACCGAAAATCTGTCTTGAGCTAGGCCGAGGTGTAGCCGGACTGATTGGTCACACTCAGCCAAGGCGGCTGGCCGCACGCTCAGTAGCTGAACGAATTGCTGAAGAACTGCATAGCCGGATCGGACAGCATGTCGGCTATAAAGTGCGCTTCAATGACAAAACCGCGCCGGAAAGCTACATCAAGCTGATGACTGACGGCATTTTGCTGGCAGAAAGCCAGACTGACCGCTTTCTCAGTGCTTACGATACCATCATCATTGATGAAGCGCATGAACGCAGCCTGAACATTGATTTTCTGCTTGGTTATCTCAAACAACTGCTGCCACGGCGCCCGGACCTGAAAGTCATCATTACCTCAGCTACGATTGATGCCGAACGTTTTAGTAAACATTTCACACAGAACGGTGTAGCAGCACCGGTGATTGAAGTATCCGGACGTACCTATCCCGTAGAAGTACGTTACCGTCCGTTGCACACCACAGATGCAGACGAAGCTGAAATAGAAATCAATGATGCCATTGTCGATGCCGCAGATGAGCTGGCACGAGAAGGTGAAGGTGATATTCTGATTTTTCTGCCGGGTGAAAGAGAAATTCGCGAAGCAGCACATGCATTACAGCAATCACCTTTGCGTCGCAATGATGAGATTCTGCCTCTATTTGCACGCCTGTCAGCAGCCGAACAGCATAAAATCTTTCATCCCAATAGTCGTCAGCGGCGTATCGTACTGGCTACCAATGTTGCCGAGACCTCACTCACCGTACCCGGTATCCGTTATGTTATCGATACCGGACTGGCACGGGTAAAGCGCTATTCAGCCCGGGCTAAAGTCGAACAACTGCATATCGAACCTATCAGTCAGGCTGCGGCTCATCAGCGCGCCGGCCGTTGCGGTCGCGTTGCCGCCGGTATCTGTATACGCCTCTACAGCGAACAAGATTTTAATCAGCGCCCTGCCTTTACAGATCCGGAAATTATCCGCAGTAATCTGGCGGCTGTAATCCTGCGCATGATCAGCCTGAAACTCGGCGATGTTAATGCATTCCCCTTTCTCGAAGCACCTAACCAGCGCTATATCAATGACGGCTATCAGGTATTGCTCGAACTGGGCGCAGTAAATGAACATAATCAGCTAAGCAAACTTGGTGAGCAAATGGCACGTCTGCCAGTAGACCCGCGTATTAGCCGCATGCTGCTGGCGGGGAAACGCTTGCAATGCGTTGCCGAAATGCTGGTTATTGTGGCTGCGCTGTCGATTCAGGATCCGCGTGAACGACCAATGGAAGCTCGTGAAGCTGCTGCCAAAGCACATGAACGTTTTAACGATAAGCAGTCGGATTTTCTCGCCTATCTGAATATCTGGGATTCCTATCAGCGCGAACGTGACAAAGGGTTATCCAATCGTCAGATGGTGCAGTGGTGTCATCAATATTTTCTTTCTCATCTGCGTATGCGCGAATGGCGCGAGCTGCATCACCAGCTGGCACAAATTGCCATAGATATGGAACTTACCGATAAGGCCGGAGCTTACCGGCAATTACCGGACAATCATTCCCAGCCAGCCATAACTGACAATAGTGATCAGGATTTATCCGCAAAACTCAAACGGCAGCAAATCGTCCGCCGGCAGCAGCGTCAGCAACGGCAACAGGTAAAAGAAGCCAGCTACGAACAAATTCACCGTGCTCTGCTGACCGGACTAATAGCCAATGTCGGACTGAAAAGCCCCGAAGGCCACGACTATACCGGTGCACGAGGAATTCATTTTCACCTTTTTCCGGCATCCGCTCTGTTTAAAAGTAAGCCTAAATGGATTATTGCTGCTGAGCTAACCGAGACCTCACGACTATATGCCCGTGATGTCGGCAAGATTGAACCGGAATGGATTGAAAGCGAAGTACCTCATCTTCTGCGCTATCATTATTTTGAACCCCACTGGGAACAGAAACGCGGTGAAGTGGTGGCCAGTGAACGCATCACTCTTTACGGTCTCACTGTTTTGCCCCGCCGCCCGGTTGCCTATGGGCGCATCAATGCCAAAGAAGCACGCGAAATCTTTATTCGCAGTGCACTGGTAGCGCAGGAATGCGATCTTAAAGCAGCTTTTTTCCGGCATAACCATCAACTGATCGAAGAAATCACCGAACTGGAACATAAATCACGCCGGCAGGATGTACTGGTAGATGAAGAAGCACTGTTCAGTTTCTACGACCAGCGTCTGCCGGCAAATGTAGAAAACAAAGGTCGTATTCTGCCGCTGGCTGATATCCGTACCTTTGAAATGTGGCGTAAACAGGCTGAGGCAGAAAATCCGAAACTATTGTATCTGAGCCGTGACGACCTGATGCAACATGCAGCCAGTAATGTTACTGAAAGCCAGTTTCCGGAATACCTTGATACTACAGACGGTCGCTGTGCGCTCAGCTACCGTTTCGAACCCCATCATCCGTTTGACGGTGTCACTATAGCTGTGCCTCTGCCACTGCTTAACCGCATCAATGCATCCAGACTGGAATGGCTGGTTCCCGGCATGATTCGAGAAAAGCTGCAGTTACTGATAAAAGCTTTACCCAAACAAATTCGCCGGATCTGCGTGCCTGTACCTGATTTCATCACTACATTTCTCAGCAATCATCCCGATATCAATGCGCCTTTACTGCCTCAGCTGGCACATGCCATTGCCCGTCAGGCCGGAGACATGCGTCTGCTTAACCAGATAGACGTCGAACACTGGCAAACCCAGCAACTGCCGGCACATTGTTATTTCAATATTCAGGTGATTGATGACAGCGGCACAGAACTGGCCAGCGGTCGTGATCTTATCAGCCTTCAACAGCAGCTCGGACAGGCGGCTGCAGTTACTTTCCGTGACAACAGCAATGAGTTTGAGCGAGATAACATTACCAGCTGGGATATAGGTAAACTACCGGAAAGCATCAAATTTGCCCGAGCTCAGCAACAGCTTACCGGCTATCTCGGCCTGCAACTGCAAAAAAACGGCAGTATTTCCCTGAGGCTGTTTGATACAGCGGCGGCTGCCGAACAGGCACACCGCAGCGGCGTACTTGCTCTGATGAGTCTGCAACTGAAAGAACAGGTTAAAGACCTGAATAAAGGTCTGCCCGACTTCACTCAAATCGCCATGCTGCTTAAACACCTGGGTACTGATACTTTGCGTGAAGACCTGACTCATGCCGTTCTGGATCGGGCTCTGATAGGTGAAGATGAACTGCCGCGTGATGAAAGAGCTTTTAAAGAACAGATAAAACGTGCCCGCAGCCGTTTACCGGCAGTTAAAGAAGCTGTTAATCAATATGCCCTGCAAACAGCGCAGGCTTATACTGAAGTCAGCAGCCATCTGGGTAAACACCCGTTAACCCCGCTTCTGCGTGAGCATCTGAACAGTCTGGTTTATCCGGGTTTTGCCAGTGCCACACCATGGCAGCAGTGGCCGCGCCTGCCGGTTTATCTGCAAGCCATGCTCAGACGTATGGATAAATACGGCAGTAATCCGGCACGTGATAATGCACGGGAAAACGACATTCAGGAACTTACTGATACCTGGCAAAAAAAAGTACAGCAATACCGGCAACAAAATCAGCCAGTACCTGCTGCCATTGCCGAATTCCGGTGGATGCTGGAAGAACTTCGCGTCTCCCTGTTTGCTCAGGAGCTGAAAACACCCTATCCGGTTTCAGCAAAACGTCTGAGCAAAGAATGGGATAAACGCACGGCTATTGTATAAATGTACTCAATAAAACAGCTCTGTTCAGAAAAACAGAGCTGTTATCCGGTTCCAACGGCAGTTATATGCACAGATTTCTATTTCTCTTTTTCTGCTAACTCCTGGAAATCTTTATCAATATAACCGGGCAAACGAAATCTCACTTCGCCAGGGGGTAGTTCAATACCCATTTTCTGTGCCAGTAACTGCCCGTCAATATACTTATTTTCAAAAACCGGTACTGTTATTTCACCAAGAAAAACCATCAACTGTTCATAGGTCTGAAAACAGACAGCACACCAGTATTCACTGTCAGTCACCCTTTGTCTGAGCTGCGCAGGATTTTTTTTAACCTGTTGAAATTCTTCTTTCAGCTCTCTCATCTGTTCTAATGCATCTGCATCTGTATTCCTGTCAGCATGCTTTGAACATGAAACTGGTTCGGATTTACCTCTCTGCCTTCCTCTGTTATAAACAGATTGTGCAGATACTTTAATTTTCATTGTTTTATCTTTTTCCATTAGCACATTCCCAGCGATAAATTTCTAAATCACACAGCGGAAAATACTCCAGAATTTTTCGGTAATCCTTCGGATAGAGTTCTTTAACAGGTAACAAAAAACGTAAATCCAGACTATCAAATGAGCAGCCAAACACCCTGTAATCACTTCCCAGCCTGATGTTATGCTGCTTAAAACAGCGGAGCAAATCCCCTTTTTTCCAGTCCCATACTGGATAATACTGACTCTGACTTTTCACAATCGATCCGTGTCTCTGCATACTCAGGCGCTGTTTGGAACTATGTTCCACTCTGGTACCATTCGCTACCGGTGTATTGGACGGTAAATTAAATTTTCTGCACATCATCCGGCGGATATCGGCAAAATCAAAATTCACCAAATTTGCCTTATCAATCACAGATATATTAGATGGTGGCTGAAAAACATGTGCACTGAGCATCTGATACAGTGCAGGATGCGGCAAACGGGTAATTTTGAAATTAAACTGGCGTTCATATAGATCAAGCTGTTCTTCTACAAATTCCAGCTCGGGCACCAGATACAAATAATAGGGATAAATCTCAGTAAAACTATCCCTGATTGCCAGATACGCAGCAACAGCATTCTTACCTGTGCTAAATGCCAGAATACTCTGACGATGATCACAGGCCACCTTCCGGACTGTTCTGGCTCCAGATAAAATAGCCATATTCGCAAAATTCCCTTATAAACCAATATTGCATAATCCAATCAGTATAGCCAAAATAAATTTAAATACTCAATATCTTACAATTACCCTAAAATATTAAAAAATATAAAAAATAGCTACATACTCATTAAAACAGCAATAAAAAAGCATAGCTAACCTTATTTGAATAAATTTATGTCTGGCATTCAGCTTATTATGCAAATAAATACCTAATGATATATCTGGTAAAGTTTTTATTTCCTGCTTCAACCAGCTTCTTGACACTAAAAGCTATTTCCCAGCACATATTAATAAGTCGGCTTATATAAAAAAATTAAAATAAAAATCAGTAATTTACAATATTAGACATTACATTAATTTCTGATTTAACATCATTCATAACACAGTTTTAAAAATATTTATATATATATCAAAACTATATTCAAAATATTTTGTATATTTCAGTAATAATAAGAAAATATTTGTAGACATAAATTAATTTGACTGATATTATTAATATCTGAATATCTAAGCTATTTATTTCCCTGACCCGGTCATTTTGTTTATAAGCTTTTCTCCTACATTCCGGCTTATAAATTTTTAAATGCCGGGTTCTTTTTTTATATATAGTCAGAAATCAATTTACATTACTAAAATTTTATTCTTTTTTATCTATTCTATTTTTCTCACTTCATTAAAAAACAGAATAAAAAAATTTCCTCATAAATAACTGTTAATTTTAAGTAAATTATTTGTGGTTTTTTTACAAATTAATCAAATTTTTATACTTTTGCTTTTTTATATAGGTATTACAATTTTCGAAGCAGGCATCAAACTCATCTTTACTGCTAAAGTCTTTTCTATCCAAATATATTAAACGTCTATATGATCTGATAGAGTTTTTTCTCTTTAAATACAAATAAATTCTATTGTGAAATTTAATTACTGAATAAAAATCCTGCCATTCAAAGCATGTCTTATTTCCTTTTTTTTCTTTTGTCAGGCACTCAGAAGTAATTTCAATAATATAATTGCCAAATCCTCCTATTTTTTCAAATTCATCCTTGATTTTAAATATCGGATAGAAAATAGTTATAATATTCAGAATTATCAGAGAAACTGTTATTCTATTTATATAAATATTATAAGCATCAATACCAATTACTATAATCAATATTGGAAGTGTCATAATAAAAGCATAAAAGGCTTTAGTATTTATTTTAATAATCATAGGATTAATCCGGTAAAAATAAATTTATAATTACTGATGTTTTACTTACCACTATATAAATTTTTTTTAACGCCTGATTTTTTCATTTTAGCCATTACATTATACATTTATTTGTTAACTTAACATCGACAATAAATCCTCAAGTCAGACAGCATTCTGTTAAATTAAAATTTTAATTTCTTAAAAAAGAATTTTAGTTAGCCTGAAATCCGGTTGATTATCCGTTTTACTACTTATCATAATCAGAAAGTGATTTTTAAGTTTGCCATTCCTGAATTACTGTGCCAGTGGCTGCCATTTTCATACTGATACTGAATACCTGCTTTTAGATTATGGCTGATCTGTACATTTCCACCTACAGCAGCATTCCAGCGTGTTTTTGCTGAAGCCCATTTACCGGAACGTTCATTTCCGTGTATTCCGGCAAAACCTCCGCGCATTGCATATTCTCTGTCGCGAAAATCATGCTCAATACCCAGCAGTCCGAAAATATCAAACACAGTATCCCGTATACCAAAACGATATTGAGTAAGAATACTGGCCGAACCAGCTACAACGCCTTTATTAAGCTTTCGGGCATATAAACCATAACCGCTTGCCCCCTCTTCGCTAAAATGATTCTGTTGCAAATAATCATATCTCAGACCTAGCTGCGGTGTCAGAATCAATTGATTCAGATAAAATGCTTTACCTCCTTTAAAAGCCAGTTGCCATACGTTACCTTTAGCTTTCGCTCCTGTAGCTTCTGACGACTCACCCAGCCATATTCGCCGGTTGACATCATTGGAAAAACGGTTGTATCCAAAGCTGCCGGATATGTAGACACCGTTCCATCGGTTTGGCGCATAAAATGAACCAGCAATTAAACCATTGGTTTTAATATCAGCATTGCCATATTGTTCATTCCAGCCGGTATTTTGAAAAGTATAGGCCAGCGCTGCAGATAATCCGTTACCAAATTTTTTACTGATACCGAATATACCGCTATTAGTATTCTGTTTTCCTCTAACAACAGTGGGGTTCCAGCGATTCTGTGAATGATTAAATTCCATAATCACATTAACCTCATCAGAGTTATTCTGAATTGATGACATAAAGTCACTATTCAGTTTTCCTAATGTTAGAGTGCTGACCATATTAGCGTTACTGTAAACCGCACCGGATAAAGAATATAACGACCGCCTTAAACTCTGAGCGGACTGTACATTCTGAATTCTGGCCGCACCATCGAATAATTCTTTATCCTGTTCACTATATTGGTCCGCTGCGGGTATACCATCCAGCTGGCTGAAAGCCGTATCCACAGCTTTGGCAGCAGACTCTATTGCCGGATCAGCAATACTGCGAGTTAACAGACCATTATTCATAACAGCTTTTTGTGCAGGAATACGGGTAATATCAAAATCTACATTATTATCATCGTAAACCGTTTTACCATCTAGCAGAATTCCGCCGGAAAATTCAGTTGAGTCAAATTCACCCAAGCGTTTTTGTGCATTAATAACAGCTACTTTTATCCCTGTCTGTGGCACAAAACCGGCTTTAAGCGCATCGAAATATAATCTGCCAGCCAGACTGGCAGTACCATTGACAGTAGTTCGGCTACCAAGGCTGGTCTGAAAAGTACCCGCTGCCGTCTGGTTAAAACTACCATTAACAGTGGCATCCCGACTAATAAAAGTACCTGCATTATCTACTGAACCAGTGAAGCCTTTAACCAGATAAGCAGCATCTTTACCAATTTGCGTTGCAGACTGACTACTGCCATTTACGGCCAGCGTACCAGAATTAATCTGCGTTTTACCCTGATAAGTATGATTACCCTGCAATATCAGTGTTCCGGTACCGTCTTTGATTAGCCCGCCTTGCCCGCTGATATCATTACTGAATACATAGCTGCCGTCGGTTACATTTGCTGAGAAATCACCGAAGGCAAATTGTGCCGGTCCGTTAACCGCCTTACCAATATTCAGCAGTCCCCAGCCATATACCGAATCTACACCTTTAGCGCCCAGGTCAGTGGCCGTAGTCAGTAGTGTGGTTCGCAAATTATTATTGGTCATCCAGGGATATTTTTGTTTAACCAGTGCCGCAGCGGCAGTAACCTGGGGAGCCGAAAATGAAGTGCCTGTGATACTGGTTAGTGGCAATGCATTAATATCATCGCCGGGCTTTGCGTATAAATTAGCAATCTGATACTGATAATAAGCCACCATACACCAATTTTTAGCATCGCCGCATCTGTTGGAAAACTTTTCAATTGTATTGTCGCTATCTACACCAGCAACAACAATCCAGCCTTTCTGCAATTCAGGTTCAATTAAAGGAAATAACGATTCAATACTGGGCTGACTTTGCCCGTCATTGGCAGCTGCCCAGATAAACAGCATATCATCCTGAACCAGTGAAACAAAACGACCAATATAGGATGCAGATTTATCAGCAGGATTATCTGCATTTAAATAAGCTTTAGCTATATTAGTATACCATTGCTTATTACTATAATAATTAGCGCCATAACTGTTATTGACGATTTTCACGCCAGCCTTATCAAGCGCATTAAACGAATTTATGGTAGCCAGTAAATTGATTAATCCCGGCCCGCGGCTATCTGTTGCACTGGCTGAATAAATTTGCACCTCCGGAGCAATTCCGATTTTTTTACCCCTGACATCTTTACCGGCAATATTTAAAGCTACCGCATCACCATGCGGGTAAACTTTACCGTTATAAGGTGTCCCGAACTGTCCCAGATCAACAACATTGTCAGGTAAAGCCGGATGATTAACATCGATTGGCAAATCAACAATACCGACCTTCACCCCCTTACCATCCAGCTCCTGATCCCGTGCATCTTTCAGATTTAGCAGGTTAGCCTGTGTATTATCCTCACCGTATACACTGCGGGGATACTGGTTTTTACTCAACGGAACTTTTATTGCTGATTCGGTACTGTCCATTCTCGACGGATTGGATGAAGGAACAGGAATATTATCAGCCGGATCTATCGGAGTCGGATCAACCGGCTCATGTTTGTCTGGATCTGGATTAACTGGTGAAGGATTAACCGGAGGAGGAGTAACCGGAGGAGGATTAACGGGTGAAGGCACATTCGGTGTATTTTCTCCGTCTCCCGGTGTCTGGTTTCCGGTACCGGGATCGGTTCCGCCCGGTTTACCGCCAGTTTCCGTAGAATTAGAATGAACACCACTGCCACCGCCACCACATGCCGTTAAAGCAAATGAAACAGCAATCACTATGGATTTAAGCATTAAAGCTGAATGTTTCATACTGGCTGTTCCTTTATCTTAATTTGAAAAATAAATATAAAAATTTAAATTTCATTTTTATTAATATTTCTTGATAACCTTAATGAACATTGATTTGCTTATTCAGTTCGGGTTTAGCATTCAGGCATGATACATGGTCTAAATTACTGATTTACTTGTCTATATATTTATTAACTAAATAAGATTTTTTTTATCTATTTTAATATTCCGTACTATTATGTATTTAATTTCAGATTGGTAAATTATAAATAAATATACCAAATAAATAATTTATAGCTTAATTTACATTATTGATTTAAACCGGCGAAATACTTGCTCTGAAAGGCATTAAAGCAGTATCTCATTAAAAAAAATAGGATTTTTACGCATAAAGAATAATATTTTTTAAATTTTTTACTCATAAAACATAAATATATGCTTTATAAATTAATTATATTTGACTTGATATATTAAATATTTAGAAGAAAAAATTTAAATAAACAATATGCGATTAAATTCAGCTAATTATTACTTATATTAAAAATACTTTCATAGACAACAACTTATACAATCAGTTACCGTTATAAAAGGAACACAAGGCAACAAACCGTAACTTGTTTAGATAAATAAGGAGATAAGCATGAACAAACGCAAACCGCTAAAAAGAGATATTAAATTCAGCACCACTGAAGAATTAAGGGAAAATGCACGCAAAAATTATGAAGACGGACCGATTACTTCTACTTATGAGCTGGATGTAGAACGGGTAATCGAACTGCTTAATATAGCTTTGGCTTCAGAATGGGTATGTGTACTGCGTTATCTGCGACATTACTACATGGCAACCGGCCTGTTTATGGATGCCGTTAAAGAAGAATTTATGGAACATGCAGAGCAAGAACAAAAACATGCAGCTATGCTGGCTGAACGTATCACCCAGCTTGGCGGTGAACCGGATTTGAATCCGGATGTGTTTATTCAGCGTTCACCGACAGAATATATTGAGGGAGAAACTTTACGGGATATGGTAGAGTCAGATTTGATTGCAGAACGTATTGTGATTGATCTTTACCGGCAGGCCATTATGTATGTCAGCGATTATGACACCACTACTAAACGCATACTCGAACATATTCTTGCTGAAGAAGAAGATCATGCAGACGAATTATCCGACATGATGGAAGGTTTGGATGGCAAACCCGTATCGAAAAAAATAATTTAATAATTTAGTGATTTAACATAAAAATCCGTAGTTAGTCTGCGGATTTTTTCAGACTGCTTTTCCAGCCAGTAGTGTATGTTTGAACTTTATATTTATTATTATTTCAAACTATCTATTATGACATAATTCTATTTATCTTTATAGCAATAAATCGCTCAAACTTGAGGCAAATTAATATTCCGACAAACCTTTTAAAGAAAATACTCAGGTAAATTGTGGTATGAATCTCTTTGCACTACAATCATATCAAGAGGTTTCCAGAAAGATATCTGGATTATTTTTCAATAGTTTATGGAGTAAACAACATGAAAGCAATGGTGTACTACGGAGCAGGTGATATTCGTTTTGAAGAACGGGCTAAACCAGTTATTATCGAACCAACTGATGCAATCATTCGTTTAACCCGGACAACTATTTGCGGTACCGATCTGGGTATCTGGAAAGGAAAAAATCCGGAAATTGAACAAACCGCCATTCAAAAAGACGGTCAATTCAACGGTCGCATTCTCGGGCATGAAGGGATTGGTATTATTGAAGAAACAGGCAGTGCGGTTAAAAACTTTAAAAAAGGCGATAAAGTCATTATTTCCTGTGTCAGCCGCTGCGGTACTTGTGAAAACTGTCAGAAACAGCTTTATGCACATTGCCAGAGTGGTGGCGGCTGGATTATGGGCTACATGATTGATGGTACTCAGGCTGAATACGTACGTACTCCCTTTGCAGATAATTCACTTTACCGATTACCGGCAAATTTAAATGAAGATGTGGCCGTTTTGTTGTCAGATGCCTTACCTACTGCACATGAAATCGGCGTGCAATATGGTGATGTTAAACCCGGCGATACAGTAGCCATTGTTGGTGCCGGCCCGGTAGGAATGAGTTGCCTATTAACCGCACAATTATATTCTCCCTCCCAGATTATCATGATTGATATGGATGATAACCGCCTGCATATGGCAAAAGAGCTGGGTGCCACGCAAATCATTAATTCTGCCAGTGAAGACGCGGTGGCGCGTGTTCTGGAGTACACCGGCGGCCGCGGAGTAGACTGCGCTATGGAAGCTGTAGGGCTTGAAGCCACATGGAATATCTGTCAGCGCGTGGTAAAAGAAGGCGGACACTTGGCTAACGTAGGTGTACATGGGCAATCAGTCAACTTTGAGCTGGAAAAACTCTGGATTAAAAATCTTACCATTACCACAGGTCTGGTTAATGCCAACACTACCGGCATGTTGCTGAAAACCTGTTGCTCAGGCAAACTGCCGATGGAAAAGCTGGCTACTCACCACTTCCACTTTAATGAACTGGAAAAAGCTTATGATGTCTTTAAGCATGCAGCAGATGAAAAAGCTATGAAAGTTATTATTGATTATTAAATACTGCCGAGCAGATAAAAGCTTTAATTAAATCTGCCCTACTAAATAAAGCAGCCATTAAGGCTGCTTTATTGATTACTGTCTGTTTACAAAATGATTATCTCTTTAAATCCATTGAAAAATCGAACATTCAGTAATTCTGTTATTTATCCGATTCGCCGCAGAATTTAAAATATCAGTTTATTCTTCTTCATCCTCATCTTCCTGCACACTGACACTGTGTTCAATCAAACTGGGAACCACAAAAGAAGTGGCTAATGCATTTTTATTCTCAGAAAGATGTTGCAGATAAGCTTCATCAACATCGCCCGTAATATAACGGCCGTCAAAGCAAGAACTGTCAAAACCTTCAATTTGCGGATTCAGCTTTAAAACTACCTCTTTCAAATCATCCAAATCCTGAAATACAACACCATCGGCACCAATTTCCGCAGCCACCTGCTCTGCATTACGCCGGTATGAAATCAATTCTTCCCGGGTTGGCATATCAATACCATAAACATTCGGAAACAATACAGCCGGTGCGGCGGAAGCAAAGTAAACTTTTATCGCTCCTGCTTCACGCACCATATCCACAATTTCCCGGCTGGTTGTACCACGTACAATAGAATCATCTACCAACAGAACTTTTTTACCGCTAAACTCATAATTCATCGGATTAAGCTTTTGCCGCACAGATTTTTTACGCACAGCCTGCCCGGGCATAATAAATGTCCGGCCGATATAACGATTTTTAAATAGTCCTTCCCGGTAAGGCTTATTCAAATGCAAAGCCAGCTCCATAGCACTGGGACGGCTGGTGTCCGGTACAGGCATAATTACATCAATGTCTGCTAAATCCAGTGTCCGTTTTACCTTTTCTGCCAGTGTTACCCCCATATTCAGACGAGCCTGATATACCGATACTCCGTCGATTACAGAGTCCGGGCGGGCAAAGTATACATATTCAAACAGACAGGGCATCAGATGAGGGGCCTGTGCGCACTGCTGTGAAAATAACTGGCCTTCATTACTGATAAAAATAGCTTCACCGGGTGCCACATCCCTTACCAGCTCATAATCCAAACTAGGGAAAACTACAGATTCAGAAGCAACGACATAATCTGTATGACCGTTCTCTTCCCTTTTACCCAGACACAGAGGCCGGATACCAAGTGGATCACGAAAAGCCAGTAAACCATAACCGGCAATTAATGCCACCACACCATACGCACCATGCACTCGTTTATGCAGTGCGGCCACAGCGGCAAAAATATCCGATAAAGCCAGTGCAGTACGATTCCCAACCTGGTTTTCCAGCTCTCGTGCCAATACATTAAGTAGCACTTCAGAATCAGAGCGGGTATTTACATGGCGTAATTCAGTAAAACAGACATTTTTAAATAACTCCTCGGTATTGGTCAGATTACCATTATGTGCCAGCACAATTCCGAAAGGGGAATTTACATAAAAAGGTTGCGCTTCAGCACTGCAATTGGCATTTCCGGCTGTCGGGTAACGGACATGAGCAATACCAACATTACCTATCAGTTCACGCATATTACGGGTACGGAATACATCACGTACCATACCGCGACCTTTATGCATGTGAAACATATTACCCTCAGCGGTAACAATTCCGGCAGCATCCTGTCCGCGATGTTGCAGCATCTGTAAACCATCATATAAAAGTTGATTTACCGGTTCATGTGCCACAATACCCAATACACCACACATTACTTTCTCCATTCAAGACAAATAAATACGCGCGTTTTTTGTTATTAAAAACGCGCGTTGTATTCGGTTACTTATGTTCATGCTGTTATACCGATGGTGAATTCAGCTTATCAGCAAGAAAAGACGGCAGATAAGGCACCGCCACCATCGCCAGCCTTTCAAACATGCCTGCTGTAAATGAATCCCGCCACACAGGAGATTTCGGCAAATCAGTAAAAGAACATATCAGCACCACTAAAGTGACAATAATAATTCCTTTAATCGCACCGAAACAGGCGCCCAGCATACGATTAACTCCGCCAAGCCCGATCGATTTCAATGCTGAAGTAATCACTGTGCGCATCAGACGCTGAATAATCCATAACACACCGAATACCATCACATATGATAATGAAACAGCCAGTGCCCGTGGCTGCATAGTCGTAAAAGCCATATCAGCCACAGGTGCGGCCAGCAACTTGGCTCCGACAAATGCAACCACCCAGCATAACAGTGAAGCTATTTCGCCCACCAGCCCGCGCATCATAGCAACCAGGGTTGTTAACAATATCAGACCGAGAGCCAGCACATCAAAAAGGGTCATGCAATACCAACTTCCTATAAACCAATTACCAGTCCGTCCAGTCCTGCAGCATGCACTTTATCCAGATTTTGCAAAGCCTGACTGCGATTATTATAAACCTGGCTGCGTACCCGATACAGTGTGCCTTTACTAGTCTGACTTTTACTGATACTGGTAGTGACACCGGCAACAGCCAGCCTTTGCTGTACCAGATTAGCCTGCGCCTCAGTGGTATAGGCACCAATCTGAATTACAGTCCGTTCCAAAGACGGTTTATTATTGCTACTGGTAGCATTGCCTCGATTCTGACCGGAAGCAGAATTTTTAGACACCGTACCGGCTGCTTTATTTTCCAATATCTGCTGCGGTGTCAGTTTACCGCCTGCCGTATTATTTGCCGGTTTTGCTGTCGCCGCCGGTTTTACGGGTACTGGATTTTTATTTATTGGTTTAGGTGTTGCAGACACAGGTTTTTTGTCTGTATTAGCAACTTCACTTCTGTTTTTTACTACAGGTGTAGTATCAACTGTACTGGCTGGTGTTTTATTTGCCGGCTTTACTGTTACAGGTTCAGTTTTAGGGCGGTTACTGCTTGCCGTATTAACAGGAACCTGTTTAGTTTTTTCTGTTGTTTCTACCGGAGTTCTGTTAATAACCGGTTTTGGTTTAACAACTGGTACTGCTTCACTATGTACTTGTTGTCTGTTATTTTTTTCAACAAACTTTCTTTCAGAAGACGGTTTGATACCTGCTGAATCAGTATCATTTGGCCGCCGCTCTGGCGGTACTGGTGTATTATTTATTTTAGCTGGCAAGACAGGTTTAGGATGTGTTGTTTCTTCACGCATTACAGGTCTAGATATACTGTTTTCCTGTTTATGTTCAGATACCGCAGATGCATTACCCGAACCGACAGTTGTATTCACCGAAGATGACCTTGCCGCCGTTACCGGTTCCAGTACTATAGCTGAAGCAGATTGTGCCTGCGCCACAACACTCGCCTGAGACACCATACCTGCTGTGCCGGAAGCTGTTTCTGACGAAGCAGTTCTGACTTCAAGCTGCGGTGCCGGTACAGACTGAGGCGTGCGACGGCTCAGCATAATAACCAGCAATATAGCAGCAATGACTACCATAATTAATGCACCTACCAAACGGCGCCTGTTGCGCCGTTTCAGCTGTTCATAATTTTCCTGTGCATTCATTAATCACTAACTCCTCTGACCTTATCGTTTCTATTTTCAGAATTTACCTTGAAGATAAATCTATTATTTCTGCTACTGTATGAAACGAACCAAATACAACAATTCTATCATTCTCACCGGCCTCTGATAAAGCAGCCTGATAAGCTTTCTTAACATCAGGATAAGCTGTCACAGCAGTAATATTATGCTGAATAAATTTTTCTTGTAAAGCCTGTACAGTCATACCGCGCGGCAAAGCAAGCGGAGCTATCAACCAGCAATCAAACTGATCTTTAATAATTTCCAAAACCGCATCAATGTCTTTATCAGCCAGCATACTGAATACAGCCATGCGTTTTTCTGCATAGGGTAAAGCAATTAAACTGCTGCGCAATGCCCTTGCTGCATGAGGGTTATGCCCCACATCCAGTACCGTAACCGGTCGTCCGGGCAACACCTGAAATCTTCCCGGATGGCGTACGCGCAACAAGCCGCGTTTAATTGCACCAATATCCAGAGGCAAACGTTCAGACAAACATTCCAGCACAGTTAATGCACAAGCCGCGTTACTAAGCTGAAAATTACCGCGCAATACTGGTATCGGTAAAGCATGACGGGCATGTTCACCTGTATATAAACTACTTTCTTGTGGATGAAAACGATACGACCACTGCTGCATTTCCATCTTATGGCAATCAAAATCTCGGCCAAACAAAAGTAAATCTGCTCCTACCTCTGCCGCATGCGATGACAGACTGTGCGATACAGGAATCTGAGCACAAATTACAGGCTTTCCAGCACGCATAATGCCTGCTTTTTCAAATGCCACTTTTTCTACTGTATCACCAAGAAATGCCTCATGATCCAAATCAACACTGGTAATCACTGCCACATCGGCATCAAATATATTGACAGCATCCAGCCGCCCGCCCAGCCCTACTTCCAATATCATTACGTCTACCTGCTGACGTATAAATACATCTACGGCAGCCAGCGTATTAAACTCAAAATAGGTTAACGGTATCTCAGCCCGTGCTGTCTCTATATGCTCAAACGCACTGACAATCAGATCATCAGCAACAGCTTCACCATTAATTGCAATACGTTCATTAAAACGTAACAAATGCGGACTGGTTAAGGTACCAACCCGATAACCGGCTTCATGATAAATCTGTGTCAGATAAGCGCACACCGAACCCTTACCATTGGTTCCGCCAACAACAATCAGCGGACATACCGGCTTTAAACCCATCCGGTCACGAACAGCACCTACCCTAGCCAGCCCCATTTCAATTTCGCCGCCGGCCACACCATTTTCCAGATGTTGCAGCCATGAGGACAAACCAGTTGCATGAAATTTTTCTGCCATTATTCTAATTCTTATCCTTCAGCCTGAGCCTGCGGATTACCTTATTCAAGATTGATTGCCTCAAAACCGATTGTGTATTGTTTGGCTGACACCAGCGTACCCATACTTGTAATCTTCGCCATGCCTGCGCATCGGTCATATCCGGTAGCAAAAGCTGGTATACGCGGCCGCGCGAAGTTTGCCAGTGTAAAGCCATCATATTTGCTCTGATAACAATACCTCTGCAACACAGTTTAGCCGGTACAGCAGCTTTGCCCTGTGCAAATAGCAGTGAAGCCTGCCCCTGTGAGCTGATTTCAATTTTTTTGATTCTGCCTTGCCGCAAGCCATAACCTGCCCATAATGCAGATAATAACCATGCCAGCAGCCATACCAGACACAACCAGCCTGTGCTGTAGAACACAATAGCCACTAGTGTCAGTACATGCATAATCACCGCCAGATAAAAAGCACATCGGGATGGCTTCAGCCGCACAACACACGCCATCATCAGATACTAAACCTGTTCTTCACCATATACCGGAGATATATGTATATCTGTATCTACCAGATCCAGTACCATATCATGTACTTCTACTGTAAAAAAATTCCAGAACTGATCAATATCCAATACCGGCCACAGCTTACGCTCAACCTCCCATGCAGACAGCTCTGCCTCAAAAATCAGATTAAAGCGTTCACCAATATAACCAATGACCTGTTCCGGAGTTTCAAATTCCGGTACCAGCAATGTAGTACAATTACTCTGTAGCTGTGACAAAGTTAACTCAGGCAAATCATCACTGGTACTTTTCAGCCAGTCGAGAAAAGCCTGAGCAGGTTTCAGCACAACAGCACTGCGATCAACAAAATACATGCCCTATCCTTACTAATATTACTGAATAACCATATTGTACTGTAAACGTTCAGCGATAGCGTATATTTACCGCCCCGCAATTTTTAATTACCGTACAATCAGCTTATTGTGTCTACAGGGTTAACAGCCATGCCTCACACCATTCATCTAGCCCGGTTTCAGCAAATCCTTACGCCTGATGAAATCCTCACTGAGAATCAGCTTATCGAACCATTTTGTACCGACCAGCGCGGCCGTTATCATGGACAGGCTTTTGCAGTATTACAACCGCATACTGTCAGCGCTGTACAGGAAATTATGCGCTATTGCCATCAGCAGCATATTCCTGTTACTCCGCAAGGCGGAAATACCGGCTTGTGCGGCGGTGCTACACCGCATGCTTCTGTTGCCGGTAAAGGAATTATCCTGTCGTTAAGTAAACTTAACCGCATACGCAAACTCAATCTGGCTGACAACACCATTACTGTAGAAGCCGGCATGATACTCGCTGAAGTACAGAAAATCGCTCAAACTGCCAATCGCTATTTTCCCCTGAGTCTGGCCAGTGAAGGCTCCTGTCAGATAGGCGGAAATATTGCCTGTAATGCCGGCGGTCTGAATGTAGTGCGTTATGGCACAATGCGTGATCTGGTACTGGGTCTGGAATATGTCCTGTCTGATGGCGAACTGGTCAGTCACCTATATCCACTGCATAAAAACACCAGTGGCTATGAAATGCGTCAGCAAATCATTGGCAGTGAAGGCACACTGGCGATTATTACCGCAGCCACACTAAAACTGTTTGCTCCGCCGCAAAGTGTATTAACAGCATGGATTGGCGTAGACAATATTCACTCTGCTACCAGTCTGTTAGCCGCACTGAAAAATCACTTTGCCGAGCGCCTGTCCAGCTTTGAACTGATCAGTCAGGCGGCTCTGAGTTTGTCAGCCAGCTATAGACAGTTACGCGAACCAACTCATGCGAGCTGGCATATTCTGGTAGAACTGAGCGATAGCCTGCCGGCACAAAATTTAACCGATCCCTTAATCAGCGTACTGGAACAGGGCAACTGGCTTAATACAGTTATTGCCCAGTCTGAAACAGAACGTCAGCATTTATGGAGTTTGCGTGAAAACATATCTGCTGCACAACGCAGTCTCGGAGCCAGTATTAAGCATGATATTGTCGTTCCGATAGAACATGTTGCCGACTTTGTCGAAAACTGCCAGCAACAACTGATTAAAACCTTTCCGCAAACCAAGACCATTTTATTCGGCCATCTCGGTGATGGCAGTCTGCATTACAACGTTTTTATTGCTGATATAATGAATAATGATGTTTATCAATATGAAGAAAACATCAATAAAGTCGTATATGAACAGGTATTAAACTACCATGGCAGTATAGCTGCCGAACATGGCATTGGTCAGTTAAAAAATCAGTGGCTGCCACGTGTTCGCAGTAATGCAGAAATCAAATGGATGCAGGCACAAAAACACAGCCTCGACCCTGAAGGTATCCTGAATCCCGGAAAAGTTTTACCTGTGCATACGTGATATAGTAAGCATTTTTAAATCAATTATGAATATGAGTGAAGTTACTCTGTATACCGACGGTGCCTGCAAAGGCAATCCCGGCGTAGGTGGCTGGGGGGCATTTTTACAATCCGGCAGCCACAGTAAAGAGCTTTTCGGCGGAGAGGCTAATACCACCAATAACCGCATGGAGCTCACAGCTGTAATTCAAGGACTTGCAGCATTAAAACGCCCGTGTATTGTTAACATCTACACAGATTCACAATATGTTAAAAACGGCATGCAGGAATGGATTCATAACTGGAAAGCAAGCGGCTGGAAAACTGCCTCAAAACAGCCGGTAAAAAATGCTGAACTGTGGCAGGCACTGGACAGCGAAGTAAGTAAGCATCAGGTGCACTGGCACTGGGTTAAAGGTCATGCCGGACATCCGGGAAATGAAAAAGCTGATGAACTGGCTAATAAAGGTATACAAATCTATTTATTTAAATAAATTTTTTATTTGTAAATTTAAATAATATTATTTTAAAATAAAATTTCTACTTCAATAAGGGAGATTTTGATGGATAATTCTATTATTAATAAGGACGAAGATTTACAAAAACAAATGCCAGAAATACTTATATGGGCATATAATAAGGCAGTTAATGGAGTTGGTGGTCTAGGAAGTGCAGAGGCTTTAGCTGAAGAATACTTACAATCAAACAACAAAAATAAATTAGAAGCTATTAATAGTCTTATAAGATGGCAAAATGCTAAAGCAGCAACAGGAGGATTTATTACAAATTTAGGAGGTATAACAACACTGCCTGTTTCAATACCAGCCAATTTAATTTCAAGTATATATATACAATTAAGAATGATTGCTGCTATAGCTTGCATAAGTGGACGTGAATTAAGGGACGATCAAGTAAGAACATTATGTATTGCTTGTCTTGCAGGAAATAATACTGTAGAAGTTTTAAAACAAGCAGGCGTAACATTTGCGGAAAAATGTACTGTGACGATGATACAAAAATACATAACTAGAGATATTATTAATAATATTAATAAAGCTATCGGATTTAGACTCATTACTAAAGCTGGAAAGACAGGAGTAATAAATTTGACAAAAGCTGTCCCCTTTGTAGGTGGATTAGTAGGTGCAACATTTGATGGAGTTACAACAAATCTTATTGGGAATGCTGCCAGAGATTTTTTTCTAAAAGAAAATTCCGATTCAAATTCCACTGTAATAGAAATTAAATAGTTATTTCAATTTTCTTATTTGTTAAAAATTATTTCTATTAAGAAAAAATCCAAATAATAATTATTTGGATTTTTTTGTATTTAAATGTTTAAGGTAACATTACATTTTGCCATTCATTTCAACCATATCAGGAGCAGCAGGTTTATCTTCCGATAATTTGATAATCAAACAATCAGTTCATCATCAGACCTGTAATAAAAGCTGCATACTAAAGAAAAGTTGATGAATTGGCTAACCGTGGGGTAGAACTAGCTGAATAAAGCTTTAATTTCTTTATAAATTATTATCACCTACCCACTTCTCAGCTACCATAATAGTGCTATCATGCCTAGAAGCATACTGTTTGATAAGTTTTGGTATCGGCTTAGAGGAATTTAAAACTCAGCCTAAGCCGGCAGATGTGGGCTCGAAGAAATTTTCTGGAAAAACAGATTAATTTAATTAAACCTTTTTTTTTATTTCATGCTAAAATATTCCAATATTATTGAAAAAACAATAGCACAACTGCAATGATTATTTATAATTAATCTATAAATACATGTATAAAATACCTAATTTTTCACCTAAAATATAACTCAGTATCTAGTTGAATTTTTTAAAATAAATCAAATTTCCATTTAAAATAATATATTAATTGAATTAAAAATATATTCAGTGTACCTATATTTAATACAGTTTTAATCTCATTTGAGAAATATAATGGTGTGTGCATGATTAATTTTAATTTACAATCATATTATAAGAACATAGGCGGGCTTATTTTTGAATTCGCCATACCCCCTAATAAAAAAGCCGTCTACAGTACTACATCTAAATACCTGACAGAAGGAGCGTTCAGCTTTATTGAGGGCATTATATACGAGTATGTTCCTAAATACGGTGAATATGGGCATTGGGGAATCACCGAAGTTAATACAGAACAATGGCTACTTATAAAACCGGCACTATTAAGGCTTAAGACCAGGGTTGATCAAGCCCAGAATTTAAAAGAACTTAAAAGTGATTTATTTAATTTTCGTTTTGTCTGTATGCTGGAAGACGATTATTTAAAAGAAACGGCTCACAAGTTTTCTAAATCCAAGCCTTTGCTTTCTCAGATGATTATCGATTTTATAGCCTGGATTGATATAACTATACAAAAGTATGGTTCATTCTATATTATGGGCATATAACTTTTTCATTTACTAAATCTATAAAGTTTATCAATTAAACTTGTAGCATTAATTTTTATTCTATCTTTGGCAAGGTTTGCTTATCTTTTTGGAATATATGATATTCCAGGATGATTTACATTTCCGCTATTTATTCCGTCATGATGATAGCCTGCTTTATTAATCCATGCTAAGGACAAGGTTTAACCAGACTAATTATTTAATATATTATATTAAAATGATGACGTAACAAAAATAAATAACCTATTGATTTATTAATTGCTACCTTCATGCTGTTGTTTATATTATTTAACAATTGAAATCCGTTGCTTTGATTAAACTGCTTAACTTTTTGCTGTTTTATGTACATAAACCTAATATCCGCCGTTTAACGCAGCGGTTAAAACATAAAACTATCATTATAACAGGCGCCAGTTATGGCATTGGTGAGTCGCTTTGTTATCTTTTGGCCGATATTGATTGCAATTTAATATTGGTTGCGCGCACAGTTGATAAACTGCGCGAATTAAAGCAACGGCTTACTATGAGCAAAGCTAAAATTGACATTTATGCAGCTGATTTGCGTGATCAGGAACAAATTGATGGATTCATAAAATATATACAAAATTTACCTGTTGATATATTTATTAATAATGCCGGTAAATCAATTTGTCGCCCGGTCATGCAATCGTTAGACCGCCAGCATGATTTTGAACGAACTATAAAATTAAACTACCTGACTCCGGTACAATTATGCCTTGCACTTATCCCCAAATTACAGCAAAGTAAAGGACATATCATTAACGTTTCGGCTGTCAATGTGTTGTTTGCGCCAGCGGTAAATTGGTCAGCATATCAAGCCTCAAAAACGGCATTCGATCAATGGCTGCGTTCAGCAATGCCTGAATTACAAAACCGGCAAATCAAAGTATCGACAGCATATTTACCTTTAGTAAAAACAAGGATGATCGAGCCGACCAGAGCTTATCAGAACTTACCTGCATTACAGCCAAAGCAAGCTGCTACAATTATAAGCTATTTATTACAAACACAAAAACGCCAATATAAACCATGGTGGGCGATGATAGTGCAATTGGCCGGCGTCCTGTTTAATGGCATCTGGTTTAAATTAAATTGTTATTACATTAAGAGAAAATGATGATAAAAACAATCAAAGCGCTATACACCATTAAACTTTTGACTTTTAAAGGAATTTTTTATTTATTAATGAGTTTTCGTTCGGTTGGAATGAATTTAATGGCGTTGCTCTATGTACGTCAGAAGCTGAGCCCAGACCAAATCGCCATTAATGAAAATGACAATTGTATAAATTATCGTACACTTTATACGCAGTCGCAGCATTTAGCCAAAAAATTAGCAGCGCATTGTGACATAAAACCGCATCAAAAAATAGCCATAATGGCAAGTAATCATACTATTATGATTCAAACTCTCTTTGCTATTGCACGGCTAGGTGCAGATATTTACTTACTCAATACAGAACTATCAGCCAAGCAATTACAAAATATACAAGATGCGGTAAAATTTGATTGGATCATACATGATCCTCAAATTCCTATCTTAATTGATGTCAAATCATTACCAACAGATCATCCGGAGCAAATTTCCATTTACTCGCTCTTAAAGGATAAGATGCCCCCCTATTCTGGCAATCTTAAAGTTATCCATTTTAATAAACTTACTGTGTTAACCAGTGGTACAACAGGACGTTTTAAAATGGCAGGACGCAATAGTAAAGCACAAAATTTTATCAGTCCTTTTTATCAATTGTTGATGAAATTAAACCTGAGCAAATATAACAGAATCTATATAGCAACACCGATTTACCATGGTTTTGGTATTGCGACATTGTGTATGTCGGTACTATTAGGTGCCACTATATTTATCAATAAACGCTTTGATGCCGCCAAAATTTGTCAACTTATTAACAAACATAACATTGAAGTTATCACCCTCGTTCCCTTAATGCTCAGTCGAATGATGAATTATTCTGTAACGCAGTTACGTAGTTTAAGATGCATCATCACCGGCGGCGCACCAATTGCTGTCACGCTGGTTCAACGAACAATTAATCAACTTGGTAAAGTGTTATTTAACTTATATGGCACATCGGAAGCTGGAATATGCCTGATTGCAACACCGGACGATTTGATCACTCACCCATCAACTCTAGGTAAGCCTGTTAAAGGATTATCAGCCAAATTAATGAACAATGGCAAAGAGGATGCGATAAAAGGTGAACTCTATATCAAATGTGCGTGGTCCACTCAGGGCAAAAACTGGACTGCTACTGGTGATATAGTTCAAAAAGACAGTACAAATAATTATTATCTAAATGGCCGGGCTGATGACATGATAGTTTCAGGTGGTGAAAATGTTTACCCATACGAACTCGAACAATGCTTAGTTAACCATCCTGACATTAACGACTTAGCCGTTATTAGTGTTAATGATGAGGAATTCGGACAGAGATTAGTGGCATTTGTGGTATTAGCAGCACATACTGAACAAACCGAAGATACTTTAATAGACTGGTTAAAACCACAAATTGCACGTTACCAGATGCCAAAAAAAATATATATCATTGACGAATTACCCATGACTCATATTGGCAAAGTTGACAGAAAACAACTTATCAATCGATATTATGAATTATCTAAGATCTGAGTTAGCGAAAACACCAGTATTGATAAGCATAATAATATTTTTAAAAATTTTTATTTTTCGAAAGCATTATCATTGCTTGTTACCCGCTCAACTAATCCTTTTATCGTATTTATAAAAGGATTTTTCTCCGATTTATAATACATAATATAATCAATATCTGGTAATGCTGGAAGTTTCAGGATATCGGTGTAATCGATAAATTTCTTAGACATTGACGATCTGTTCAGACAGCCTATACCTAATTGAGCCTCAATAGCAGACTGCATACCAATAACACTGGAAGCATAATGAGATAAATTATAAGATATTTTATTATTTTCTAATTTATCTATAGCTAATTTTTGTAATAAGCAGCCTTTTGGCAAAGTTATAATTGGCAGCGGAGCAGATCCGGTTATACTAAGATCTTTCGAGCCAGCCCAGCAGAGCGGTTCATGCCCTACAACCATAAAATTATCATTATCGGGTAATCGCTGTCCGTTTAAATGAATAAATAAAGCGATATCATATTGTTCCAGAGTATGTTCAAGAAGCATTTTTGAACTGCTCTGAATTGAGACATTAAATTGAATATTCTGACATTGGTCACGTAGCCCTTTTAATACAGATGCTATCGTAGCAGGCATAAAATAATCTGTAATTGAAAGTGTCAGCTCATATACCAAATCATGGTTTCTAATATCAGCTATGATATTATCATTTAAAGATAATATCTTTTTTGCATGCTTATACATTTTTTCACCGATAGCTGTCGGTTTCGCTCCGTATCTGCCACGATGTAGCAGTTGTGCATCGCAAAATACCTCAAGCTTTTGGATTTGTTCACTGATAGCCGATTGAGATTTAAATAAAATATTCGAAGCTTTTGTATAGCTGCCCATTTCTACAATGACAACAAATGTGTGAAGAATTTCTAAATCAAGTTTTTCCATAGTGTAATCAGTCTTCATCGGTTAGTGTCATTAGATTTCTTTAATATATCGGATTTTCCGTTATAAATAAATCAAAAAATCCTGTTTTACAGATATAAAAAATTCTAGCTATTATTTTCTGGAAAAACAACAGGAGTTCATCAATGTCTTTAAATTCAAACAAATTGCCGGATAAAAATAAAATTTTTTTTTCTGATAACCATAAATGGAAAGTTTTATTTACAGGTGCATTCGCTAATACATGCTTTACCTTTGTTATCGGCGGCGTACCTGCAGCCTCCATTATTCTGCGTAATGATTACCATATCCAAACATCTGTATTAGGGCTTTTAATGGGCATTGTAGGTTTTGGAATTGCTGTAAGTGAATTACCCTGGGGAATTGCCACCGATCGCTTCGGAGATCGGCCGATATTAATTACAGGATTGTCCACAACTGCCATAGCTCTTTTCAGCCTAGCTTATTTTGCAAAAATATCATCACACACTTCAATAAGTATCATTTTATGTGCCGGTTTACTAGTCGTCGGTCTTTTTGGGAGCAGTGTAAATGGTTCCAGTGGCAAAGCGATCATACAATGGTTTAAACCACAGCAACGCGGCTTAGCAATGAGTGTAAGGCAGGCAGCTGTACCACTTGGTTATGCATTGGGAGCATTATTCTACCCTTATATATCAATTCATTATGGATTCTCGACCACACTATTTATATCGGCATTTATTTGTATTCTGGCTGCATTATTCAGCTATCTATGGATTATTGATCCGGATAGTAAGAGTGAACGCAAAACACCGGATATAACACAATCACTAAAAAATAAATCAACTCAGCCAATGAAATCATTGAAAGTATGGCGCATTGTATTAGCTGTGGGTATTTTATGTGCGCCACAGTTTGCATTGATGACATTTTCAATGCTTTTCTTGCACGATTTTGCCGGATTAAGTATTGGATATATCAGTATCCTACTATTTTTCATACAAATCAGTTCAATACCAACACGTATCGGTAGTGGCTTTTATACAGATAAAAAGGGAAATAGAAAATTTTTTCTGAAAGCGGTTACAGCCCTGTCATTCATCTTATTCGCAGCCCTTACAGTATTTACTTATTTTTCATATAAATTCAATATACATCATTTTGCCTACTTTGTTAGTTTCATTATTCTTATATCTGGTATATCAATTTCTTCCTGGCATGGAATCGGATATACTGAACTGGCTACCGTTGCCGGACAAAAGAGTGTTGCAACCGTATTAGCCATGGCTAATACAGTAGTATTTTTCATTCTGTTTGCAACTCCAGCCATAATTCCATGGCTATTACATCAATTCTCCTGGGTCGGCGTTTGGGCAGTCATGGCTGTTATTTGCGCAATAAGCTATTTCTTATTTGAGAACCCATCATCTGAAAAATAATTTTTTATTCATAGGAATGTATCACCCTGCTTTACTCTGCATAAAACAGACTGAATTCTTTGTTGGTGATTTTACCAATAAATTTAATTTATCAAATTTTGAATTGATTTATGAAGATTATTTTGAAAATAGCCAAACAGTTTTTTAGATTTGAAATTTCATTTTTCACATTATGATAATTAGTCATTTTATGATATGAGCTGAAATATTGATAAAAGTTTCATTTAACAATATTTCAGCTATATAACGTTCTTATTGACTAAGATTTATTGAAAAAATCTAATCGAAATAAAGATATTTTCCACAGACGTAAAAAACTAATAGCTACAATAAAAGGTATAAAGCTTATAAATCTGCTTTGAATTAAAGCATAGTTAACACATAGAAAAATTAATAATAAGCAATTACTAACAAAAAAATGTGGTTAATACTGTACTTTCATTTACACAATATCATCATCAACACATTTAACAGCAAAAGAATGATTACTTTGTCTGATATGTGGGTGATAAAATCTGAAGCATCTGGCCATTATTATAGTTAAACCATTCAATATAAAAATAGTGAGCATAACACCCGTTATGCTCACTATTAGCTATATGTTGACTAGTTAGCCAGACACGACTATTACATCATGCCGCCCATGCCACCCATACCGCCCATGCCACCCATATCAGGAGCAGCAGGTTTATCTTCCGGTAATTCGGTAATCATGCAATCAGTAGTCAGCATCAGACCAGCGATAGAAGCAGCATGCTGCAAAGCAGTGCGGGTAACTTTAGCCGGATCCAGTACACCCATTTCCAGCATATCACCATACTCACCAGTACCAGCGTTATAGCCATAGTTACCAGAACCATTCAACACATTGTTTACTACAACGCTTGGTTCATCACCGGCATTGGCAACAATCTGGCGTAATGGTGCTTCAACTGCTTTCAGTACGATTTTCACCCCGGCTTCCTGATCAGCATTAGCACCTTTCAGGTCTTTAATCGCAGCACGGGCACGCAACAGGGCAACACCACCACCGGCTACCACACCTTCTTCTACTGCAGCACGGGTAGCATGCAGGGCGTCATCCACGCGATCTTTTTTCTCTTTCATTTCAACTTCAGTAGCAGCACCAACTTTAATTACTGCCACACCGCCGGCCAGTTTAGCCACGCGTTCCTGCAATTTTTCTTTATCGTAGTCGCTGGTAGCCACTTCGATCTGTTTGCGGATTTCAGCAACACGTGCTTCAACAGCAGCCTTGTCACCCAGCCCGTCAATCACAGTAGTATTTTCTTTACCAACTTCTACACGTTTAGCCTGACCTAAGTCTTCCAGAGTGGCTTTTTCCAGAGACAGACCAACTTCTTCAGCAATAACAGTACCACCGGTCAGGATAGCAATATCCTGCAACATGGCTTTACGACGGTCACCAAAGCCCGGAGCTTTAACAGCAACGGTTTTCAGGATACCGCGAATATTGTTTACTACCAGAGTAGCCAGAGCTTCACCTTCAACATCTTCAGCAATAATCAGCAAAGGACGGCTGGTTTTTGCCACTTGTTCCAGCACAGGCAGCAAATCGCGGATGTTAGAGATTTTTTTATCAAACAGCAAAATATACGGGCTGTCCAGACCGGCAATCTGTTTTTCTACATCAGTAACAAAGTAAGGAGACAGGTAGCCGCGGTCAAACTGCATACCTTTAACAACTTCTACTTCATTTTCCAGTGATTTGCCGTCTTCAACAGTGATCACGCCTTCTTTACCCACTTCATTCATGGCTTTGGCAATGATTTCACCGATAGATTCATCTGCATTGGCAGAAATAGAAGCAACCTGAGAAATTTCTTTAGATTTTTCCGGAACCGGTTTAGAAATATTTTTCAGCTCGGCAATAACAGCTTCAACAGCTTTATCGATACCGCGTTTCAAATCCATCGGATTCATACCGGCAGTAACATATTTCATGCCTTCAGTAACAATAGCCTGAGCCAGAACAGTTGCCGTAGTGGTACCGTCACCAGCCACGTCATTGGTTTTAGAAGCAACTTCTTTAACCAGCTGTGCGCCCATATTTTCGAATTTGTCTTTCAATTCTACTTCTTTAGCAACAGACACACCGTCTTTAGTGATGTGCGGTCCGCCAAAGGCACGATCCAGCAGCACGTTACGACCTTTAGGGCCTAAAGTTACTTTTACTGCTTCAGCCAATACATTGACACCAGCAACCATTTTCTGACGGGCTTCGTCAGAGAATTTCACGTCTTTTGCTGCCATTTGCAACTCCTAATCTTTAATAATTAATTATGCAATAAAATTAAATTTCTGGATAAATAATTTATTCAACGATACCGAAAATATCTTCTTCGCGCATTACCAGCAACTCTTCACCGTCTACTTTAACAGTCTGGCCGCTGTATTTTCCGAAAATTACTTTATCGCCAACTTTAACATCCAGTTTCTGACGGTCACCGTTTTTCAGCAGTTTGCCATTACCTACGGCAATTATTTCACCCATATCAGGTTTTTCAGCAGCAGAACCGGGTAACACAATACCAGAAGCAGTTTTTTCTTCAGCTTCCAGACGTTTTACGACAACGCGGTCATTCAAAGGACGAATAGTCATATTATCTTCTCCACATCTTTAGTGCCCGAGGCACAGCAAAGTTGGTTAATACAAACCCGCATTTTCAGCGGGGCGTAAATATAAATTTATTCGTTACTTAAAGTATGGCTGGCTCGCCGCAATTCAAGAGTAAGTGAAATAATTTTTTTCCTTACTCTTACAAATACTTAGCAAATTTGACAAATTATCTTAGTCATTACAGACAGATAGCTGCAATTACAAGCAAATCTCCTGCATCCCAGTTCGACCCGATAAATTAATTTGAGACAGAGCAAATATATTACCTCAGCCCGCCGGACAGATTCCGGACACAGGTAACACATCAAGAAAAAAGATAGTTTATCTGCTAATTACAGATAAACTGTTTTTTGCATAATATTAAGTATATATACCAGATTAAAATATAAGCAGTGAAATGCCAAATAATGCTGATTAACTTAATTACCAGAATTATTTTACCAAATTCTGAAAATCAGAATTTCAATTTACAGAGGGACTTATTTTCTTTCAAATCTGGTATCAATCTGGGCTGATAACGTTTCGCGGGCACGTGCAATACGTGAACGCACTGTACCTACCGGACAGCCTAATTCCTGAGCGATTTCTTCATAGGTCAGACCATTTATCTCTGATAAAATAATCGGCTGACGCAGATTGGCCGGCAATTGATTAATTGCTTCATCAACAGCATCAATCAGCTCACGATTAAGTAATAAATCCTCCGGAGTCTGATAATCTGACAAATGTTCCAGTACATCAGTTTCATCTCCGTCCTCATCCATAATCTCAGTAATCATTTGCGGTTCACGTCCGTAAACAGCTGCCATAGACTTAGCCGTATTCATACCGATACAGCAAAGCCACGTATAAAACTGACTTCCGGCACGAAATTGCGGCATAGCTTTATAAGCTTTAAGAAATGTTTCCTGTACCACATCCAGCGTTGTTTGCTCATCATGAGTAAAACGACGCAGAAAGTGTTTTAAACGACGCTGATACTTTCTGACCAGCAAACTAAAAATCTGAGCATCACCCTGCTGAGCCCTTCGCACCAACACCTGCTCTTCCACCTGCCGGGTAGAATCATCATGCATTTTGTTATCCTCTAGTCATTATTGTTGTTGCATCAATCAGCAGCTGAATCTGCGATAAATCTAGTATCTGCCTTAAAGTTTTACAGCCTTAGAGGCAAGTCCTCCATAATTGGCATCCATCCGTCAGTTATACCTCTGTCAATATCAACAGCAACATTAATAACAGCGACACACTGATTGTCTGAGTCACATAAAACCGGCCAGACAGCACGCATAAAAGGAGGGATCTTCCTTTCTTGTAATAATTTTCTAACTTTTTTTCTTCCTCCTCTCAGAACAATAGTATCTTCATTATCTGCCTGACGCACTATCCACGCAGCATCAGTTTCCGCCAAACCAAAAGGATGCCGGTTCCATTGCAGATAACGGGCAGTAACCAGTTTCTGACTGGATACCGGTAACAATCCATACCAGTGCCACTGCCCGCTTACATCATACTTATCAATCCATAATCTGGAATCATAATAGACCACACGTGCATGCGGTAAAGCCCATTGTGCACCGGTTTTGCCTTCCATCAACTGTCGTGCAAATTCTGTTAGAGCCGCAGACGTAGACATTCCCAAACAATGCTTTTGCGTAAATAAACGCAATTGCTGCCGACGGCGTGATTCACTTAAATTACGCCATAAAGGTATCTGAAACCCCCTTTGCTGTGCATGCAGCATAGTCCAGTCAGCTTCAGCTATTTCATTTAATAAGGACAGTTCATCCTGTAAACGTTCTACTGCCGCTTCTATCTGGGTATCCAGGTGTGGCAGATGTGTGCGCCAGTATGGCAAACCGTCCAGACGCAGCCAGTTGCGTAAATAGGCACAATTACTATTACTGTCATCTTCAATATGCCCAAGTCCTGCGGCATCTGCATATGCCTTGAGCTGTTGCCGGGAAAAATGCAATAGCGGACGCCAGATAACAGTATGTTCAGTTAATGAACGTATCGCCGGCATAGCTGAAAGCGAACGTAAACCGCCACCGCGCAGAGCCCCCAAAAAAAAGGTTTCAATTTGGTCATTTCTGTGATGCGCCAGTACTACCGCATCAGCTTCACTATCAGCATAAACCTGATAACGTGCTTTACGCGCAGCGGCTTCCAATCCCTCTCCGGCCGCACGCACATCTACTCTGACCAGTTGCAGCGGAACTGACCACGATGCGCATAACTGCTCACAAAATACCGCCCATTCATCTGCATATCTGCTTAAACCATGATGCACATGAATTGCTGATATATGCACCGGAAGACTATCACGCAATTTCGTTAACGCATGTAACAATACCACCGAATCCAGCCCGCCGCTGAGACCGACTGCTAAAATACAACGGCCAGCCATAGAGGCTGACCATTGTTGTGTAATATTGTCACATAGTTTACTTACCGCTGAACTGACCATAACTCATCAGACGATCAAAACGCCGGGTTAGTAATGTCGACAACTGTTTGTCTTTAGCATCTTGCAGCTGACGGGTAAGCACCGATTTTACCCGCTGCATAATTTCCGGATAATTACGATGCGCTCCTCCCAGAGGCTCCTCAATCACAGTATCAATTAATTTTAAATCATGCAGGCGTTTAGCAGTAATCCCCAGAGCCTGAGCAGCTTCCGGAGCTTTTTCTGCGGTTTTCCATAGAATAGATGCACACCCTTCAGGTGAAATCACCGAATAAGTCGAAAATTGCAGCATATTGATGTAATCACCAACAGCTATTGCCAGCGCTCCGCCTGAACCGCCTTCACCAATTACCGTACAGATAACCGGTATACGCAGCCGTGCCAGCTCGTATAAATTACGGCCGATGGCTTCAGACTGCCCTCTTTCTTCCGCTCCGATGCCCGGATAAGCTCCCGGTGTATCAATAAAGGTTAGCAGAGGTATTTGAAATTTTTCTGCCAGCTTCATCAGGCGCAGAGCCTTACGGTATCCTTCGGGCTTAGGCATCCCAAAATTACGGCGAATTTTTTCCTTGGTATCACGGCCTTTCTGATGACCAATAACCATTACGCTTTCACCATTAAAGCGCGCCAAACCGCCAACGATAGCTGCATCATCAGCAAATGCACGATCACCGTGCAATTCTTCAAAATCAGTACACAAAGCATCAATATAATCTAAAGTATACGGACGCTGTGCATGACGGGATACCTGTGAAATTTGCACCGGTGTCAGTTTGGCAAAAAGATTTTTGGTTAAATCGTCACTTTTCTTTTTCAGGCGCGCGATTTCTTCGGATATATCTACAGCTGACTCATCCTGTACAAAGCGCAACTCATCTATTTTCTGTACCAGCTCGGCTATAGGTTGTTCAAAATCCAAAAAAATCTGTTTCATTGTTGAGATATCCGCAAAAACATGTAACAGCTATGATACGCGAAGAAATGAAGCTATGCAGCCCTTATTAATAAAAACCTGATAGCACAATTATAGATTATAATAATAACAATATGATTTATAAAATATAATTATAAAAAACATCTCTACAGCCACCTGCGCATCCGAATTACACTTTAGCGTTTTCTATCAATTTAAGCTGATATAGCAACAACTTAAACCACACGCCTCAGCAGCAATGCTAATTAAATAAACATCCAATAACAAGCAGATCCGAAACACTATATACGCAACAAATATGCATTAACAGCTTGCCAAGACTAGGAATTACCCACTAAAATTAGCGATTTTCTGTTATCTTGGCAGAATAAAATTACTTCGATTTTTTCACTAAGGAATACACTATGGTAGTTATCCGTTTGGCTCGCGGTGGTTCTAAACACCGTCCTTTCTATAACATTGTCGTAGCAGACTCACACAACCGCCGTGACGGCCGCTTTATCGAACGCGTTGGTTTTTACAATCCTGTTGCCAATGAGAAACAGGAACGCGTACGTCTGAGCGCAGACCGTCTGAACCACTGGATTGGTCAGGGCGCGCAATTAAGCGAAGCTGTTGCCAAGCTGGTTAAAGAACAAAAGGCTGCAGCCTGATTTAGCAGTAAAGCAAATGAATAGTACACAGCCACAATGGGTAGCAATGGGCTATATAAAAGGTGTGTTCGGAGTAAAAGGCTGGGTGAAAGTCCATTCTGATACTGAATATACCGATAGCCTGCTCGACTATCCGCAATGGCAGCTGAGTAAAGATGGCCAGATTAAAACTGTAAGCATAGCCGAAAGCAAAATCAGCGGCGATGAGTTACAGGTAAGATTTGACGGCATAACCGATCGTGACAGCGCAGCATTACTGCGCGGCTTTACCATCGAAATAGACCGCGCCAGCTTTGCCGAAACCGATGACAATGAGTATTACTGGACAGACCTGATCGGAATGCAGGTACATAACCGTACACAGGAAAATCTGGGTACTGTCAGTTCATTAATGCAAACCGGTGCGCATGACGTACTGGTAGTAGATGGTGCTTTTGGCCGTAAACTGATTCCCTTTGTCTCACAGTACATTGATGAAGTTAACTTGCCTCAACAGCAAATTGTTGTTGACTGGGGCAGTGATTACTGATGCACATTCAGGCCATTACCCTGTTTCCGGAAATGTTTACCGCCCTTACCGGCAGTGGCGTAACCGGTCGTGCATTACAAAAAGGTATATGGGAATTTGCTACCATTAATCCGCGCCAGTTCGCTGATAACCCATTGGGTTATATTGATGACCGGCCGTTTGGTGGTGGCCCGGGAATGATTATGATGGCTCCGCCCTTACAGGCAGCCATTGATACAGCCAGACAGACTTGTCCCGAAGGACGGCTGATTTATATGAGTCCGCAGGGCAAGCCACTGAATCATGCACAGACAGCAAATCTGGCTAGAGAAAAGGCTTTGATTGTACTGTGCGGCCGTTATGAAGGTATTGATGAACGCATCCTGACCAGCAACGAAGTAACCGAAATCAGTATTGGTGACTTTGTGGTTTCCGGCGGTGAATTGCCGGCAATGATGTTAATGGATGCAGTAATCCGTTTGTTACCCGGCACACTTGGCGATACACGCTCAGCAGTAGAAGACTCATTTGCCAATGGTTTACTTGATTGCCCACACTACACCCGTCCGGTAGAATTTCGTCAGCAGACAGTTCCCGACGTTTTACGTAGTGGTAATCATGCTTTAATCGCACAGTGGCGATTAACTCAGGCGCTCAGGCGCACACTGACACGCCGACCAGATTTACTGGCCGATCGTGAATTAAACCCAGAGGAATCCAGACTCTTGCAGACAATCAGACAAGAGGAACGGGATATCCCATTATAATAGGAAGCTTAATATGAACTTAATTCAACAATTAGAGCAAGAAGAAATCGCTCGCCTGAATAAAGAAATTCCGGCTTTTGCACCAGGTGATACCGTGGTTGTTTCTGTACGTGTTACTGAAGGTAGCCGTACCCGTTTACAGGCCTATGAAGGCATTGTAATCGCCCGTCGTAACCGTGGTCTGAACAGTAACTTCATCGTTCGTAAAATTTCCAGCGGTGAAGGTGTAGAACGTACATTCCAGTTATATTCTCCAGCCGTTGAAAAAATCGAAGTTAAACGTCGTGGTGATGTACGTCGTGCCAAACTGTACTACCTGCGTGGCTTAACCGGTAAAGCTGCCCGCATCCGTGAAAAACTGCCGGCTCGTAAAGCCTAAGCAGTATTTACAATTACTATTAGCTGCCTGCGGCAGAGCTAATACTCAGGCCGAATCATCAGATTCGGCCTTTTTCTTTATGTTTTCGGTCAAACTGGTAAAACAGAAAATATCAGAGCTTGTAAATAGCATGAAATAATCAATAAATACTTATTGAAATAGTGTTATATAAAAAATATTGAATAGATAATTGAATTTTTAAAAATTAATTTCTCTGACAGAAATAATCGAAATCTGTGAATGCCAGCCACGCCTATCCTCTTGTTCACAAACTCTAATAATTTACACACCGGCAAAAGGTGAAAAATGTTAAAATTATCCGGTTTTTGGTTTACTCCATCCTAATTTAACTTGCTTTGTCTTACCCAAAGGAAACACACCAAATGAGCCAGTCCCTGAGTTATCGTGATGCCGGTGTTGATATTAATGCTGGCGATTCTTTGGTTGAAAGAATTAAACCATTTGCTAAGCGTACCATGCGGCCTGAAGTATTGGGTGATCTGGGCGGATTTGGTGCTCTGGTTGAAATCAGCCAGAAATATCGCCATCCGGTACTGGTTTCTGGTACCGATGGTGTAGGTACCAAACTGAAACTGGCCTTTGAATGGGATCAGCACGACACTGTAGGCATTGATCTGGTAGCCATGAGTGTCAATGATATTCTGGTGCAAGGGGCAGAACCATTATTCTTTCTGGATTATTTTGCCTGCGGCAAACTAGATGTTGAACGTGCCGCCGCTGTTATTAAAGGCATTGCAGCCGGGTGCGAACAGTCCGGATGTGCACTGATTGGTGGTGAAACTGCAGAAATGCCGGGCATGTATCCCGATGGCGAATATGATCTGGCCGGCTTTGCAGTTGGCGTTGTAGAAAAAGAACAGGTAATTAACGGACGCAGCATTGTTGCAGGTGACGTTGTATTAGGTCTGGCTTCAAACGGTATTCACTCCAATGGCTACTCACTGGTTCGTAAAATTATCGAACGTGCCCAGCCTGAGCTTGACGCTGAATTTAATCAAGGTAAAACATTGCGCCAGGCAATCATTGCCCCAACCCGGCTTTATGTAAAACCTATTCTGGCGGCACTAAAACAATTTACCATCAAAGGTATGGCTCATATTACCGGTGGCGGTATCAGTGAAAATGTACCCCGCATTCTTCCTGAAAACACAGTGGCCGCCATTGATTCTCAATCATGGCCATTACCCAAACTTTTTCAATGGCTGCAACAAGCTGGAAATGTAGAAATTCAGGAAATGTACCGCACTTTTAATTGCGGTATTGGTATGGTTTTGGTGGTGAATGCAGAAGATGCAGATGCGATACAGAAATTTTTACAGCAACAAGGCGAAACTGTTTATCAGATAGGTCGTATTCGTTCTCGTCAAGGGGACGAACATCAAACCCAAGTAAATTAGATAGTAATTAAAAATTAATTGCAATATTAATATATGAAAGCTTAGAATTAATTTATTTATTCTAAGCTTTTCATTACAATTAATAAATTATATAATTACCAATCAATTAAAATTTATTATTGAAATAACAAGTTCAGATTAGAAATTTTAGTCAACTTTATTTTTGAAAGAAATATATCTCGCAGAACTTTCGATACCTGGAAAAACTGTACTTTCATTGATATTAAGTAAGTCTAGTTCATTTAATATTTTTTTCCTATTCTTAATTTTAATTCTTTTAATTTGAATAAAATTATTTCCAATTTCTTCTAAACTAGCATTTAAACCAAATAAAAGAAAGACACCCGACTGAGAAGTTATTCTTTCATTATTTTTAATTCCCTTAATACAGATAATATTTTGTAAATCGTATTTATCTATTCTTGGTTCAAAAAAAGGTTTCTCGTCTCGAATAAAATGAAGAAGTTTTTTTATACTGGTCTGTTGATTAAAACGTTCACGATCAAAGTTAAACTTAATTGATTCTTTTTCTTGATCGGATAATCTTGCTAAATTTGCAATACAGCTCGCCGTGTCAGAATCATAATATTTGACATGCTTATCATCTATAAAAAATATAATCACTTCCCCTATACCTTCATCCATATCTACACTTGATTTACATGCAAAATAAAGGGCTATAAGTGGATTAGTAGTTAAATCAAGCAATCGTGTCGGCATTGAGTAATGCTGCATTCTAACCAATTTATCTAATGTATATCTATCATTAATAAATTCTTTATATTCAGACATGTACAATTCTCGATATAAAATATGTTCTTGCGAACTATATATAGAACGACCTTGACTATTTTTTCTAAAAAGTGAGGGTATTAAGTGATACCGCTCACTTGAGTGTCCGCGATAAAATATATGTTTTTTGTATTTTTTTAAATCCAAAATTTGCTGAATAAATTCGAATATTTCCCCAATATAAATATCTTTTCCCTCTTGTTGTGTATACATAATAATTTACCTATTCATTATCAAAAAATTGCTGAAGCTGTTTTTTATATAAATAAAGAGGTATATCAATTAACCCAATATTTTCTTCAGATATAAAATGTTTTTCACCGTTTAAATCTTCAAAGCAACGAAATCTACTACTGACTCCTAATTCAATATCCATAATAGTATCAACAAATTTAGAATCATATTCTATGGAGATGGATTCGGATGTATTATCAGAAAAATAAATATTTATATTGTGTGTTATCTCATCAACATTTTCATCAGTAAAATTATTCTCTTCGATCAAATCCTTAATAACTAATTGTAATTTTTCTGAAGTATTCTCATAAAAGTACTCCTCATCCCAAAAATATTCTGCTATAAGATTGTAATATTCTTCAGCTCCTAAGCCTTGATATCCATCCCAAGGTATTTCCCAATTTTCCGGGGCATCGGATGAATCATCGAGAAGTGAAATTTTTTTTATTGATTTAGTATTAATAATAAGGAAGTGGTTATTTAGTGTATCAACAGAAAGTAATTGGTCATGTATATCTTGATCATAACACAAGCTTTCTTGAATTCTTTGAGCTGTAGCAGAGGTAATCGGATACCATTTAATATTAGTAGAATTGCATAAAAGAATGCCAATATGCCCCCAAAAAGAATCAATTATTTTTTCTTTTTGCCATGGTTGCCAATGTGTTGTTGAAACTGTGTCATTACTTAAAATATCAAGAACGCTTGTACCAAAAATTACCGCAAGATCCCTTAGTACTTTTAATTCTGGTTGAGATTTATTCGATTCCCAGTCACTTATATCTTTCGATTTTACTCCCAAAATATCAGCTAAATCTTTTTGTGTATAATTACATGATTTTCTTAAAATTTTTAGTTTTTCCATAATTGGTATTAATAGCAAATAAAATAATAAACAATCTCTATTGTTATATTTACATATTTAAGCTAATTAAAACAATGGCAATGGCTTATATTTCTATTAAAAACTGTAATAATTAAATATAGCCTGTTGCCAACATCAGATAATTGCCGGCAAAAGGCATATAATCGTTTATTTCGTTAATAATGCAGGGAATAGCCTTTCAATCCATTGACGCAGTAAAATCAGTTTGCCATGAAAAAAATGGCCGGAACCGGGTACAACCAATACAGGTAAATCCTGCCCTTCAGCCCAGTTCAGACTGTTCTGCAACGGTACCACTTCATCTTTTTCACCATGAATCAGTAATGTAGTAGCTGGATTATAGGCACTGGGTGCATCAATAGTATACATACCTATAGCCGGACCCATCAGCAATAAGGCATCCGGTCTTGCAGTGAGCGCGCTGAACAAGGCTACATAGCCACCGAAAGAAAAACCAGATAATACCAGTTTACTAACTTCTGGATGCTGAGCACGGGCAAAGTCAACCACGGCAAGGCAGTCCGCCACTTCACCGCGACCATAATCATGCTCTCCTTCGCTATTACCCACACCACGCAAATTAGGCAGATAACAGTGAAAACCCATTCCTGTAAGTGCTTTTGCTGCTGTCTGAACCACTTTATTGGTATTCAGCCCGCCTTGTAAAGGATTGGGATGATTAATTACAGCCACACCACATGCAGTACCCTGCGCAGGTAAATAAATAGTTTCAAGCCGCCCTGCCGGCCCGTTAATCCAGATGTTCGGTTGTTGCTTCAGCATCAGATTTACTCATTACTTTCAGGTTTATCCACTAACAATCGGGTAACAACACGATCGTTTGCCAGTTCTTCATCCAATATTTCCTGCAGGTCACTTTCGTCTACATAGGTATACCAGCGCCCCTGCGGATAAAGCACCATAACCGGCCCTTCATCACACCGGCCAAGACAGCCGGCACTACTGATACGCAGCTTACCTACTCCCATCAGCCCCATGGCCTTAGCATGGCCTTTGAGATAATCAACTGCATCAGCACCAACATCATCGTCTCCACAGCTCTGGCGACACGGATTATCTCGGCGATTGGTGCAGACAAAAAGATGTTTAGCATAATAACTCACTGGTTTTCCTTTATTCTTTGTTTCTGTTCACACCAGCAATATCCATTTTGCCAGTATGAAATATTTAATCATTAAATGTCAGCACACGATTACTGTGTGATTGCTGAGCTTTAATTGAAGCCAGCATAGCGGGCAAATCCAGATTAAATTCAATTGCACGCTGTGCAGCCCGTTTTTTCAGTTTATCCCAGTCACGTACTGAAGGTGGCTGCTGAAAGGCCAGTACGGCAATATTGCCATGAGTTTCAGCCGGCACCATTAGTACTCTGTTGTCAAATACACTACGCAACCGACGTACAAAAGTCTGAAACCGTTTATCACCCTGCCACCAGTTAGTAACAAAGATACCATGCTCACTCAGTGCCTGGCGGCAATCCTCAAAAAAAGGTTCAGCAACCAGACTGTCAATAATCTGCTCACCATCAAAGCCATCAACCAGAATGATATCTGTATTACCCCGTAGTATCTTGATGTATTCGGCACCATCGTCTTCAATAATTTCGAATTTTTCGCCCTCAAATGGCAGCTCAAACATACTGCGGGCAATGCTGATAACCTGAGGGTTGATATCGACAGCAGTCTGACAGGTATCAGGCAGGTAAGCATCTATCCAGCGTGCAAATGAACCACCGCCCAAACCTATTTGGGTAATATGCCGGGGCATACTGTCCGCAAATAATAACCATGCCATCATAGCCCGGCTATACGATAGCACCAGTTCTGCCGGATCATCGACATTCATAGAACTTTGTATAGTAGACGTACCCAGATGGAGAGAGCGTATATTGCCTGACTCGGATATGCCTACTTCGGGTAACTCATAGTGCGCAGGACGTAAACGACGATAGGGGTGTTGTGGCATAGTAATTTCCGTCATCAGATAACAATAAAGTAGCAATTGGCCGGATGGCTAATATGCAGTCTGATAATATTCAATATCAGATTAGCAATAAACCGTTTAAAATAATATTAGCCTCACTGATAAGACTGGAATAAACAGCAAATATAGTGAGGCCAGTTGGTGGTGTATTATATAGTTATAACAGATTTTTTGTTTTATAAAGTATTATGTCACTTTAGATAGCAAATGGTTTATTGAATCAATTTTCTGGTACTGCAACCTATAAATCCGGTGTTTCCATTTGTATTGCTGAATCACAAACTATCTATCATGAGATTTGTAAAATATCCAAGGGGTAATTTAATAACTATCTGTGTTGTAAGATTTAACAAGTACAGATACAGAATAAGGTCAATAGACTGATTAGTGCTGTTATCAGCAAAATCACAAGCAAAGCACAATCCGATAATAGTGCTCTAAATCAGCAATAAAAGCAGGCAAACCATCCCCACTACTCAATATTCCTGTCGGAAAAAGTATGAGCTGATATACATAGGATGATACTGGCAGGACCGCTTGCCTGCCATTCATAATATTTTATGCTCCGGCAATCAGATGCAGGGCTTCTTCATATTTAGCCAGTGTTTTGGCAATTATGTCTGTCGGTATATGTGGTGCCGGTGGTTGTTTATTCCAACCGGACTCTACCAGCCAGTCACGGATAAACTGTTTATCGAATGAAGGCGGATTGCTACCAACCTGATAGCTGTCTACAGACCAAAAACGGCTGGAATCCGGGGTAAGCACTTCATCCATAAGCGTCAAAACACCATTCTCATCCAAACCGAATTCAAATTTGGTATCGGCAATAATGATGCCTTTACTGCGAGCATAATCCGCGGCTTCTGAATATAGCTTAATCGCCTTAGCACTTACCTGCTCTGTCAGTTCTTCTCCCAGCAGAGAAGCACATTGTGACAAACTGATATTTTCATCATGGTCGCCTACAGCGGCTTTACTCGAAGGAGTAAAAATCACCTCAGGTAATTGTTCAGCTTCCCGTAATCCCGCTGGCAATTTAATTCCGCAAACAGCTCCGGTTTGCTGGTAATCACGCCAGCCACTGCCAGAAAGATAACCGCGAACAATAGCTTCTATTTTCAACGGGCTTAATTTTTTTACCACAACTGCCCGTTTGGCAATTTTGTCAGCCTGCTGGCGTGGCAGCACATCATAAACTGTTTCACCAGTAAAATGGTTAGGCATAATATGTTGCAGTTTTTTAAACCAGAAATTTGATATCTGGGTAAGAATTTCGCCTTTTCCTGTTATAGGTTCAGGTAAAATTACATCAAAAGCCGATAAGCGGTCTGTAGCTACCATCAGCATGCGTTTCTCATCAATTGCATACAAATCGCGTACTTTACCCGAATATATTTTTTCCAGCGCCAGCTCAGTCATCATCTACCTCTATTCAAGCGGTTAATCGCCAATATAATATACCTGTGCAAATCAATAACCTTGTGCTAAGGTAATCATTGTGCAACAAATGTTAGCAGCCAATGATTATTTTAACCGATATTGCAATACAACAGACAGCCTGTTTGCCGTACTGCAAGGGTTAAGCCGGCTGCTGATGTTAAATCGTAAATAAATTCCACGCCAATTGGAAGGAGAATTGCCATGGCTGATTTTGATTCACAAAAAAAAGATTTAATGAAAGAAGTACGTTCTGTACTGGATGAAGTTGAAGATTTATATGAAAACGCCGGCGACAACGGGTCTGATCAGGCCAAAGCATTGAAAGATCAGTTTCGTAAAAAACTAAGCAATACCAAATCCAAACTGTGCGATATCGAAAGTACACTGGCAGAAAAAGCCCGTGCTACAGCTGAACGCACTGATGAGCTGGTACATGAACAACCATACTATGCTATGGGTGTTGCTGCCGCAGTCGGCTTTCTTGCCGGTGTGTTGCTGGGACGTTGCAGACACTAAACAACTTACGGCATAAGTTCATTCAGGCAATCTGGTCTGACAATCGGTTGCCTGAATATAATTTACTTTTTAACGGATAATATACCATGAGTATAGGCAATCTTGGTCGTGACCTGCGTCAGCTGAAAATCTGGCTGACTTATGGCACTGAGTTATTGTGGATTCGCTTACGTATGCTGCGCCTGGATGCGATTGCCCAGCTGCAAAGTATTATTGTACTGATGGTACTTGTTGTACTTGCCGGAGTAATGTTTTTTCTGGGATTTATCAGTTTATTATTCGGTCTGAATACTGTACTTTCCCCTCAGGCTAAAGTATGGGTATTTTTTGGTCTTGCCATTCTGTTTTTACTTTTGATTCTGCTTCTGACTATATTAATTATTAAATTGTTACGCAAGCAAAGCCAGTTTATGACAAAAACACTGGATGCAATGAGTGAAGATCTCAGCTATCTCAGACACACCGGCAAGCATGAAGCCAATGGAGAACACAGACGACCATGAGTAAATCTGATAAGCTGAATATCGCACAACAACGCGAATTGCTGGACATACAGGCACAAGGTACGAGATTAAAATTACTCGCAGAGCAGCTCAGGAATGGCGATAATACCCATAAATCACGTTTATGGCAGCGCTCGCTGAATATTGTGGATAAAATTCCGGCAGGAGGTTTGGCACTTAAGCTGGCGAACAAACCCAAACGCTGGCGCAATAAGCTGCTGGTGGGTGCAGTATTAACCGCGGCTACCCTGATAGCCAATAAAATTAGCCGCAATATACGTTAAAATACAACAGATAATAAAGATAAAGCCTCTTACCAGCAAATAAGAGGCTTTTATTTATAAAACCTGAATAAACTTAAATTCCACGCAGCAAATCATTAACACTGGTTTTAGCACGGGTTTTGGCATCTACCTTTTTGACAATTACTGCACAATACAGGCTATGGCTGCCATCTTTTGCCGGAAGACTGCCTGAAACCACAACAGAACCGGCTGGTACCCGGCCATAACTGATTTCACCGCTTTCACGGTCATAAATTTTAGTAGACTGACCAATAAATACACCCATCGAAATTACACTGCCCTCTTCGACAATTACCCCTTCAACAATTTCAGAACGGGCGCCGATAAAACAGTTATCTTCAATAATTGTTGGTGCTGCCTGTAAAGGTTCCAGTACACCACCTATGCCTACCCCGCCACTCAGGTGAACATGTTTACCAATCTGAGCACAGGAACCTACCGTTGCCCATGTATCAACCATCGTACCTTCATCAACAAATGCACCAATATTAACAAATGAAGGCATCAGTACTACATTTTTACCAATATGACTGCCAGCACGTACTACTGCACCCGGAACTGCACGGAAGCCTGCCTGCTGAAAATCTGCGCCAGTCCAGTTGGCAAATTTAGTAGGTACTTTATCAAAATAGCGATTGACTGCATCATCTGCCAGTACATTGTCACTAATCCGGAAAGACAGCAATACTGCTTTTTTGGCCCATTCATTTACCAGCCACTGATTACCCTGTTTTTCAGCCACACGCAGATGTCCGCTGTCCAGTTGCTGTAAAGTTTCAGCTACAGCTTCCTTTACTTCGGCAGTTACAGAAGCCGGAGTAATTTCCGCGCGGTTTTCAAAAGCAGTTTCAATTACTTGTTGTAAAGACATACAATATTCCTATAATCAATAATTCAGTTCCGGATTATCAAGGGTATAACACCATTATCTGCCAGTATCTGTGGTTTGAAAGAGTCTGGCTGTGTCAGTGAACGCGGATTAAACTTATGCAGACAAGCTGCAAATTCCGCATAAGGAATTTTACGGGCACCGAAGCTGGCTAAGTAGTCAGTGTAAACCTGACAATCTATCAGCGGTACGCCTTGTTGCTGCAAATAATGCACGGCATGCACAAAAGCTATTTTGGAAGCATCCGAAGCATGAGCAAACATGGATTCACCATAGAATATCTGCCCGATCAGCACGCCGTATAAGCCTCCAGCCAAAATCGTATTGCCATCTTTATCCCGATACCAGCATTCAAATGAACGAGCATACTGCTGCTGATGTAACGAATAGTAAGCCTGCTGCATTTCTGCGCTCAGCCATGTACCGTTCTGCCCGGGGCGAGGCGTTTGGGCGCAGTTGGCAATCACCTGCTGGAAAGCATAGTTCATGGTCACGGCATAAGGCTTATTGCGCAGATTTTTCGCCAGAGAACGACTGACTTTCAGCTCTGCCGGAAATAGTACCATCCGCTGCGCAAAAGACCACCACATAATAGGCTCATCAGGTGAATACCAAGGGAAAACACCCTGCCGGTATGCAGCCAGTATTCGGGCAGGAGATAAATCGCCGCCAACAGCCACCAATCCGTCACGTTGTTGCTGTGCAGTTTCAATATCTGGAAAATCCAGATTATTCCTGCTCAGAACCGGAACACGTAAGCGGTATTCAGGCTGATTCATACTTGAATATCCTGCCCTTTATTTCAGTTTCAGAGATATTTATTGTCAAACTGCTGGCACTCAGTGCATACACCATACATATATAAAGCATGGTCTACAATACGGTAACCGTTATCATCAGCAATCTTCTTTTGCAGCTTTTCAATTTCTTCACTGCAAAATTCAGTTACCTTACCGCATTTAATGCATACAAGATGATCATGATGACCGCCGCGATTTAATTCATATACGGCTTTACCGGTTTCAAAATGATGGCGTAACAGAATATTGGCCTGTTCAAACTGGGTAAGCACACGATAAATGGTGGCCACACCGATTTCCACGCCTTCATCAAGCAGGCGCCGGTATACATCTTCTGCACTCATATGCAGTTCAGGCTGGGCTTCAAATAGCTCCAGAATCTTCAGTCTGGGGCCAGTAACCTTTAAACCGTTATCTTTTAATTGAGCTACATTGCTATTCATGATGCTTATTTCACCACTAAGTAATAATACTCGCTATAATACGCACTTTTAAGGCAATTGCCCACTGGGTGTCATACAATGTCGCCATCGCCATTGCTAACTGTTTCGTCCCGGATCAGAGGTATCAGTATGAAAAAAATATACTGCCTGCTGGCAGTAGCCGTTCTAGGCCTGAGCGCATGCTCCACAGCAAAACTGACACAAATTCCGTCGTACAAACTGAAAATTATTCAGGGTAACGAGCTGGACCAGAATGTTGTGAACTCTTTACAGCCCGGTATGAGCCGTGAACAAGTACAAATGCTGCTTGGCACTCCTTTACTCCGTGATCCGTTTCATGCCAACCGCTGGGATTATCTGTTTGTTATAACCCGTGCCAATGAAATTCAGGAAGAGAAGAAGCTGACTCTTTACTTTGATGCCAACGGAAAACTGATACATGCCGAAGGTGATGCTTTAACTGCTCAGCCTGTACCTGTAACGGAGTAAAACATGTCTACATCACGTTTAAGAATTGCTGTAGCCGGTGCCAACGGGCGTATGGGCAGAGCCCTTATTCAAAGCATCAGTCAGCGCCAGGATTGTGTTCTGAGCGGTGCCCTGGAACACGATGCTTCCCCTGCTATCGGTCTTGATGCCGGGTTTGCTATCGGTCTTGAGCTGGGCGTTAGTATTTGTCACGACCCGGAAAAAGTACTGGATAATACCGATGTATTGATAGATTTCAGCAAACCGGAATCCACACTGAATAATCTGGCTATCTGTGAACGGCTTGGTGTCAATGATGTTATCGGCACGACCGGTTTCGATGAAACAGGTAAACAACGCATTGCCTCAGCCGCTGAAAAAATTGGCATTGTATTTGCCCCTAATTTCAGTGTGGGTGTCAACCTGACCTTTGCTCTGCTTAATACCGCTGCCCGGGTATTAAATGAAGGCTACGATATTGAAATTATCGAAGCTCATCATCGCCATAAAGTTGATGCTCCTTCCGGTACTGCTCTGCGCATGGGAGAAGTAATTGCCGATGCACTAGGTCGTGATTTAAAAACCTGTGCCGTTTACGGGCGCGAAGGACATACCGGAGCGCGTGACCCGCAGACAATCGGCTTTTCAACTATCCGCGCCGGTGACATTGTCGGCGAACACACGGCATTGTTTGCAACTGATGGTGAACGTGTTGAAATCAGCCATAAAGCCTCCAGCCGTGCTACTTTCGCTAATGGTGCTGTCCGGGCGGCAGTGTGGCTGCGTCAGCACCCACATGGTCTGTTTGATATGCAGGATGTACTTGGTCTGAAATAAAGCAATCTGACTAACACAGTAAACAGGGTTAGCTATTAATCTGGCTAACCCTGTTTATTTTAGACATTTTAAAACTAAAAACGGTATAGAATTAATTATATTTTCAATAACATAACAACCATAAAAAAAGCCATTGACAGAAACAATGGCTTAAAAATTTTGCAATACATACTTCATTACTTATGCAGCCATAGCCATACATTTATCCGCGCAGGCATTACAAGCTTCAGCGCAGCGCTGGCAGTGATCCATCTTAAAACGACCACATTCCTGAGCACAGGCACGGCATACTTCAGCACAGAGCTGACATACCTGCACGATAAAAGCACTGTTCATGCACATAAAATTAACAGCAAGTGTGCACATTGCCGCACATTGCATATCCAGATGAATACACTTAGCCATCATTTTGACATCATCTTCCTGCAGACAGGCAGTAGAACAATATTGGCATAAAGCAATACAGCGGTTACAGGCTTCTATACATTCTTTAAACTTTTGGGCATCCATGGTTGATATCCTATTCAGCAATATTTTGATTTAACAAGAGAAATCAAAATCAGTCTATAAAACCATAGCGCATATTGCAATCCATTTACAGGTAAATAAAATTATGATTTAGATAGATTAATTTAAGTTTTATCCGAATCTGTATTTCATATGCCAAATAACAGGTGAAAATTGTTTATTCACGTAAGTAAGCAAAATATAATAGAAAAATAATTTCAGAATATAAATTTTTATTTTCTGATTAGCCATTCATAAAGCAGATTGATTACTTTCAAAGTAAAATATTAAAACCCTTTCAATGATTAACTTTATGTTTGATCATAAAAATCCAGTAATCCAGATTCGCCCCTCTTTACATTATCAATAAATATCTATATTAATCAGTAATATATTGAAATAATACAATATAACTCCATATTAATAATCTATTATTTTGAAGGAGTTTATTATGGCCAGCGGCTGGGCATCAGATGATGCGGTAAATAAGCAGATTGAAAGCACAATAGAAGATGCCATCAATCATGTACGCCAGCAAATAGATACCGCAGATGAAAGCGCAGAATTTTGTGAAGAATGTGGCGAAACAATTCCTGTCGGGCGTCGTCAGGCTATTCAGGGCGTTCGTTTTTGTGTTCACTGTCAGGCCGAACGGGATAAGGAAATGCAGAAAACATTCAGTTTATATAACCGGCGTGGCAGCAAAGACAGTCAGTTACGCTAAATTCAGTATAAATAACACAATGAAAATACATTTGCCAATTTTGTATATTTGATTGAACAAAATAAATAGCAATGGATATTAAAAGTAAAAATAAAGCAGTTTGTCTGTTTTAATCCTCTTACAGAGTTTTTTACCGGTGATGATCTGTTTCTGTATTAATACCGCCATATAAATTGAGTCAGACAATAGCACCGCATTTCAATGCCGGAATTATCAGTACCAATCAGATTTTTCTGCAGTACCATTCTACTTTACCAATGATTTCAAAATTTTCCTCAGGATTATTCAGATCAATAGTAAATGCTTCGTATTCTTTATTAGCAGAAGTAACCAGTAATTGATTATTCGGTTTCAGCTGTGTACGCTTAACCTGTATATTATTTCCTATACGCAATACATACAGACCATCACCACCTTCTTTTTTATCATGATTAATCAGTACATGATCTCCGTGATTAAGTATTCCGGACATACTGTCATCTTTGATAATAAAGGTACTCAGTTTTTGCGGATCTACATTCAAGTTATTTTTCAGCCAGATACGATTAAATGCAAATGTGCATAAAGCATTACTCTCACTGGCATTGACTTCATATGAATTCTGCAAAGAATACTCTGGAATAAATGCATAATCTCCGGCATATATTTCATTTGAGCGGCCGGCATAATCACAACTGCTTTCACTGAGGTGAGCACCGGTATTCACAGATAAAGGATTGGACAGCGTTGCATAGCAATCTTTATGATTATTTTCTCTGTCCTTTTCAAATTTAGGTCCTTGACCTTTTGCTAACCATAATAGACTTACCTGTGCAGCATCAGCTATTTTAATTAAATTTTCGGCACCTGGTTCCGCACCAACTTTTACCCATTTAGATGCAGTCGGATAAGCAACCCCTACTCTTCTTGCTAATTCAGAAACACTTTTCAGAATATCTACTACTTCCTGCATTCTAGAGGCAAAGCCGACGTTAAAATTTTCCATATGGGAATTACCTTCAAATAAAAAATATGTAAGGTCAAATTTAAAATATATTTGCAAACAATAATTTACAATTTTAAAATTATAAAAAAGCAACATTCTGGTACATTTTTTAAATTAAAACTTGCAAAATATAACTTTTACTATATAATTTGGTCTGTAAATATATTAGGAGCATTAACTAATTACTTTAATATAAATAAAGTAAACGTTAATTTTTTAACGTTAATGCTATACTATTTACTTACAGTATTGCATTTAATATTAAATAACGCACATTGGCTAAACATTCACTTTGCTTGCTTGGCACGGAATGGATAATACCATTTTGTCATGCGCAAGGAAATGCCAGAAAATGGGTGACTTCGTGTCTTTGTACTTTTTTTGTATAAAAAAAATGACCAAATAAAATAAAATATCACATTTTCTGAAACAATTGTTTAACCTAAGGCAATATTTTTCAAGTCATTATATGTGAATTTTTTGTTAAACATATAGTATTTTACTATTATTTCAAAATAAATACTCTTAAAATAAACCTCCATAAAAACCCTTTAAAACTTAATTTTTGATTAATTTTTAAATAAATTTCAATCAGTAAATTTATATTTATATTTATAGTTTTATATTTCCAATACTAAAATTTTCTTTAATATACAAATAAAACTTTCAAAATTTTTTTGGAAAATTAATTTGTAAACAAAAACAGCAAATTCATTTATTTTTCATTGATTTTAATTATACTATTAAATTTTTTTATTATAACTAAAAAATATATATAAAGTTAACACTTCATTTTTTATATTAATTTTTTAATGTGTAACTATAAATCAAGTTACAACCTACAAATGCATAGATAAATAATAGTGAAATCAAACGATTAACTCATTATCAGTATAAATTTAAAGATTCAGATAAGAGGAAATTTTTTATTCAGCGTTCTATTTAATCAACACGCTTTGTATTTAATAATAATTAAATTAGATACGAGAAGACAGGCGAAGCTTTCAAATAGCAGAGAATTAATTTAGGTGACTTACAGATTGGCTTTGCTGGATTTAATGATAATACTGATGCAATCCATCTGTAGCTGAATAGGATCTAAGACAATTTATCTTCAATGTTATAAACGGTCTGAGTACAGTTTATTACCATAGCTATTTTATTATTAGTAACTTTGCTTATTTAAAGTCACTGACAGAATATTTCTAAGACTAAATTGCTCAGGCAACTATTTTATTTTTCAGTGACTATTCGTTTATATTTATTTTAGCAGTATCAGGACTGGCGATGCCAGGTACCGGACTGGCCACCCTCTTTGTGTTGCAGACAGATATTGCTGATAATCATACTGCGATCTACTGCCTTGAGCATATCATAAATAGTAAGCAGTCCGACACTGGCAGCAGTTAATGCTTCCATTTCAACTCCGGTCTGCCCCGTATTTTCTGTTTGTACACAAATAGTGATACTGCGTTTTTCATTATCAAGACTGAAATCAACATTAACCCGGGTAAGTGCTATTGGATGGCATAAAGGTATTAAATTACTGGTTTGTTTAGATGCCTGTATTGCGGCAATTCGTGCAATACCGAGTACATCCCCTTTTTTACTGTCACCATTGCGTATTTTATTAAACGCAGTTTCATTGACACTGATAATACCAGTTGCAATGGCAATGCGCTTACTATGCGGTTTGGCTCCCACATCTACCATATGAGCTTCGCCACGGTTATTGAAATGTGTTAACTCGTCTGAATTCATCTTGCTTCACTGACAGGCTAAAGGGTCTATATTACAATAATTGTCTTTGTAATGCTGGATGAGCTCTGAAAATGGATACATTGTCTTTATTAAAAATTGGTCTGGTTTCTATCAGTGACCGGGCCTCTACTGGCGTCTACACGGATCAGGGTTTGCCTGAACTGAAAAAATGGTTACAGCGTGCGGTATTGAATCCTCTGGAATTTGTTGAGCACCTGATTCCGGATGAACAGCCACTGATTGAAAGTATTCTGACTCAGCTTGCCGATGAAGATGCCTGCCCTCTGATTCTGACTACCGGCGGCACCGGCCCTTATTTACGCGATGTAACTCCGGAAGCAACGCTGGCAGTAGCCGACCGGGTAATTCCGGGCTTTGGTGAATTAATGCGGCAAATTAGTCTGCATTTCACTCCTACTGCTATTTTATCGCGTCAGGTAGGGGTACTGCGTGGCAATAGTCTTATTCTGAATTTACCCGGTAAACCATCTGCAATTGCAGAAACACTGGGGGGCGTGAAAGATGAACAGGGGAAAACCCTGATACCGGGTATTTTTGCTTCAATACCTATTGCAGTAGATGCCGTTGGCGGCCCGCTTATCCGTACAGATTCCGATTTTTGTCCGGTAGTATTACCCAAGCGCTGATTGAATAATGCCTGATGTTCACAGACCAGTTAATTTGGCAATGGATTTGATTGGCGGAAAATGGGAAGGTGTGATTCTTTATTCAATAAATAACATTCTGTAATTTTTAGCAGATAGGATAATATCCAGATTTATTTTGAATTTCTTAAGATTTGTATTGATCGAGCTTTAATAAAAAACAGTCTGGTAAATGACCAGACTGTTTTTTCTCTGTTAAATATTTTTATCCACTTCATCCAGAGTAGCTTTGGCATCACCAAAACACATTCTGACATTTTCTTCATAAAACAGTGGATTATCTACGCCTGCATAACCGGATTGCATTGAACGTTTAAATACAATCACGTTTTTAGCTTCCCAGACATGCAATACCGGCATACCGGCAATAGGACTATTCGGGTCAGTTACTGCTGCCGGATTGACCGTATCATTGGCACCAATCACCAGTACCACATCAGTATCGCTGAAATCATCATTGATTTCGTCCATCTCCAGTACAATATCATAAGGTACTTTTGCTTCAGCCAGTAATACATTCATATGTCCGGGCAGGCGTCCGGCTACCGGATGAATCCCGAAGCGGACATTAATACCTTGCTGGCGCAGTTTGGTGGTAATACTGGCCACTGCATTTTGTGCATGAGCCACCGCCATACCGTATCCCGGCGTAATAATGACGCTATGTGCATTTTTCAGTGTATCTGCTACCTGCTCAGGTTTGATTTCCTGAACTTCGCCGGCTGGTACATTGTCACTGTTTGCAGCTACCGGCGCTGAACCGAAACCGCCGCCAATTACAGACAGAAATTTGCGATTCATCGCCTGACACATGATATATGACAAAATCGCACCGGACGAACCGACTAATGCACCGGTAACAATCAGTAAATCGTTATCAAGCATAAAACCGGCAGCGGCGGCAGCCCAGCCTGAATAAGAATTCAGCATGGAAATGACTACCGGCATATCAGCTCCGCCAATCGAAGCGACCAGATGATAACCGAATACCAGTGCAATCAGAGTCATGACAATCAGAGCAAAACCGGAACCGCCAACACCTACGAACCACAGCATCAGTAAAAATGACAATACCAGTGCGCCCAGATTGAGCAGGTGCCGGTGTGGCAGTTGCAGGGGGCTGCTGGCAATCTTACCATTCAGTTTTCCCCATGCTACTAATGAACCACTAAAGGTTACTGCACCAATAAATACTCCCAGAAATACTTCAACCAGATGGATGGTGAACATGTCTGAGTCTACATCATGAGGGTCGATGTAGCTGTTGAAACCCACCAGTACAGCAGCTAATCCGACAAAGCTGTGCAGCATAGCAATCAGCTCCGGCATCTGGGTCATTTCCACTTTCTTAGCCTGTTGCAGACCCACTGCACCACCAATAACCATGGCAATAATCACCCAGCCCAGACCGTGCGCATTTTCACTGAAAACCGTAGCAATCAGCGCAATAGCCATACCTGCCATGCCCATATAACAGCCACGTCTGGCACTTTCCTGCTGTGAGAGTCCGGCCAGACTCAGAATAAACAATACTGCAGCAACGATGTATGCAGCAGTTACGATACCTTGAGACATACCGTTTCCCCCTTATTTACGAAACATATTGAGCATACGGCGGGTAACAGCAAAGCCACCGAAGATATTAACGCTGACTATCGCTACTGCAACAAAGGCCAGCAACGATACGAAACCATGTCCCTGCCCGATTTGCAGCAATGCACCTACTACAATAATGCCTGATATGGCATTAGTTACTGACATTAACGGGGTATGCAAGGCGTGGTTCACGTTCCATACCACAAAGTAACCCACTACACAGGCAAGTACAAATACTATGAAGTGATTCAGAAAAGCCACCGGAGCAACCGCACCTATCCACAACATCAGTATGACTGCAACTGCTGACCAAATGATTTTTTTGTTTGCTGATGCCGGCTGTGCTGTCGCAACAGGAGCCGGAGCTACAGCTTTCGGTTCTGCTTTTGGCGCGGCGGATACCTGAATCGGTGGTGGCGGATACATGCTGTTGCCTTCATGAGTAACAGTCATGTTACGGATAATCACATCTTCGAAGTTTAATGCCAGTTCACCATCCTTATTCGGTGTAAGCAGGCGTGCCAGATTAACCAGATTTGTGCCATAAAGCTGTGAAGACTGGCCGGCCAGACGGTTAGCCATATCGGTATAACCAATTATTTTCACCCCATTGGCTGTAGTAATAATTTTACCGGGTTCGGTATATTCGCAGTTACCGCCGGTAGCAGCGGCCAGATCCACAATTACCGAGCCTTCACGCATACTGTCTACCATCTCCCGGGTAATCAGTTTGGGAGCAGGTTTTCCCGGAATTGCAGCAGTTGTAATGATAATGTCAACTTGTCTGGCCTGTTCAGCAAACAGTTTCATTTCTGCTTCAATATAAGCAGCACTCATGGTTTTAGCATAGCCGTCGCCACTACTGCTTTCTTCTTCCTGATAGTCCAGTTGCAGAAAGTTACCACCCATGGACTCAATCTGGTCAGCAACTTCAGGGCGGGTATCGAATGCATTAATCACGGCACCAAGCTGACGGGCAGTACCAATTGCAGCCAGACCGGCCACCCCTGCACCTATCACCAATACTTCTGCCGGAGGCACTTTACCGGCAGCAGTAATCTGGCCGGTAAAGAAACGGCCAAAGTTTTCAGCAGCTTCAATTACCGCCCGATAGCCACTGATATTAGCCATTGACGACAAAGCATCCATTGCCTGTGCACGTGAAATCCGCGGTACCATGTCCATTGCCAGCACAGTAATATTTTTCGCCTGTAACTGCTGTACCAGCTCTGGCTGCTGTGCCGGCATGATAAAGCTGACCAGTATCGTGCCGGACTGCATGGCGGCAATTTCTTCTTTATTCGGTGCATTTACCTTAAATATTAGCGGACACTGCCAGACAGTGCCTGCATCGGCCACTGTTGCGCCTGCTTCCTGATACAAACCGTCAGACAAGCTGGCGGCCTTACCAGCATCATGCTCAATAACAACTTCATGCCCCAATTTAATTAGCTGGGTAACGGTTTTCGGCGTAGCCGCTACTCTGGTTTCACCGGCAAGAGATTCGCGTGGAATACCTATCTTCATTCTTATTCCTTTCCGAGGAAGGTGCCGTAAAATAGTTTTAACTGTAAATATTTGTCTGCTCTGATATATTTGCTCTGAGTTAATCAGTATAGACTGCCTGCCTAACTCATAACTATCAGAAGATAATATTTTCTGTTGTTTACAACCACTATATTATCGAAAACACAGCAATAAAACCTTTATTCAGGTCATTATTTGTGTCTGATTTAAAAAATTTAACAATTACATTTACATATAATATGTCTTTATCAATAATGTCTATTATCAGGATAGGCTATTATCTGTTTTCAACAAAAAAGCCAGCCATTAGTAATAACGGCTGGCTGTAATGTGACAGGAACAAAATTTAATTCATGCTGTTCAGCGGCCGGATAACTTCATCAATCTGACGATTCAGACTTTCCAGCCCGTTGCCGGATAAATACCACAAGTCAGCACTAAGATTAACGATTTGCGTACCTGCATTCTGCATAATTTTATTATCAAAATAATCGCTGCGCATCGGTGTATTGCCTATTGCTTTACTGCGGTCAACAACGTAAATAATATCCGGATGATATTGAGCAATAAACTGATTATCAACCATTATACGTGCCGGCCGGCCATTTTCAGCTTTATCCGGTACAGGCAGATCATTGGCATTTACAGCCCGTTTTACATGTAATTCATCGAATATCAGCGCAGCATAGCTACCCTGATTCATCAGCATCACATTTCCATCATTATGTAATACCACGATGGCTTTTTTACCGGATTGCTGCGCGAGCTGACGGGCCGCATCCATTTTTAAATCCAGTGCATTCAACTGCTCCTGCGCCAGTACTTCTTTGCCGGCAATTTTCCCCAGCAATCTGATCTGATTCTTGACCGCAGAATAATAATTTTCACCGGCATTAACTGAGTAATTGAGTGTAGGTGCAATGGCACTTAAATCTTTATAGAAATTATTCTGCCTTCCGCTCATGATAATCAGATCCGGACTGGCAGCTTTAATACCGGCGATATCCGGCTCCTTCATTTTGCCTGAATCCTGCACCTGTGCATTATTATATTGTTGCAGATAAGCCGGAATATTACTTACCGGAGCAGCAATAACACGGTTGCCGGCACCCAGTGCATCCAGCGTATCTAAAGCACCGAAATCCATCACAACAATTTTTTGCGGTTGTACCGGTATCTTAATTTCTTCGCCAGCCTGAGTAAGGTTAATTGACGGTGCAGTGCTTTGACAGGCACTTATCCCCATCATCAGAGCCGAAGCCACAGCCAGCGTTATTATTTTTTTCATAACTGAATTACCCCTTGAATTTTAAATTATTAAATAATGATAATTATTATCATTATTTAATATAAATGTCCAGCTTTGCAATACAATCCGGCTTAATATAAATTTAATAAGCGGAGGTTATAACTTGCCGGACAGCATGAATTTAGTGTGCGCCCAGTTTCAGACCAATAATACCGGCAATAATCAGTGTCAGGCTAATCAGACGCATGGCACCAGCCGGTTCTTTAAAAGCAATGATACCGACAATGGTTGCTCCCACAGCGCCAATACCAGTCCAGACTGCATAAGCTGTACCTACCGGTAATGAACGCATGGACTGTGCCAGCAGAAGAAAGCTGCCAACCAGAGCAGCCAATGTAATGATACTCGGAGTGAATTTAGTAAAATTCTGTGAATACTTAAGACCAATTGCCCAGACTATTTCAAGTATGCCGGCCAGCAATAATGACACCCAGGCCATAATGATTCCTGTTAAGGCTGATGCAGGCCGTCCTGCGTGAGAATCTACCGGCCGGGTCGTCCCGAACGGATGCATAAATAAGCATATGAATAATGGCATCATAATAGGCAGTCTGAATCAGCGTCAAGCAATCAAAACTCCATTGGAACAAAAACAGATGGCTATAAACCATCTGTCAGGATATAGATACTGATCGCAGTTCAGTCTGCCACAGTTACAATCAATATAATGCTGTGAACTTATTTCTTCTTCTGAATGAATTCAATTTTATAGCCATCAGGATCTTCCACAAATGCGATGACAGTAGTGCCATGCTGCATGGGTCCGGCCTCACGGGTTACACGACAGCCTTTGGCGCGCACAGCATCACAGGCAGCATAAGCATCATCTACCTCAATAGCAATATGTCCGTATCCTGTACCTAGATCATAAGTATGCGTATCCCAGTTATAGGTTAATTCCAGTACGGTACTGTCAGATTCTTCACCATAGCCGACAAAAGCCAGAGTAAAACGTCCGCCGGGAAAATCCTCCCGCCGCAGCAGTTTCATACCGAGCACATCCTGATAAAACGCCAGTGATTTATCCAGATCACCTACTCGCAGCATAGTATGCAACATTCTCATGTTATGTTCCTTATATCTTATTCTGTTTTTGTTTTTGCCAGATTACCCAGCAGCATGGCATCGCCATAACTGAAAAAGCGGTATCCGGCACCAATGGCATGCTGGTAAATGGCACGAATTTCATCATAACCGCTAAATGCGCTCACCAGCATGAGTAAAGTTGATTTAGGTAGGTGAAAATTGGTAATCATGCGGTCAATTACCTTAAACTCATAGCCCGGCGTAATAAAAATATTGGTATCGCCCTGGCCTGCCTGTAATTTTCCGCTGCGTGCTGCAGACTCTAGTGCGCGGACTGCTGTTGTGCCTACCGCCCAGATTTTATTTCCTCGCGCCTGTGCCGCTTCAATCTCTGCTACAACTTCCTCACTCACGTCATACCATTCACTATGCATATGATGTTCAGCAATATTTTCTACCCGCACCGGCTGAAAGGTGCCTGCACCCACATGTAAAGTTACTTCGGCCAGGTGTACGCCCTTATCTCGCAATTGTTGCAAAATAGTATCGGTAAAGTGCAAACCGGCGGTAGGTGCAGCTACTGCTCCTTCATATTTAGCATAAATCGTCTGATAGCGCTCATCATCGTCATGATCAGCCGAACGGGTAATGTATGGTGGTAATGGCAAATGGCCGTGAGCTTCAAGTAGCTCCCATACAGTTTTGTCGCCGGAAAAATGCAGTACAAATAACTCACCTTGTCGCGCCTGCATCTGTGCATGCAATCCGCCTTCGAAAATCAGTTCTGTACCCGGTTTGGGTGATTTAGATGAACGCACATGCGCCAGAGCAGTATGATTATCCAGCACTCGTTCAATCAATGCTTCAATCTGACCGCCACTGGCTTTACAGCCAAAAAGGCGGGCTTTCATTACACGGGTATTGTTAAATATCAAAACATCACCGGCTGCCACATAATCTGCCAGCCGGATAAATTCACTGTCTGTCGGAGGCTGCCCGGGCAAAGCTACCAGCAGACGGCTACTGCCGCGCACAGCCGGAGGGTGCTGAGCAATCAGTTCCGGTGGCAAATCAAAATCAAAATCATTAATATGCATGTATATGTGCCCGAAAAAGGCAAAAGACGTATTATAAGCCGGCTTGCACAGACTGCGAAGCAGTAGCATATTACCCTTATCAGCCACAGTTTAAATATCCGGCTTATCAGTTTATTAAGCACGCAAAATAAGGCTGCCAGACTGTTATAGGGAAAACAGTTGTAGTTTATATAGTGAAATTTTTACGAAAATACTGGACATTTGCGCGCATTTTCGGCAAAAATGGCGCAATTTTGCGATAAACAATCAATTTATGAGTGCCTCAATTCTGGTTTTAAACGGCCCCAATTTGAATCTTTTAGGGTTACGGGAGCCGCATATATATGGTCATACCACACTGGCAGACATTAATCAGAAACTGCTTGTACAGGCACAGGCAGCCGGCCTAACGCTGGAAACACTGCAAAGCAATGCCGAACATGTTCTGACAGAACGCATTCAGGCTGCATTAACTGATGATACCCGGTTTATTATTATTAATCCGGGTGCATTTACCCATACCAGCGTAGCCATTCGTGATGCTTTTGCAGCTGCCGGCAAACCATTTATTGAGATACACATTTCAAATGTACATGCACGCGAAGCTTTCCGGCGCCATTCCTATCTGTCCGATATTGCCATGGGGGTAATCTGTGGTCTGGGCGTATATGGTTACGAGGCAGCGTTACACCGTGCAATTGAATACATTCAAGAGACAGATCGCCAACACTAATACCTATTGCGATCAGGTCCAATCACACAAGGGTTCATAATATGGATTTACGTAAACTTAAAAAACTCATTGATCTGGTAGAAGAGTCAGGCATTGCTGAAATCGAAGTGACCGAAGGTGAGGAAAAGGTACGCATTACCCGCACTACTGCTGCTCAGCCAGTATATTCTGCACCAGTACAGCAACAGCCGGCTGTTATGGCCGCACCAGCAGCAGTTCCGGCAGAAGCTGCTCCGGCAGCAGCCGTACCGGCAGCCGGTCCTGATCTGAGCAAAGCGATGAAATCACCGATGGTCGGAACTTTTTACCGGGCAGCAAGTCCGACTTCTGCACCATTTGTTGAAGTGGGGCAAACCGTTAATGCCGGCGATACTCTGTGTATCATCGAAGCCATGAAACTGATGAATGAAATTGAAGCTGATCACAGTGGTGTGGTCAAAGAAATTCTCGTATCCAACGGGCAGCCTGTGGAGTTTGGTGAACCGCTGTTTATTATTGAGTAATCTTAATATCAGTCATAACTCCCCTTTTTTACAAGGTACTGCCTCATGTTAAAAAAAGTTCTTATTGCCAATCGTGGCGAAATTGCGCTGCGCATTCTGCGCGCCTGCCATGAAATGGGTATTGCAACCGTGGCTGTGCATTCAGAAGCCGACAGTGATGCTCTGCACGTTAAGCTAGCTGATGAATCTGTTTGTATTGGTCCGGCCAGTTCCGCCCAAAGTTACCTGAATATCCCTGCTCTGATTTCCGCTGCTGAAGTTACCGATGCTGATGCCATTCACCCCGGTTATGGATTTCTGGCAGAAAATGATGGTTTTGCAGAACAGGTGGAGCAGTCCGGTTTCGTTTTTATCGGTCCGCGTCCGGAAACCATACGTCAGATGGGCGACAAAGTTTCTGCGAAAAAGGCAATGCAGGCTGCCGGTGTTCCCTGTGTACCCGGTTCAGATGGTGCATTACCGGAAGATCCGCAGGAAATTGAAAAAATCGGTGCTGCGGTAGGCTATCCGGTCATTATTAAAGCATCAGGCGGCGGCGGCGGTCGCGGTATGCGCGTAGTTGAAAAGGCTGAGGATTTACTGGCCGCAGTAGAAATGACCCGTACTGAAGCCGGGGCTGCTTTTGGTAATCCTGCCGTATATATGGAACGCTATCTGCAGAAACCGCGCCATATTGAAATTCAGGTACTGTGTGATGAACATGGCAATGCCATTTATCTGGGTGAGCGTGACTGCTCTATGCAGCGCCGCCATCAGAAAGTCATTGAAGAAGCACCGGCACCATTTATCACTGCGGAAGAACGCGAGCGTATTGGTACCGCGTGTGTAGCCGCATGTCAGCGCATCGGCTACCGTGGTGCAGGTACATTTGAATTTCTGTATGAAGATGGTGAGTTCTTCTTCATTGAAATGAATACCCGTGTGCAGGTTGAGCATGCTATTACTGAGCTGATTACCGGTGTGGATATTGTGCAGGAGCAAATCCGTGTAGCTTCCGGTCTGCCCTTATCCTACACTCAGGCAGATATCCGTTTACAAGGACATGCTTTTGAATGCCGGATTAATGCCGAAGACCCGTATACTTTTGTTCCCAGCCCCGGCCTGATTACCAGCTGCCACCAGCCCGGTGGTAACGGTGTGCGCATTGACAGCCATATTTATCAGGGCTATACCGTGCCTCCTTATTACGATAGCATGATTGGTAAGGTGTGTACCCACGGGCGTGATCGTAATGAAGCTATTGCCAAAATGCGTGTTGCCCTGCAGGAGCTGGCCATCACCGGTATTAAAACCAATACCAACCTGCACCGTGATATTTTTGCTGATCCGGGTTTCATTCATGGTGGTGAAAGTATTCATTATCTTGAACAATGGTTACAAAAACACAAAGAATCACAAAAATAATTTACAATAAGCATACATTGCGCTTTTGTTTGCAGGCAGCCGCGGTGGCTGCCTGAAGTTTTATAAAACATCCAGTTACGGTAAAAAAGCCATGCACTACCAACAAGTTGTTATTACAGTTACACAAGATCAGGTGGATAAGCTCTCCGATGCACTGATTGAAAACGGCGCATTAAGTACAGCTATTGAAGATGCCAATGCCGGCAATGATAATGAACAGCCGATTTTCGGCGAACCTGATATGCCCACTGAACAGGTGTGGCAGCAAAGTAACATTGTGGCACTGTTTGATGAAAATACTGATATTGATTCCGTTGTCTCTGCAGCGGCACAGGAATGTGCGATTGCCAAACCACAGTACTATCTTGAAACCATTCCTGAGCAAGACTGGGTACGCCTGACCCAGTCTCAGTTTGACCCGATTCAGATTTCTTCGCGCTTATGGATTACGCCATCATGGCATAACCAGCCAACTCAACCGGGGGTCATCAATCTGCAACTGGATCCGGGACTGGCTTTCGGTACCGGGAGTCACCCCACTACCCGGCTGTGCCTGCAATGGCTGGATAAGCATGTGCGCAGTGGTGAAACTCTGCTGGATTATGGCTGTGGTTCAGGTATTCTGACGATTGCCGCACTGAAACTGGGTGTCGGCCGTGCCTGTGGTGTAGACATTGATCCGCAGGCAATCCGTGCCAGTCAGGATAATGCTGCACAAAATCAGGTCAGTGCTGAATTTTATCTTCCGGATAATTTGCCAGCCGGTCAGAAATTTGACATCGTTGTTGCAAATATTCTGGCTAATCCGTTACGCATGCTGGCTCAAATGCTGGCAGAACGTACCCGTACCGGTGGTGAAATTGTCCTGTCAGGTATTCTGGCAGAACAAACAGAAGAACTCAGTGGAATATATCGTCAGTGGTTTGATTTGAACTCACCTAAAACACTGGATGGGTGGGTATGTATTAGTGGCCGTAAAAGAGCATAATTGTCCGGTTCTGCTATTTATCTGAAAATACCGGCATGACATGCTAATGCGATAACACGGCTATCTGCTTCTGACAGTACTTAATTGCCTCCTTTTTAACTATTTGGTTTGCTGAAAAATCATGTCTAAAACAATTACTGTTATTTGTCCTAAATGCCATGCAGAAAATATCGTAGCAACACCGCCACGTGACGGAGGACGTGTTGTGTGTGAACAATGCCGGCACAGATTTACTGTTGTATCCAAAATCCGTACGAATAAAAATGTCACCCCGCCGGCCGAAAGCAAAAATAATACGGCAGCTTCCGGACAACAGGTACCCAGTGCCAGTGAAGTAATGGATTTACTGCAAAATGCTCTGAATTTAAATCAGACCAACAGCAGAAATGCCCAGAGTCAGATATTTACCAGTGCACCAACACCAAAAAATACTGCGGTTATTGATAAAAGACCGAATCTGAATACTTTATTAAATCAAGTAGCCAATAAAGTTGAAATCCGCGTGCCAACGGTAATCGAACCGGAACCGGAACATTCCTCTGCGCCGCAGCCGCAGCTAGCCAGCAGTGAATTACTGCGCAACCCGCTACCTGTAGCAGAGCCGGTAAAAGAAGCTCCGCCAATAGTCAATACACCAGTCCATGTGCCTGAAGAAAACACTACCAGCATCTCCATGAACAGTAATGTGAATAACCTGAATAATCTTGTTTTTACCTTACTGCCTAATGACAATCCAAATCAGGCAGATGTACCATTACTGCTTAATGATGCAATCGAAAAAACCGATGCCATCCATGCCAAAACCGAATTTTTACATCATCAGCAGGATAAACTGTCCAAAGAATTTAACTGGACTCTGGCAACCATTGTTGCGTTAACTGTACTGATGATGCAGTTATTTTATTTAATGGCAGTAAAATGAACATTCATGCAGGTAATCAAGAAATTTTTAAAAGTAACCAGTTTGTTCACGATTTTCGTCAGGCCTCACCTTATATCCACCATCTGAATGGTAAAACGCTTGTTTTAGCAATCAGTAGCCATGTTCTGGTAAGCGACAAACTCGCAGCGCTGGCCGCCGATATACTTTTATTAACCAGCCTCGGTATGAGGCTGGTTCTTATTCACGGGTGCAGCCAGTATATTCAGGCCATAGCCGGCAGTGATACTGCAATCAGCATAGATGAAAATCCGGTTACGGATAATGCAGCTCTGGAATTAGTCAAACAGGCCAGCGGAATTGCACGCTTCAATCTGGAAGCAGCTCTATCTATGATACCTACACAGGTTATGGAGCACAGCACTCCGAACCTGCGTATTGCTGCCGGCAATTTCCTGCGCGCCAAGCCTCTGGGCGTAATTAACGGAACAGATATGGGCTATAGCGGCTGTGTTCGCAAAGTAGATTCGGCCGCTATCGAAGAGCGTCTGGCTCACAATCAGCTGGTATTAATCAGCCCGATCGGTCATTCGCTTAGCGGTCAGTCATATCGTTTGCAGGTAAATGAAGTTGCACAAGCTGTGGCAGAAGCCATCAGCGCAGAAAAACTCATCTTTCTGGGCACGCAGCAAGGTTTACTGGATGAACAGCAACAAACCATCAGTGAGCTGAACTGTGTTGAAATTGCCAGTCTGCTGGCACAAAACACCGGAAGCAGACGCCAGACAGAGCTGTTACAGACAGCAGCACATGTACTTGAACACGGTGTTCAGCGGGTGCATGTACTATCCGGTCTGCAGGATGGCAGCCTGTTACAGGAATTATTTACCCGTGAAGGCAGCGGCACAGCCATGGCTAAAGCACCCTTTATGCGTATCCGGCCGGCTGCTAATAAAGATATCGGTGATATCCTGCAACTGATTGCGCCACTGGAAGCCGCCGGTATTTTATTACCGCGTGACAGTGAGTACATGGAAAACCATATTCATGAATTTTCTGTGCTGGAGCAGGATTGTTATGTCTATGGCTGTGTCGCTTTACATGTTTATCCTGAAGCAAATGCCGGTGAGCTGGCCTGTCTGATTGTTTCACCGAATGCCCGCGCCCGCGGCTACGGAGAACTGCTGCTGACTCATGTTATTAAACAGGCACAGCAATTACAGCTAAAAGAACTGTTTGCTCTGAGCACACATACCGGCGACTGGTTTATTGAACGCGGATTTATCAGTGCTCATCTGGAACAGTTACCATCAGAGCGGCAGCAACAGTACACCAGTAACAAACGCCAGTCGAAAATATTTTGCCGCCAGCTTTAAACCAACTCCTGCAAAATATTTTACAATCTGTATTTTTCCCTGAATGACACAAAGGAAAACACATGAGCCATATGGTGCATTGCGTTAAACTGGGCAAAGAAGCGCCCGGATTGAAATTTCCGCCATTTCCCAATGAACTGGGTAAACGCATATACAATAACGTATCACAGGAAGCCTGGGATGGCTGGTTACGTTATCAAACCATGATTATTAATGAAAACCGCCTTAGTCTGGCCGACCCCCGCGCCCGTCAGTACATTACACAGCAAATGGAAAATTATTTCTTCGGCGAGGGTGCCGATCAAATCAGTGGTTATATACCGCCTCAGGAATAAAAACTAATGGCTGTTCGATTTCACAGAGACGAACAGCCTTTTATTTTCCCGACATCTTTGCACTGTTTTATGGTTATCCAGCTTATTAAAAGTGATTTGTTTCGTTATAGCGGCCGTACAGACTGGTCTAGTTTTATTCGTCATTATCTGTTTAACCGGGGGTTCCGCTTTACTTTCTGGCTCAGGCTGGCCTCCGTACCGGGAATATGGCGCAAACTTGCCTACCCCATGTATGCATGGCAAAAACGCCGCAGCGGTATCATTATCAGCCCGCGCACAGCAGTAGGTTATGGTTTGTACATTGGTCATGGCGGCCCGCTGATTATCAATAGCAGTGCCCGACTGGGTAATAATGTCAATCTTTCACCCTACACAGTAATTGGTGCTAACAACGGACCCGCAGCCTGTATCGGTAATAACGTCTACATCGGACCCAATTGTAATCTGATTGAAAATGTACAGATTGGTGACAATGCCACTATTGGCGCCGGCAGTGTTGTGACTAAAAATATTCCGGCAAATGCCACAGCTGCCGGCAATTACGCTAAAGTACTGAATTACCAAAATCCGGGACAATATATCCACAACCGCTGGCCGCCAGAAAATACAATTGAAGCTTGACCTGTCAGCAAAACAGTGCCAATGTTAGTAACATTAACACCAGACTGACAAATTCTTACCCTTAATGACAGTTACAGGTATAGCCAATGTCCGAAATTCAGCCACATCTACTTTGCCGTGAACTTAGCCTGCTGGCTTTCAATCGTCGCGTTCTGGCACAGGCGCAGGATACACAGGTACCCTTACTCGAACGTTTACGGTTTTTATGTATCGTTTCTTCCAATCTGGATGAATTTTTTGAAGTAAGGATGGCATGGCTGCGGCGTACCCGTGAACTCTCACCACATATTCCTCTGGCCAATGGCGAACTACCGGATACAGTTATTGCCAATGTAACCGAAGAAGCTCACGCCATTATTGCCGAACAATACAGATTATTTAACGATGAGCTGATTCCGGCACTGCGCAGTGAAGGCATATCTTTTTATCCGCGCAGTGAATGGAGTGAAGCACAACGCCAGTGGGTGGCTGATTACTTCCGGAATGAACTGTTACCCATTCTGACCCCTATCGGATTGGATCCTTCGCATCCTTTTCCGCGTTTACTGAATAAATCACTGAATTTTGCAGTAGAACTGGAAGGTAAAGATGCTTTTGGGCGTACCGGTGGCATGGCCATCGTTCAGGCTCCGCGTATTTTGCCAAGAGTACTGAAAATGCCTAAGGAATTATGTGACGGACATGATGGTTTTGTATTTCTGTCGTCAATCCTGCATGCTCATGTGCATACACTCTTCACCGGAATGAGCGTTAAAGGCTGCTATCAGTTTCGCCTTACCCGCGACAGCGACTTAAGTGTTGATGAAGAAGATCTGGAAAATCTGCGCACGGCAATTGCAGGTGAATTACAGGGAAGACAATATGGAGATGGTGTCCGGCTGGAAGTAGCCGATAATTGTCCGGCACACGTTTACGATTTCCTGCTTAGCCATTTTCATCTGGGGCGCGACGAATTGTACCGGGTAAACGGTCCGGTAAATCTGGTACGACTAATGGCCGTACCGGATATGGTTGAACGCAATGATTTAAAATTTCCGCCATTTATTCCCGGCACACCGGCCATTCTGAATAAAAATCGCGATATGTTCAGCATCATCAGCCAGCGCGATATCTTACTCTATCATCCCTATCAGTCTTTCGAACCTACAGTTCGTCTGATTCAGCAGGCTGCTGATGACCCTCAGGTTATTGCGATAAAAATGACCATTTACCGCACTGGTAGTAACTCTGACCTGGTAAAAGCACTGATGAAAGCAGCACTGACAGGCAAACAGGTTACCGTGGTAGTAGAACTGATGGCCCGTTTTGATGAAGAAACCAATCTGAACTGGGCAGGTCAGCTTGAAGCTGCCGGTGCCCATGTCGTATATGGAGTCTTTGGTTATAAAGTTCATGCCAAAATGGCACTGATAGTACGACGTGAAGACGGCAGGCTGAAACGCTACGCTCATGTCAGTACGGGTAATTATCATCAGGGCACCAGCCGTATTTATACTGATCTGGGTCTGATGACCTGCAATCAGGATATCAGCGTGGATGTTAATACCGTATTTATGGAAATCACCGGTCTGGGACAACCCAATAATCTGCATAAAATAGCGCAAAGCCCGTTTACTCTGCACAAAATGCTTCTCAGCAGCATTAATAACGAAATTGAGCAGGCAAAAGCCGGCAAAACAGCTCGTATTATTGCTAAAATGAACGCACTGGTTGAGCCTTCTATTGCCGATGCCCTGTATGCAGCCAGTCAGGCCGGTGTACAAATTGAGCTGATAGTACGCGGAATATGTGTGCTGCGTCCGGGTGTTAAAGGCTTATCAGAAAATATCCGGGTACGTTCTATAGTCGGCCGGCTGCTGGAACATGCACGGGTATTTTATTTTGAAAATGGCGGTGATTCTAAACTATGGATATCCAGCGCCGACTGGATGGGAAGAAATCTGTTCCGTCGTGTAGAAATTTGCACACCGATTGAAACACCTGAGCTAAAACAACGTATAATCAAGGAAACTCTGATGCTTGCGCTGGCTGATAATCAGTGTGCATGGCTGATGCAGCCGGATGGTCAGTATGAGCGCATTAAACCAGCAGAGAAAGAGTCTATAACCAATATGCAGAATATGCTTATTGAGCGTTATCGCCAGTAATAATACTGGTTTCAAACCTAAAACTACCGAATGGCCGGTCAGAATGCTGAATTAATTGTGTAGTAAGCAGTTTTAGCCAGTGCCATGGCAAAAAAAGCAAGGTTATCCATCCGGATACCTTGCTTTTCGTTTGCTTAAATAAAAATTACTGATGTCCGGTACTACCAAAACCGCCTTCTCCGCGGCTGGTTTGCGCAAATTCGTCAACCACAGTAAAAGCTGCCTGCATAACCGGCACAATAATCATCTGAGCAATCCGTGCCAGAGGTTCAATGACATACTCTTCCTGACTGCGATTCCACAACGATACTTTTAATTCTCCCTGATAATCCGAATCAATTAACCCAACCAGATTACCCAGTACAATCCCATGTTTATGCCCCAGACCGGAACGCGGCAATATCAGAGCCGCGTATCCTGGATCAGCCAGATGTATGGCCAGTCCGGTCGGTAGCAGAAAGCTTTCTCCCGGCTGCAAAGTAACCGGTGTTTCAATACAGGCACGTAAATCCAGCCCGGCCGAACCAATCGTCGCATATTCAGGTAATTGTTCTGCCATTGACGGATGTAATATTTTAATTTGTACAGATAACTCAGAAGCACTCATAAAAACCAGTCTTTAAATAATAGATCATTAAAAATATCAGGACAGCACGCCCTTATAACACATCAGTAACAGCCTTTTACTGTCACGGCAATAATTGTGCCAGCCGTTGAACAATAGCCGCAGCCGTATCCGCTTTACTCATCTGCGGTAAAGCCGTTTCCTGCTCGTCATCAAGTAAAATTACCTGATTGGTCGTTTTACCCATAGCCTGACTCACATCATTGGCTACCAGTAACGGCACACCTTTTTTCAGCCGTTTAGCACGCGCATATTCCAGAACATGCTCACTTTCTGCGGCAAAGCCGACACAGAAAGGAGCATCCGGCTGGCTGGCTACGGTTGCCAGTATATCGGCATTTTCAGTCAGTTCGATTACAGGAACAGCCTGCCCCGGCTGTTTTTTCAGTTTTTGTACACTGCGGTTTTTTACTTTGTAATCAGCCACTGCTGCTACAGAAATAAACACATCCTGCTGTGGCAATAAACGCTCGACTGCATTCAGCATAGAATCTGCGCTGACAGCCTGTTCAGTGTAAGCCAACCCTGCTGCCATTGAGGTATTAATCTGTCCGTATACCAAAGATACACTTGCTCCGGCCGCACGGCAGGCACGTGCCAGAGCCATACCCATCTGTCCGCTGGAAATATTGGTAATACCGCGTACCGGATCAATGGCTTCAAAGGTTGCCCCTGTCGTAATCAGTACCCGTTTACCAGCCAGCACCGGCAGTGTCCAGACATCTGCCAGCAATTCCGCCAACTCAGCCGCTTCCAGCATGCGTCCGCTGCCAGTTTCGCCACAAGCCTGCTCACCGACTGCCGGTCCGAGTATTTTTATCTGATCCTGACGTAATAAAGCCAGATTACGCTGATTAGCCGGATTATTCCACATTTGTACATTCATTGCCGGCGCAACAGCCAGCGGACAGGTACGGGCTGCTACCAGAGTTGTCAGCAGATTATCAGCCATGCCATGTGCAATTTTCGCCAGCGTATTGGCAGAAGCCGGTGCAATCAGCATCACATCTGCCTGACGACTCAGATTGATATGAGCCATCCCGTTGCCACCGGCAGCATCATGAGTATCAAGTAATACCGGTTCTCCGCTCAGTGCCTGAAAAGTAGTGGGACTGACAAAATCAGTAGCTGCCTGTGTCATCACAACATTAACCTGATGTCCTGCTTTTTTAAGCAGCCGCACCAGTTCACAACATTTATATGCAGCAATACCACCACAAATACCTAACAACACCTTTTTCTTCATTACTTTTACATCCATCGTCCTGACCGGCCGTTAACAGATATCTACCGAATTTTCATTTAACCCAGTCAGAAAAAATAAAACAAACTATTTGATTAGAAGGAAAATTTTTTGCATAATCCATTTATACTCACATTCACATTTTATAATTGAAAATCAGTACAATCTCATTATCAGATACAACTGCTCTGTAGATCAGGTTTAAATGAATATAGCAGCCAATAATTACATGATACACTAGGCAATATTCAGCCTGCCAGACAGCAAGTTCTCTGTCTGACCGTACTTTAGCTCAATCCTAACAAAATTTTATTCAATTTAAAAAGTACCGCTAAATCCCTGTTTACATACAAAGTTATACTCTAAGTGGAGAATTTAAACGTATTAACACTTAAATTTCATTGCCCCATACTAAATGCTTGCATACAATGCGTCCCCTAAAGCAGGAGCAGAATCGTTTTTGCACCGTTCTTTAAACATTACAGTAAACATCCATATGCCGAGCATTGGCTGGAACGATTTTTCTGGAGTAACCTTTAATTATGAGCGAAAACGCAATCACCAGACCAGGTGCCGATCCAGCACATTACTTACAGATTAAAGACATCGTCAAGACCTATGGCGATAATTACGCTGTAGACCATATTAATCTGACCATCAAAAAAAACGAAATATTCGCCTTGCTCGGCAGCTCCGGCAGCGGTAAATCGACTTTATTACGCATGCTTGCCGGTATGGAAACACCAACTCAGGGACAGATTATCCTTGATGGTGAAGATATTACTAAATTACAACCCTACGACCGCCCTATCAATATGATGTTTCAGAGCTATGCCCTGTTTCCGCATATGACGGTCGAACAAAACATCGCTTTCGGACTAAAGCAGGACAAACTGCCCAAAGATGAAATCAGTGCGCGGGTGGAAGAAATGCTGCGTCTGGTACAAATGAGCAAATACGCCAAACGCAAACCACACCAGCTTTCCGGTGGTCAGCAGCAACGCGTTGCGCTGGCACGCAGTCTGGCAAAACGCCCTAAATTGCTGTTACTGGATGAGCCTCTGGGTGCTTTGGACAAAAAACTGCGTCAGCAAACCCAGCTTGAACTGGTGAATACTCTCGAAAAAGTAGGCGCTACCTGTATTATGGTTACCCATGATCAGGAAGAAGCCATGACAATGGCTTCACGTATTGCCATCATGTCGGACGGACAGTTGCAACAGGTTGGCACACCTTCTGATATTTACGACTATCCGAATAGCCGCTTTACAGCTGAATTCATGGGCGAAACCAATATTCTGGAAGGCAAAGTGACTGAAGACGGTGCCGACCATACCATTATTCACTGCCCAGAAATGCAGCAACTGGTTTATCTTGGTCACGGTATCAGCGGACCGGAAGATCAGAAAATCTGGCTGTCTATTCGTCCTGAAGATATCAACATCTATCGCGAGCAACCTCAACAGGAATATAACTGGTCAGCCGGAATTGTCAAAGAAATTGCTTATCTGGGCAGTTTTGGTATTTTTCATATCCAGCTGCCTTCCGGCAAAATTATTAAAAGTCAGGTGTTATCCTCATACTGGGAACAATACAACATTCCGATGCCCACCTGGGAAGAAAAAGTTTACATCAGCTGGCCGGATAATCAGGCCAGCCCTCTGACCCATTAATTGGCGCGGGAGCTTAAACATGAACTGGTTTAACCGCCTCAAAGGCTTACGCCCGACACAGGGACTGGTTGTCGGCATCCCTTATATCTGGCTGCTGGTACTTTTCCTTATCCCGTTTTTTATCGTACTTAAAATCAGCTTTGCCGAACAGGATATTGCCATCCCGCCCTATACTCCGCTGTATCATGTAGATGCAGAAATGGGACGGGTAAATATTCTGGTCAGCTACCAGAATTATGCCGATATTTTCAATGATTTCTGGCATTCTCTCGGACAAATGTTTATTGGCAATCTAGGCGATAATATTTATCTGCTGACTTACTGGTTATCAATTAAAACCGCTTTCACTACGACACTTATCTGTTTGCTGGCAGGTTATCCGATAGCCTATGCTATCGCCCGGGCACCGGAAAAAATCCGTAACGGTCTGCTGCTTACCATTATGCTGCCTTTCTGGACATCATTTCTGCTGCGTGTATATGCATGGATGAGCCTGCTCGGCCATAACGGTATTATTAATACTTATCTGATCAAATGGGGACTCATCAACAACCCGATGAATATGCTATACAACTCATTCTCACTGAATCTGGTTATGGTATATACCTATCTGCCCTTTATGATTCTGCCTCTGTACACTCAGCTGGTAAAACTGGACAACCGCCTGCTGGAAGCCGCTGCCGATCTCGGTGCCGGCCCTATTAAAGCGTTTGTTTCCATTACTCTGCCACTATCCAAAGCCGGGATTATCTCCGGTTCGATGCTGGTCTTTATTCCAGCAGTTGGTGAGTTTGTGATACCCGAACTGATAGGCGGACCAAAAAATCTGATGATTGGCAAAGTACTGTGGCAGGCTTTCTTCGATCAGAATAACTGGCCATTGGCGTCAGCAGTTGCTGTCATTATGGTGCTGTTACTGGTAATTCCGATTACCTTGTTCCATCGTTATGAAAACCGGGAAATTGAAGAAGGAGCCAGCCATGCATAAAAACATATCATCCTGGTTTCTCAGAGTAATGCTGTTTCTGGGGCTGGCATTTCTGTATATACCCTTGGTTGTCCTGATTATCTACTCATTCAACAATTCGCGACTGGTCACTGTCTGGGGAGGTTTTTCCACTCAGTGGTACAGTAAATTATTACAGAATGAACAGATACTTGATGCTGCGTGGCTTTCAGTACGCATTGCTCTGTGCTCGGCGGCAGCCGCAGTCATTCTGGGAACACTTGCCGGCTATGCACTAGCCCGCATCAAACGTTTCCGTGGTAATACCTTGTTTGCCGGTATGGTTTCTGCACCAATGGTTATGCCGGACATCATTACCGGTTTGTCCATGCTGCTGTTAATTATTCAGGTACAGATATTGCTGCAAAACAGTGTTTTTAGCTTTCTGTATTTTGAACGCGGCTTTTTTACTATCTGGCTTGGTCATACCACCCTGTGTATGGCCTATGTAACTGTTATTATCCGCTCACGTTTGTCTGAGCTTAATCAGTCACTGGAAGAAGCAGCCAAGGATCTTGGTGCGAGGCCATTAAAGGTATTTTTTCTGATTACACTGCCTTCAATTGCTCCGGCTATTGCATCCGGCTTTCTGCTGTCCATTACGCTGTCGCTGGATGATCTGGTCATTACATCATTCCTGTCCGGTCCGGGTTCTTCTACTTTGCCAATGATTATATTTTCAAAAATCAAACTGGGTCTGGATCCGCAAATGAATGTACTGGCCACCATCATCATTGCACTGGTAGGTACACTGGTTATTAGTATTAATTACTTTATGATGCGGCAAAATACCAGACGTGAACGGGAAATGGCAGAAGCCTATCGACAGAGTCTGTTACTTGAGGCTAACAAATAAAAATGCATACATGGCAGCTATCTGATTTCGGTTAGCTGCCAGTTTTTCATCTTCCTAATCAGTTTAATCATGTAACTATGTCTACCTACATACCGCCAGATACAGAACGCATTGACAGCTACTATACAGCCAGCTGTAATGACCACAGCCACTATCCAAGTTTAAAAGGTACTGTTGAAGTGGAAACCTGCATCATTGGTGGCGGACTGAGCGGAATCGGTACAGCATTGCCACTGGCACAACAGCAGCATAGCGTAGCACTTATCGAAGCCGCCCGAATCGGTTATGGCGCCTCCGGCCGTAACGGCGGTCAGGTCATTTATGGTTACGCTGCTGAAATGAGTAATCTGGCCGGCATGATCGGACTGAAAAATGCACAAACACTCTGGCAGTGGAGCCATGAAGCTGTCACTCTGATTGAACAACAGATTCAAATCTATCAAATCAGCTGTGACTGGCAACGCGGTTACGCTCATGCAGCCATCCGGCCGCGCCAGCTGCGTGTCTTAACTGAATGGGTGAAAGAAGCTGCCGAACACTATCATTTTCATGATTATGAAGTATGGAATTCAAACCAGCTGCAACAGCAACTGGCCAGCGAACGTTATACCGGCGCGATTTTTGACCATCAGGCCGGACATTTACATCCACTAAACTACTTACTTGGACTGGCTCGTGCAGCTGCCCGTGCCGGAGCATTGCTGTTTGAACATTCTCCTATGCTTTCGCTGGAAACATGGCAGCACGGATACCGGATTACCACACCAAACGGGAATATCATTGCCAAAAACGTCGTGATTGCTGTCAATGCCTTTACCCGCAGTCTCCGGCAGACACCTATAAAGGCGCTCGAAGCCAAAATCCTGCCGGTAAGTACATACATGATTGCAACCCAGCCGCTTGGGGAGCGTGCTCAGCAACTCATCAAAAATAACATGGCAGTATGTGATACCCGTTTTGTACTTGATTATTATCGTCTGAGTGCAGACAAACGCCTGTTATTCGGCGGTAAAGTCAATTATTCCGGTCGTGAACCCGGCCGGCTGCAACTCATTCAGAGTATGCGCCGTGATATGCTTAAAGTATTTCCACAACTGGCTGATGCAGAAATTGATTATGTCTGGGGTGGTCTGGTTGATATCAGCATGAACCGCCTGCCCCATTTCGGGCGTCTTAACCCGCAACTCTATTTTTTACAAGGATTTTCAGGACATGGCGTGGCTGCTGCCGGTATGGGCGGGCAGATTATTGCTGAGGCAATCAGTGGTGATGACAGCCGCCTGCACATGTTTGAAAAAATTATACATCACAACTTTCCCGGTGGCAGTTTACTGCGCCTGCCCATACAATGGGTAGGAACAGGTTATTACCGTCTAAAAGATTTATTACCTTAATTTTAAAAGTTATAAACTTAACTATAGTACAATCAATACCCGTTTTTGAATTCAAGCAACAGGCTTCATGACCGCTTCCGACTCTTCTGCATTTTATCAGCATGCATTACAACAGTGCCTGCTCATACAAACCGGCCTGATGCAAAGCCATATACTGACTAACGGCGAAAAAGTATGGGTACGGCAAGCTGGTGCACGCAACAGTGCCTGGCGCTATCATTTATTAAAAATAGCTCAGAAAATAAGTGGTATTCACATGCTGCAACCTGTTCCCAATTTGGGCGGAATACCTGCACTGCAAACCGAAGCATCCCGTCTGCGGGCTCTGGCCTCAGCAGGAGTGCGGGTTCCTGCCATTCTGGCGCAACAACCGGATGCACTGATGATTAGTCATATTGGCGATCACAATCTGGAAAAAGAATGGAAACACTGTAAGCATCAGCCTGAACTTCTGTTGCAACGCTGGCAGCTTGGTCTTAACGCCATCGAAGATGTACATAAACGCAAGCAATACCTGAGTGAAACTTTTGCGCGCAATATGATTTACATTAATCAGGACAGCATAGGCTTTATCGATTTCGAAGATGATCCTTTATCTGCGATGACATTACCACAATGTCACTCTCGCGACTGGCTATGCTATCTGCACTCAGGTGCACGTTTAATGCAGGAATTTGGCGTAACTATTCAGGCTAAAGAATTATGGCATAGCGTACTGCATAATCAACCTGATGAAGTAAGTAGTACTGTCAACAAAAGCTTACATAAAATCCGCTGGATGCGTCATCTAAAGGCTAAATTTTATGGTAAAGACACACTTAAGCTTGCCGCGATGGCCGGATACGCCTGAAACAGTCCAGCTAGCACACAATCATGATCGATATTGCAAACTCAGGTATATAAAATAATTTTTCTTATCAAGTAAAAAAGCTGTAGCAACAATAATATGCTACAGCTTTTTTAAGCATTAACTGAATTCAACTTGCAGCCCGCTGACAATGCATTACCATTTTCTGCAACATCCATGGTTCTAATAACTGAATATGCTTGTGCTCAACTTTTATCCAGCCTTCATGCTGAAATTTAGACAAAGTACGGCTTACTGTTTCCAGCTTTAGCCCCAGATAGCTGCCAATTTCTTCACGTGACATACGCAAAATAAAATCATTTGCAGCAAAACCACGAAAACTCAGACGATGAGATAAATTCACCAGAAACGCAGCCAGACGCTCTTCTGCACGCATATTACCCAGCATCAGCATCAGCTCCTGAGTACGCAGAATTTCCTGACTCATCAGACGATAAAAATGTATTTGTAATGAAGGCAAAATATTACCGGCATCTTCCATATTAGTGAATGGTAGCTCACATACCTCACTATCTTCCAGAGCTACTGCATCACAGCCATGAACATTATGACAAATACCGTCCAGCCCCAACAATTCACCTGACATAAAAAAACCAGTTACCTGATCTCGTCCGTCCCGGCTATTAACCATGGTTTTAAAAAAACCGGTTCGTATGGCAAATATTGCATCAAACGGTTCACCGGCACGAAACAGATACTCCCCTTTTTTTAAACGACGACTCTGACGAATAATCGCTCCTAAATCGGTTAGTTCCCGCTCTTTAAGCATTACCGGCATACAGAGAATATGCAAAGAACATTTTTCGCATAATTTCTGTACTATTTCACCCTGTTTATACAATCTAATCATAATATATTTAATAATTACTGATTACACTTTGCCCAGAACATCATATAACAAACATATTGATATAAATCAATTTTTTAAAAACTATCCAATATAGTATTGTTATAGACAAAGTGAATTGAATTTCCTTCAGACCCTGATTTAATAAAAAAATTGGCTTATTATGTTTTCACTGCTTTACTTTACTGCCGGATGTATTCTACCATAAATAGTTATCACTCCTATCTATTTCACCAGACCAACACAAGAATAACCATCATTATCCAATGAACACACCACGCATCAACATAGAATTCGACCGTACCCTTATTGCTTCCTTACCGTCTTCCGGCCCGCGTTATACTTCCTACCCTACAGCAGACCGTTTTAATACTTCATTCACCGCAACTCAGTTACAAACTGCTTTACAGCAAAATATTGGTGACAAACCAGTCTCCCTGTACGTACATGTGCCTTTCTGTAATACCATCTGTTACTATTGCGGCTGTAATAAAATTATTACCAAAGATACCAGCCGTGCCGATATATATATCCGGTATCTGGATAAAGAACTGGCACTGCTGGCAAAAAACTGGCAGAGTAAACCGCTGCTGGCACAATTACATTTCGGCGGCGGTACACCAACCTTTCTGAATGATGACCAGCTCAGTCATATCTTTGCCAGTATCAGCCGCTACTTTACCCTGTCAGAACAGGGTGAATATTCAATTGAAATCGACCCGCGTAAAGTGACAGCTGAAACTGTAGCTCATCTGGGCAGACTCGGTTTTAACCGGATGAGCGTCGGTATTCAGGATTTCAATCCGGCGGTACAACAGGCCGTTAACCGCATCCAGAGCGAAGCTGAAACCCGGACAGTTATTGAGGCAGCCAGAGCTAATGGTTTTCACTCTGTCAGTGTCGACTTAATCTATGGCTTACCGCACCAGACTGAAGCCTCTATGCGCTGCACACTGGATCACGTACTGACTCTGCAGCCGGATCGCATTGCCATGTATCACTATGCACATCTGCCACATCTGTTCAAACCACAGCGGCGTATTGATACATCAGCCGTACCCAACAGCAGTGTTAAACTGGATATTCTGCAAAACACCGTTCAATATCTGTTACAGCAGGGCTATATCTTCATCGGCATGGATCATTTTGCCAAACCTGATGACGAACTGGCCATTGCCTTATCTGAAGGCCGCCTGCAACGCAATTTTCAGGGTTATTCAACCCATGCAGACTGTGACTTAATCGCCATCGGCGTATCCAGCATCGGCAAAATCAACAATATCTACAGCCAGAATGAAAAAGAACTGCCTGCCTACTATCAGGCTCTGGATGAAAACCGCCTGCCGGTTATGCGCGGCTACCAGCTTAATGCAGACGACTTACTGCGCCGGCGTGTAATTCAGGATTTAATGTGCCGCTTCCAGCTTAATTACCCTGATTATAGCCATGCCATGCAGCAACCTTTTCAAACATACTTTGCTGCTGAGCAGACTGATTTACAGCATCTGCAACAGCTTGGCTTGCTCAATCTTAGTGATCAGAATTTACAGGTTACACCCAAAGGGAGGCTGCTGATTCGCAATATCGCCATGGTATTTGACTACTATTTGCGCCAGAAGCGCACCGAAGCCCAGTATTCGCGTACATTATAATAATCAAACCGCAACAGTTACCATCGTTTTATCAGCAAGATAAATAACGTTGCCAAAATTAATAAATACTGCAACTGTCCGCCATCACCATTTACTTAACTGAAAACCAATTTTACTATTTTAAAATTAAACCAGTTCCCACGGTAAATCACACCGTTTATGAACTGGTTTTAATTTTTCTCATTTCGCAATTGCTGAGCAGCCCAACGTAAATCATATTGCCAGGTCTAAAGCATACTTCCGGATGCTTTCAACTCCTGCTCATATTTATTTACTGACATCCTTAGGCCAGCCAGATCCGCCTAAGCACTTCAGTGCTTCAATTACCCATAATTTCATTATATCTCTGGTAACTACTGGTTAATCCTCTTTAAAATTATTCTGGTCATTTATGCCTGAACGATATATAAATTACTCAGTATCTTGAAAAAAGAACAGTCTGACATCATTGAAATGTTTACCAAACCTGATAAGCTGAAACAGTTTTTACATTACGCATGCACTAGTACACTGCCTACTATACTTAATCAGCGCCAGGATGCATTACAGCATCTGCCCGTTAATTTTCGCTGCGCTGCGGTACTGATGCCTGTTGACTGGAATCATGGTAACGCACAAATCTGGCTTACTCAGCGCAGTCAGCAACTACGCCAGCACCGCGGACAAATCGCTTTTCCCGGTGGCAAACTGGAAAATAATGAAAGCAGTATCAATGCAGCATTTCGCGAAAGCGAAGAAGAAACCGGACTAATTCGTAATCAGTGGCAGCTGGTCGGAACCTTACCTCAATGCTATCTGCCCAGCGGTTTCAAAGTTGTTCCTGTTCTGGCCTGGAGCAATTCATCTCTATACTGGCAGCTCAACCCGTCAGAAGTCAGCGAAATATTCCCTGTACCCTTACCTGTTGTTCTGGATAGCAAGCTATACCAGCATAGTATTAAACAACATCAGCAATTTAAGCTTAAGATATATCATTTACATTATCAAAACCGACATATTTGGGGAGCTACTGCATGCATGCTATTACACCTGGCTCAATGCTATCAGGTATGGAGCAGGCAAAACCATCAACACTAATCCAGTAAATCAACACGTACTATTTCTCCGCATAACTGTCTTACATGCTCCAGACAATGTGCCGGTTTCAGAGACTGAAAAACATAAGTAAGCTGAGCCTGAAAACTTCCGGCAGCTATTTCTTCGCCATCTCCTGCCACACCACTGGGCATATCCAGCGCCACCTTAAACACATCTGCTTGAGAAACTGCAGCAAAACAACGTTCAATAGCCTGAGGCAACTCACCATGGAAACCAGTACCATAAACAGCATCCACAACCAGATGGACAGACGGCAGCACAGTATGCAATTGCGGAACATTAATACAATCTACAGTAACTGGCAGATATTTCCGGTTGGCTTCTGCAAGAGCTGATAACTGCTGTCCTTGTAAAAACATAATCGTTACCGGCCAGTCATGTAAAGACAACACACGGGCTAATACCAGCCCGTCACCTGCATTATTCCCTTTACCACACAATATCAGTGTATGCTGCGAGGAATGAAATCGACATAATAAATCCTTTGCTGCACGACTTCCTGCATGTTCCATCATTCGGGCATAACTCAAACCTTCCCGGTTCTGTGTATCCTCCCATGCTTTCATCTGTGCCACAGTCCACACCGGCATATTCATATCTTGTCCTTTAGCAGGAAAAACAGATTATTATCATACTTGGGTATTCCGGCGTTCAATCTGTACACCCACTTCCTTAATACCAGCAAGAATACCCGGCTTCACCACTTTCACCCGCACCCATAATGCCCCGTAACGGTTCAATATAAACTGCGCCACATACTCTGCTAGTGCTTCCAGTAATAAAAATTCCTGTTCAGCAAGTGCCTCACGCAAATCATCAGCCACTCTGGCATAATGAATCGTGTCGTCAATATTATCGCTTTGCGCCGCCTGCTGAAAATCTGTACCAATATCCACATCCAGCAACAGTGTTTGCTGTTGTTGCCGCTCCCACTGATATACCCCAATCAGCGTCTGCGCAGTCATGCCGTGTAAAAAGATAGTATCCATGTCCAACCTACTGAGCTAAAATGCAAACCCTCAGATTGTAGACTAAAGAAACCGCTTTATGGTCAATTACCTTGCAATTATCGGTGCCTATTTACTGGGCTCTCTGTCTTTTGCCGTTATTGTTTCACGCTGTATGGGTATGCCTGATCCGCACAGCTATGGTTCCGGCAATCCCGGTGCTACCAATGTTTTGCGTACAGGCAAAAAAAGTGCCGCTGCTCTTACACTGTTAGGCGATGCACTCAAAGGCTGGCTGGCCGTCTGGCTGGCAAAACACTATCAGACGGTCTGGCAGCTGGACAGCAATACCATTGCCATCATTGCCGTAGTGGTTCTCATTGGCCACATGTGGCCGGTATTTTTCAAATTTAAAGGTGGTAAAGGCGTAGCTACTGCACTGGGTGTACTCCTGGCTTTATCATGGCCTACTGCACTTATTTGTGCAGCAGTATGGCTGATTATGGCCTTTGGTTTCAAAGTATCTTCACTGGCCGCATTAATAGCTACTCTAATCAGCCCGTTTGCTGCCTGGTGGTTTATGCCTCAGTTAAGCTGGGTAATTGCTGTTATAGTGATTGATATACTGGTTCTTTACCGGCATAAAAGCAATATCAAAAACCTATTCAGCGGTCGTGAAGGTAAAATCGGCGAAACTAAATAATAAATTAACATAGCGGTCATAAATAAAAAAAGACAGTTTTCTCAACTGTCTTTTTCTTTATTTCAGGCGTATTACTTCAAATTTTGTTTTTGCTGCTTACGATTGCGCCTGCGCTGACGAATTTCAGCAATTTTACGTTTAAAAAACTGGATACGCTGACGCTTTTTCCACCAGTAATAGACTAGTGCCAGTGCACCAACGCCAATCACAACATACACAACTGCCTGGAACTGATGCACCTTATGCATCAGCCAGTCAATATTTTCCGCACCATATTCACCCAGATACACCCACACGGGTACTGAAATCATTGCAGCCAGACCATCCATCAGCAAAAATTTCGGTATAGAAACTTTCCCGCTGATACCGGCGGTAATATAAATCGGGGTACGTAAACCCGGCAGAAAACGGGCAATAAATAATACCCAGCTACCATATTTGTCAAATTTATCCTGTACCTGAGCATAGCGCCTGGGCGTCATTACCCGCTGAACAAAACGAAATTTCAGAATACGATGCCCAAATACGCGTCCGGCACTAAACATCATACCATCACCTACCAGAACACCGGCCATACCTACCATAAACATGGTATGAATATGCGCATGTCCCAGTCCGGCAATAACACCACCGGCAACCAGCGTTACATCTTCTGGTATCGGCACACCAAAGCCGCAGGCGACCAATACCAGAAATACCGCTGCATAGCCATACTCAGTAAAAAAAGCTTCCAGCAATGCAAACATAAAATGCCCGTTCTTTTTTTATTCCTGTCAGACAGATTTACTCTGCCAAACCCGACTTAATTGCATTGGCAATTTTTTCAGCTGCCTGACGCGCAACTTCAGTCTGACGAGCTTCTACCATAACCCGCACCACCGGTTCTGTTCCTGACGGGCGAAGTACCACACGTCCGTTATCTCCGAGCTGTTTTATCACCTCATCGGCTACCGGCGCCGCAATACTCTGCCAGTCCTGATCAGGCTCAATATGAACATTAATCATAGTTTGCGGAAAAGGCTGCCAGTCAGTAAGTATACTGGCTAAATCCTGCTGTAAAACCTGTAAGGCTGCAAAGACCTGTAAAGCTGCAATAATTCCGTCACCAGTATTATGCTTATCCAGACAAACTATATGACCGGAAGCTTCTCCCCCCAGTGACCACTGATGCTGATGCAGCTGTTCCAGAACATAACGGTCGCCTACTTTAGCGCGGACAAAATCAATGCCCAGCCGCTTAAACGCCAGCTCCATAGCAAGATTGGTCATAACCGTCCCCACTACACCGCCATCCAGACAACCTGCTGTAGCACGAGCTTTGGAAATTACATAAATCAGCGCATCCCCATCATAGACTTTGCCGAATTTATCTACCATCATCAGCCTGTCGCCGTCACCGTCCAGCGCAATACCATAATCGGCTTCATTCTGTAATACTGCTGCCTGTAGTGACTTAGTATATGTTGCCCCGATTTTCTGATTGATATTATAACCATCCGGCTGATCGCCGATGCAGACCACATCTGCACCCAGCTCATGAAATACCTTAGGAGCCACAGCATAGGCCGCACCATTTGCCGTATCTACTACCAGCTTCAAACCGCGCAAATTCAAATGATTCGGAAAAGTAGATTTACAAAACTCAATATAACGGTCAACAGCACCATTTATGCGCCGTGCACGACCAAGCTCGCTGGAGGGGACAGTTTTTACCGGCTTTTCCAGCTCTGCTTCAATTTCCAGCTCCAGAATATCACTTAACTTGACTCCGCCCTCTGCAAAAAATTTAATACCATTATCATGATAAGCATTATGTGAAGCAGATATCATCACCCCGCAATCCAAACGCAGTGCACGGGTTAAATAAGCCACACCCGGTGTAGGTAATGGTCCGGTAAGCAGTACATTTACCCCTGCTGCTGTAAAGCCGGCTTCCATTGCTGCTTCCAGCATATAACCGGAAATTCTTGTATCTTTACCAATCAGCACAGTAGGCTGATGATCAGTTCCATGTTGTACCAGTACATGTCCGGCAGCATACGCTAATTTCAGTACAAATTCGGGGGTTACCGGAAACTTACCAACTTCACCACGCACCCCGTCAGTACCAAAATATTTTTTTGCCATCACCTGCTCCGACCGATTAATTCAAGACTATTATTGTAGAACAGGCATAGCTGTTCAGTCAGTAAATAAAATGTTATTTGAAAACTATCCGGTTCACAATAAATCTGAACCCGATTAAACTCTACTCAGATTACAATAATAAAAACGCAGCCCGCGTCTGCTGACAATCTGCAACCTATCTTGTTAAATACTTCCGCCCAAGGCCGCCCATACCTGTAAACCCTGACGTGTTTCACGTACATCATGTACCCGTATAATTGCTGCACCACGTGCCACTGCTGCTACTGCAGCCACCACACTTCCGGCAACCCGTTGTCTTGGTTCAGTTTCATCAGTCAGTAAACCAATCATCGTTTTACGTGATACCCCAATTAGTACCGGACAACCGGCGGCCGCATGCCAGTCTGCAAAATGCTGCATTAATGCGATATTATGCTGAAGACTCTTACCAAAACCAAAACCCGGATCTATTGTCAGACGCAAACGGTCAATCCCAGCCTGTTCACACACAGATACCCGTTGCTGCAAATACTGACCAACTTCAGTAACCACATCCTGATATTCAGGATTATGCTGCATATTTTCAGGCTGTCCCTGCATATGCATCAGACACACACCAATATTCTGCTGCTGCGCTAGTAAATCCACTGCACCGGCATCTTCCAGTGCCTGAATATCATTTATTCCGTCAACCAGTTGCTGCTCGAGTAACTGACGCATTACCCATGTGCGGCGTGTATCAACAGTTAATGGTACATTCCAGGTAACCAACTCTGTTAATACCGGCTCAATACGCTTCCACTCATCCTGGGGTGAAACAAAATCAGATCCGGGACGGGAGCTCTCTCCGCCAATATCCAGAATATCCGCCCCATCCTTTAATAACTGTTCCGCATGCTTTAATGCCAGAGTCAGAGAAGTACTGTAACTTCCGCCATCTGAAAATGAATCCGGCGTTAAATTGACGATTCCCATAATTTTCGGCTGCGCCAAATCAATTTGAAAACGCCCGCACTGCCAGTAATTTTGACTAGAATTATCCATACTTAATCATAATCTCTTAACATTTATCAAATAATCTTACAGTCTGTATTTGTAGTTAAACCAATAATACTAGCAATAAATTCTGCTCAGCCAGATAAAGTTATTTCTCTTCGCATCTCAATTTTTTATCCGCAAAGTACAAATTCAGACTACTGAAAATAACAAAAATATAAAATCTATTAAAAAATCATTGTAAATCAAAGAATATTGAAATAAACAAAGATATATATTGAACTGCAACCAGAATTGTTATCAGAACTAAGACAGAATACCTTGATGTAAAATAAATTGATAAATCTCAAGATTTAAATATTCTGTCATTATCTGAGTTATATAAATAATCCAGACTCCAATATAACCATCATAATTGCTCTGATTTCACATTTATAACTGATAATAATGGAGAAATATTCAATTTATAAATTCACCTATTTTAAAGCCAGCCAGATTAATAAATGAAAGAATATTTGTCTCATGGGAAATATTGATTTACTACTTTCATGAATTGAACCGTTTAGCTGAATTTTTAACACCAGCTTTTGCCAGTATTTTATCATTTACATAATACAGAATCTTCCTGACTTAAATTACCATGCTTTTCAACAATTCATATGAACCAAAATAGCATATACCTATATACCAGAATAACTATTTTCAGTATTACTATTATATTTTGTGCCTCTTATTTTCAGATAAAACATAGAAAAAACGGCAGCTATTGCTGCCGTTAAAAATCATATAACTACATCAATTAGTCCTGTGATTTCTGTTCAGGTGCAGATGCTTTAGATTCAGTATGATCTGCATCCTCAGCCACAGCATCAGCTTTAATTTCGGATTGAGTTGCTCCATCCGCTTTAGCACCTGTTTCGGTTTCAGCTACCGCATCAGTCTTAGCTTCAGTTTCAGTCTCAGCTAACGGCTGCTCAGTATCGCCATCCTTAACTATATTTTCACTGAAATCTTTTGGCGGACTAGGCTGCTTACCTGCCATAATTTCCAGCACCTGATCACGGTCAATGGTTTCCCATTCAATCAGAGCCTTAGCCATGGTATGCATCTTATCGCGATTCTCATCCAGAATTTTATAGGCAATTTCATACTGCTCATCAAGGATACGACGTACTTCAGCATCTACTTCCTGCATGGTTTTTTCAGAAATATTTTTCGATTGCGTTACAGAGCGCCCGAGAAACACTTCATTTTCATTTTCACCATATACTACAGGTCCCATTTTTTTGGACATACCATAACGGGTTACCATATCACGCGCAATCTGAGTAGCACGTTCAAAGTCATTAGAAGCACCAGTAGACACACGACCAATAAACAACTGTTCAGCTATTCGACCACCAAACAGAATTGAAATCTCATTAAGCATCTGATCTTCATACATACTGATGCGGTCACGTTCCGGCAGCTGCCAGGTCAGACCAAGTGCACGCCCGCGGGGCATAATCGTTACTTTATGTACCGGATCTGTAAAATCCAGTGTCTCAGCAACAACAGCGTGACCTGATTCATGATAAGCAGTGGCTTTTTTCTCATCCTCATGCATAACCATGGAGCGACGTTCAGGACCCATGTAAATCTTATCTTTAGCATCTTCAAAGTCACTCATGTCTACTTTGGTCTTATTCCGACGACCTGCAAACAGAGCAGCTTCATTTACCAGATTGGCTAAATCAGCACCGGAAAAACCAGGTGTACCACGTGCCAGCACAGGTAAATCCACTGATTTATCCAGAGGCACTTTGGCAGCATGTACTTTCAGAATCTGTTCACGTCCGCGGATATCCGGTAACGGTACCACTACCTGACGGTCAAAACGGCCTGGTCGCATCAGAGCAGGATCAAGCACATCCGGACGGTTGGTTGCCGCAATCACAATAACTGTTGTATTGCTTTCAAAACCATCCATCTCCACAAGCAGCTGATTCAGTGTTTGCTCACGTTCATCATTACCACCACCCAAACCGGCACCACGCTGGCGGCCTACCGCATCAATTTCATCGATAAAAATCAGACAGGGAGCATTCTTTTTTGCCTGCTCAAACATATCGCGAACACGCGATGCACCCACACCAACAAACATCTCTACAAAATCGGAACCGGAAATACTGAAAAACGGCACCTGAGCTTCGCCGGCAATTGCTTTAGCCAGTAAAGTTTTACCTGTACCCGGTCTGCCACACATCAGAATACCGCGCGGTACGCGCCCGCCAAGCGTCTGATAACGCTGTGGTGCCCGCAGATAATCCACAATTTCCTGCACTTCTTCCTTAGCCTCATCACAACCAGCTACATCAGCAAAGGTTGTTTTATTAGACTCTTTATCCAGTAATCGGGCACGGCTTTTACCAAAAGAAAAGGCACCACCCTTGCCTCCGCCGCCTTGTGTGGAGCGCATGAAATAGAAAAACACACCAATCAGCAACAGTATAGGTAATATGCTGATAAACATATTAGTCAAAATACCCGGTTTTTCTTCCGGAATCACATTAACCCGAATATTTTTCGCTATCAGATTACTAACAAAATTATTTTCCAGCGGTGTCGGTGCGTTGGTAATGAAAGAAGATTTATCATGACGCTGGCCCTTCAGCTGCAGACCATTAATCACCGAACCTTCAATATTTACACTGGCAATCTCACCCTTGTTAACCTGCTGAATAAACTGAGAGTATTCAATTTGCTGTTTACTCTCTTTTTTCTCAGTAATGGCATTGAATGCGGCCATTAATACTAACGCCAGCACCAGCCAGACCAAAAGATTCTTTACGGTATTCCGCACTGTCAGAAACTCCTAAGGAGGTTAATTAATTGTTGTTCAGAATAGTTAATATAGCCACATCTTCACATAGCATTGGCTATAACTACTATTTTTTACCGCGACCAAGCAAATAAATTTCGCTCGAGCGGTCACGGGATGCTTTCGGCTTGCGAACCATTACCTGAGCAAAACAATCCTTCATAGCCTGCTGAAACTCTTGCAGACCTGCTCCTTGAAACACCTTCACCAGAAAATCACCACCCGGTTTGAGATGTGCCTGAGCAAACTCCAGACCCAGTTCTGCCAGATAAAAACTGCGTGCCTGATCAGTAATGTTATTGCCAGACATATTGGGTGCCATATCACAAATTACAAGATCCAGTTCACAACCATCCAGCAAAGTTTCAAACTTTGCCAGCACGTCATTCTCGCGAAAATCACCCTGAATAAAACGTACACCCGTCACTGGTTCCATAGGCAGAATATCCAGTGCAAATACCTGTCCAGCCGCACCAGCCAGCCTGGCCGCAACCTGCGACCAGCTACCCGGAGCACTGCCAAGGTCAGCCACTACCGCACCCGGTCGTATCAGATGATCCTTATCATTGATTTCCAGCAACTTATAGGCTGCGCGTGCACGGTAGCCTTCTTTTTGAGCCAGATGAACATAATGATCGTTAACATGCTCGTTGAGCCATGCACTGGAAGATTTAGAGCGAACACCCATGATGCAAATTCTTGAAAAAATCACCACATTGTATCGTGAAATTGATGCAGAATACAGCATTTCCCCTTATATAAAAGATAAATTCATCAGCATAAATAATTTTATGCGCCGGCTATACTCAGCAATTAATCAGACCTATTCCTCAGGTTTTATTCCAAATCTTTTTTTGTAGTGTAAGTTACTTATCTGAATAGATTGACATAGTGAAACACCAGCGCACATATCTGATAAATTGTTTCATTAGCTGCACCAGAATAAAAGCTATAAGAGCGCATAGCAGCAGATAAGCAGGGGTTTCAATTCTGGTACTCAATGGCATGATAGTATCGGCCGTAGCAACATATGTTGCCCATGTATTTCTATCATCTTCCAGGTCAATAGTTTCAATCTCAATCAATTGAAGCTGTGGCTCCTCTTTAAGTACCTTATAACTGAAGGAATAATTACCATCTGATGATTTATCCTGCCCACTGGGGAATTTGGCCAGAAATGACGTATTTTCCGGTTTAAAATCTCTATTAGTACTATAATTTACCTGAGTAAAAGTACCATCAGACTGAAATACCGCAACTTCAAAAGGATAATGAGATTGGTTTTTGATGCTGCTTCTAGTATATATATGCGACACTAACGGCAGACAAACCACGCACAACCCAAGCCCTGCAACTAATCTGAAAATAAAGGTATCCAGAACTCTCAGTATGCCAAGGCACAAAATCTGCGAAAATTTCATAATTATAATGACTTAACGGAAAAGATATTAATTTTTGCTAACCAATTAAAATAGAATAAATATTACCAACAATAAACAAATATCACAGAAATTAAATATACCTGAATGTTTTATAAATTACTATTTTAATTAAAATAAGAAATACCTTATTAATATACTGATTTTGAATTTTTATTTTCAATACAAATATACAGGACCTCTCAACTATAAAAAATCGTCTGTCTCATTTAAAATAGCTCAACTCTGAATCTAACTTGAATAACAGGCTGATCAGATCGTAATCAATCCGGAAAGTAAAATGGCAACAGATAAATTAAACAGTAAAGAAAAAATGGCATTAAAAGCTCGTGCACATCAATTACATGCAGTAGTACTGATTGGTCAGCACGGACTGACTACTGAAGTAATCACCGAAACCAATCGTAATCTTGATGCACATGAACTGATTAAAGTACAGGTAGCAGGTGACGATCGTGCAGCGCGTATAGCTATTGCAGAAGAACTATGCAAAGCTACTCATGCCGAATTAATTCAGCATATTGGCAAACAACTAATATTATTCCGCCGCAAAGAGAATCCGGCAGAATAAATAAAAGCGATTCATTACATGAATCGCTTTTATTTTATCCGGCTAGTTACTGTAAAACAGTAAACAATTTTTTAAATGCAGATAAATTAAATATAAAACACTTCAAGAATTTCATATTCGCGAATACCGCCCGGTGCCTGAACTTCTGCCACATCACCCTCTTCCTTACCAATCAGAGCACGTGCTATAGGTGAACCGACATAAATTTTAGCCTGTTTAATATCTGCCTCATCTTCACCCACAATCTGGTAACTCACTACTTCTTCGGTTTCCAGATCCTGCATTTTCACTGTAGCACCAAAAACCACCTTACCATCAGCATTGGTTTCTTTTGGATCAATAATATGCGCCAGGGAAAGCTTGTGCTCAATTTCAGCAATCCTGCCTTCAATAAAGCCCTGTTTTTCTTTAGCAGCTTCATATTCTGCATTTTCCGACAGATCGCCATGCGAACGTGCTTCAGCAATTGCTTCAATTACAGCCGGCCGAGCTACACTTTTAAGCTCTTGCAGCTCTTGTTTCAGCAAATTAGCACCAATTACGGTCAACGGAATTTTTTGCATCATATTTCTCCAAGATACCGCTGCAGAATGCATCAACGGTATTTCGTATTAATAACAAAAAGCAAGCCGCCCGATTTTGGCGGCTTGCGCTGTTCCATAGGTGCTATTTTAGCAGACCGGTATAAAATAGCAACGTTTATAACGACTATTTCATATAATAATCAGCCAATTTAATTTGCCATAATATTCATCATCAATACTGCGTCTTTGTATGTTCATTAATCTGATTAATCGAACCAATCATCGCCAGATTTATCTGAATACTAAACTTTATTTAAATATATTTAACAAAGATATATATATTTTAATTATTTTATTAATCTATGCCTCGGTTACCTAATCTTTTAGTTATTTCATAATATACAGTAAATCAATTCAGCTTTCTTTTATGAAGTTTAAAAAATTCAGTTTCGCCTGATAAGGAGAATTAACCAGATATAGATTTTTTGCTGAAATTTATCAGAACAAAATTACCATAAAGAATAATGCTATTAACTATTTAAAAAATATATACATTAATTGGTTTTTGATAAAATACTCAACATCACTACGCTAATTAGATTTAAATTAGGCTATTAGTATATCCTTTCGCTCTTGTTTTATATCTAATCAAATAATCCCGTTTAAGAATCCAAAATTATTTCAATATGAATCTATTTAAAACAAATAAAAATTTTGTAGCTATGCTATTAGTAATATTGTTATCTGCCTGTAATAAAACTAAATCATTAGAAGAAAGCTATAAAACAGATACTCTGAATGTAAATACAGAATTTATTACTGAAAAAAATATGAATTTAAATCATATACAACAGATACCAGTTAATACTTTAGTATTAAAATACTCGCCATTAACAGATAGTACTTTTATTTTAGGCAAAGGAGATGGTTTGATTTCAGAATTCAGAATTAGTTTAAGAAACACATTTACAGAAAAAGAAATTGAAAACAGAGACATTATAATCAGAGAAGTAACGTGGTCTTACAATCAAGATGAAAATTTAACTATCTGGTATGAGAAAAAACAGGATCAATGGGTGCTGGTAGACCATGTAATCTGGTATAAAGATGCTTTATTTTAAACATTTACTTAATCATTAAATAATAACTTATTATATAAATAATAGTCCTGACTATAACTTGAGAGCTAAATTTAATGATTTTATCTGATTGACAGCCAATCAACATAAAAATAAACACTATCCAATCTAATTATTAATATTTCATTAAATAAAATACCTTTCAAAGATATTTCTCTGAAAGGTATAAAATTGATTAATAAAAATTATCAGGTTTTTATCAATTTAAAATAGATTCAATGCTATTCTTTGTTATTAAAACGGAATATCGTCATCAATATCATCTACCGGAGCAGGAGTAGGTGCCGGTCGTGGTGCCTGACGGCGCGGAGCTGCCGGTGGCGGACTGGAAGCAGCAGGTGCAGCATCATAACCGCCCTGATTATAGTTACCTCCTCCCTGTGCGTAGTTGGTTCCGCTATTCATCTGATCATAGCTATTACCTGAGCCGGAAGCACTGTCATTGCGACTGCCCAGCATTTTCATTTCACTGCCGATAATATCGTATGCGGTGCGTTCGATACCATCTTTACCGGTATATTTACGACTTTGAATCCTGCCCTCAATAAACACCTGACTGCCTTTACGCAAATACTGGCTGGCTATCTCACCCAATTTACCGAACAGAGTAATATTATGCCATTCAGTACGAGTCTGGCGTTCACCATTACGGTCACGCCACTGTTCATCAGTAGCTATGGAAAAATTGGTTATTGCATCTCCGCTGGGCATATATCGTGTTTCAGGATCACGACCCAGACGGCCAACCAGGATGACTTTATTAACAGACATGGTGGTTTCCTAATAATGAATACAGGCTGTCCAAGATGACAACCCATAATTAAAAGATTACAAATATCGCAGAATGCCGGAAATTCAGGCCCATTGCCAGTGCCGTTGCCAGGCATTGATAACAGCATTCGAGTAAGTACTACGCCCTAAGCTACCATTATAACGCGCCAGCGCTCTTACCATATTACCATTCTCACGATTTCGATAATAACGCAGGATAGTACATCCGTAACGTAAGTTAGTGCGAATATCGAATAAGTTATGTTCCGGACGACCAATTTGTTTTACCCAGAAAGGCATTACCTGCATTAAACCGCGGGCGCCTACTCCGGAGATAGCATATTGACGAAAACGGCTTTCCACTTCGATCAGACCAAGTATAACCTGCGTATCCAAACCAGCACGCATTGATTCATACTGAATATTGGTTAATAAACGTTTTCGTGCATAATCATCAGGAATATGTGAAGCAAGACGACCCGACATGGCATTTAGCCAGCGGCTGGCCTCTGCGGGCGAAGAAAAAATCAGGCGCGGAGGATTGGCATTATTAACTGCATTGCGCATGATCGAAGCGACATCATCAGAAAGGGTTTCTTCACGCTGTGCACCTGCCAGCACTATACGCGGCACAGCTATCCCCAGCAGGGAAGCACCACCTGCCTGTAACAGCCGGCGTCGCGAGACAGATTTATTTCTGTACGGCATATAATTTAATTCCGTTTGTGTATTGTATACAAACTGATTGCAAGATTACGATAGGCAATTTTAATTGATTATATTAAATATAGTTAGATATTTTAAAGTTTATACAGTAATTTTTATGACAATATGAGTTTTTCAATCCACAGAATCCATACCAGACAACTGTTTTAAAGAAAAAAGCCAATATCAATATTGGCTTTTTTCATGATATAACAGCTGAACTGCTTAACTCAGGGCGATCGGTACAAAAGCTTCACGCGCCAGTTCTTCTTGTGCCAGATCAGTTACTACTGTGGAAAATTGTACACCAAACCAGTTTCTGAAATTTTCAAAGCTCAAATCAGGCCACAAGCTTTCATCCTCACACCAGTCAGCCAGTTCTGCTGCAAAGATATCCTCATAACGCTGTTCGATTTCAACCCACAAGCTCTCTATATCTTCACTGGCGGAAGTCAGATAGGCATTGGCATCCTGTTGCAAAATATCCAGAGATAACTGTTCCAGATCAATATCAGGTAATTTTTGCAACCAGGCCCAGAATGGTTCAAGCGGAACAAGCAAAAATACACTGCGATTAACTTCATACATAGTCTTATTCCTTGTTTTATACTGATCTGAATTTCAGTTTTCGGAATGATACTTTTTACTGTTATAAAATACTAACGTTTAATGCACATTCCAATAGGGCTGACTTACCGAAACCGGAGATTCAGTCAAATTGTCGCCTGTATTTTTATCTGGTGTTGAATCAGTTGTTGCCGGAACATTATCATCTGATTCAGTTACTTTTTTAAAAGATTGACTTGATGATACAGAAGCCGGCTGGGTAACGGCATTATCGCTACCCGGAGCTACCAGATTATCTATATCGTCATCATCTTCATCATCTGCCGGAAACAATGAGCCGCCTACCTGATTGTTACGCAATTTCATATATACATCACGCATGTATGTATAGCGATCCAGTGCGGCATCATTCAAGCTATCGGTTACATCCAGCAATGCTTCACGCGAGGCCACTCCATTCAGACCGGTAAGACTCCAGCGTACAGCATCTTCCTTGAAAATAGCATTTTCTATCGGGAATACATCAGTAATGGTACTTCCGATACTATCACGCACTGTCGACGGACCCAAAAGAGGATAAACAAAGTAATTACTGTTTTTCCAACCCCATGAGGCAAAGGTATCACCAAGGGTATTTTTGTTGTTCGGAATCCGGCCTGCATCAGCAATATCCAGTAAACCGCCCAGGCCAAATGTAGTATTAATACCAACGCGCACGAAATCTGTACTGGCTTTCTCAATATCCAGTCGCAGCAGATTACTGCCAAAACTTACTACATCGCGCAGATTATTGAAAAAGTTGTTGACGCCTGTACGCACAGGTGAAGGAGTGACTTTCCGGTAACCGCGGGCAACCGGTGTCATGATATAACGATCAAGATGATCATTAATATTGAACATAACCCGGTTATAACCCTCATACGGATCTTTATAAGTATAGGTTTGTTCTGCTGCCGCCCAGCCAGCCTGACTGAGCACAAGCAGTACACAGCCTGTTAGCAACTTTTTCTTACTACTCATTGTAATGATTCCTCTACACCGTAAAGTGCCATCAGGGTAATAAGTCCCGCCGGCACACCGGCGATGTGCAACATAAATTTCTGTCTGTGCGCCAGCCGCTTAGCCGCCACGAGCAATGCCACGCAGGCAGAATCGGCTTCGGTTACACCACTGACGTCCACTTTTTCTATTTGTCCGGTTTGGATATAGTCACAGAAACGTTTGAAATCGTTTTCTCCTACTGTACCCATAGTTACCTTGTCATGAATCATCAGGGTTTTACCCTGCACGTTGGTTTGCATGATTATTTACCGTTTTTGGCACGTAAATCCGCTACTAAACCATCTATGCCTTTCTGGCTGATAGTCTGATTAAACTGGTTGCGGTATACAGTCACCAGACTGGCACCTTCTACAGCTACATTGTAAATACGGTATATATTGCCTGCCTGATACAGGGTGTAATCCATACGTACTGGTTTACTGTTAGGTGTTGTAACATCTACACGCACAATGATTTCGCGTCCGCCCTTATTAACGACAGGATTACTGTATACATTTGCCTGAGCATTTTTAAATTTCAGCATAGTGCCGGAATAAGTACGGATTAACAGGGTTTTAAACTCCTGAGTTAATGCCTGCTGCTGTGCAGTACTGGCGGTACGCCACGGAGCACCTACCGCCAGTGCAGTCATGCGCTCAAAATCAAAATACGGAATAGCATAGTTTTCAGCCTGACGGCGTACCTGATTATCATTTTTACCATTGGCTGAACTTAAAATATTCAATACCTGAGTAGCATTGTCTTTAAGCTGGCTTACTGCCTGCTGTGGTGAAGCAAATGCCATACTAATGCTCATAATCGCAATACTTACCGCCCCGAAAAATGAAGATTTATTCAGTTTCATTAATATATTCCTTTAATTAAATTAAATTTGTTTATCTACTGTTACTTTTACTTATTCACTCGCAGAAACAGCAGTATCTGTTTTTTTATTATCGCTTTTGGCATTACCCTCAGCAAAACTGGTCATAAATTTACCAATTAACTGTTCCAGCACCAAAGCTGAACTGGTAATAGTAATATTATCCCCATCGGCCAGATTATCCGGGTCGCCGCCTTGCTCCAGTCCGATATACTGGTCGCCAAGCAAACCTGAAGTCAGAATCTGCGCTGAAGTGTCAGTACTAAACTGGTACTGTTTATCAATTTTTAAAGTCACTTTAGCCCAGTAAGTTTTCGGATCAAGTACAATTTTGTCTACCCGGCCAACCACAACACCGGCTGCTTTGACAGGCGCCTGTGTTTTTAAACCGCCAATATCGCTGAACGAGGCCGATAAAGTATATGTAGGCTGGGAAGAGCCGATCCCATTACCGCCGGCTACCCGAAAAGATAAAAATAGAATTGCCACTATGCCTATTAAAACAAATAGACCAACCAGCATTTCCAGACTGTTTTTTTTCATATCATTACCTTGTTAATCTGCACCCTATTTGGTAAACATCAGAGCGGTCAGCATAAAATCCACTGCCAGAATAGTTAGTGAGCTGGATACAACAGTACGTGTATTGGCGCGCAAAATACCTTCTGATGTCGGTTTTGCATAAAAACCCTGATAAACAGCTATCAGAGTAACAACTACGCCAAATACCAATGACTTAATTAAACCATTTACAACATCATAGTAAAAATCAAGATTATTCTGCATTTGACCCCAGAATACGCCGTTATCCATGCCAAAATATTTTACGCCAATCAGATAAGCACCATAAACGCCGGCAACATTGAATATTGAAGCCAGTAAAGGCATGGAAAGTACACCTGCCCAGAAACGTGGTGCGATAACTCTCGCCACCGGATCAATAGCCATGACATTCATGGCTTCCAGTTGTTCAGTGGTTTTCATTAAACCTATTTCACTGGTCATTGCACCACCGGCACTGCTGGCAAACAGTATCGCAGCCAATACCGGACCAAGCTCGCGCAGCATGGCGGCAGCCACCATATAACCAAGAATATCTGCAGATTTAAATTTAGCCAGCTGTGTGTAGGCCTGTAACCCCAGTACCATTCCGACAAACAGTCCTGATACTGCGATAATGACAATAGAAAGAACACCGGAAAAATACATTTGCCGGATCATCAGGCGCGGACGGCGTAAAACTGTTCCGCTGCGCAGCAAGGCGGCAAGCAGAAATAATGCTGCCCGCCCCAGATGCTGGACAAAACTCAGGGTTTTTGCACCCAGTTGCTCGATTGCTTTCATCACGCGATGTCTAAATCCTGTTGTAAGGTGGTGGTAGCCGGATAACGAAATGCTACCGGGCCGTCTGCCTGACCATGAATAAACTGATTTATCCATGGTGAATCCAGTTCACGCATTTGTAGCGGTGAACCGGAAAAAATAATTTCACCGTGTGCCAGAAAAACCACATGGCTGGCAATATCCAGAGATTGCTGGATATCATGTGTCACCATTACACTGGTAGTTTGTAAGGCTTTATTGACCTTACTCACCAGACTGGCTATTACCCCGAGTGAAATCGGATCCAGGCCAGTAAATGGTTCATCATATAGCAATAATGCCGGATCAAGTGCAATTGTACGAGCCAGTGCTACTCGTCTTGCCATACCACCGGAAAGCTCGGATGGCATTAATTGCTCTACCCCGCGTAAACCAACTGCATTCAGTTTCATGACCACCAGATCATGTATCATGCTTTCCGGCAAATCAGTATGTTCCCGCATTGGAAAAGCAACATTATCGAATACTGATAAATCCGTAAACAAAGCACCAAACTGAAACAGTACGCCCATGTTACGGCGATGGTAATACAGTTCTTCGCGGCTGAATTCGGCAATATCACGACCATTGATCAATACTTGCCCCTGTTGTGCACTGATCTGGCCGGTAATTAAACGCAACAAGGTTGTTTTACCACTTCCGGAACTACCCATAATAGCGGTAAAACTGCCCTGCTCCAGTTTAAAATTAATATTTTTTAAAATGGGTCGGTCGCCATAAGCGAAAACCACATTTTTCATTTCAATAAACGGCGTAGCCATATTGAGAATTCCCATGCCGTATAGCAACTTAGATTTTATGATGTCTGTTGGTATTTATCAAATACAAGTGCGTAATTACTGCTCTGCTTTCCAGTGTCTGCTCATATCCACTGCAGCATGAATTGCTGCAAATAAACTGCTGCTGGTTGCTTCACCAGTACCGGCAAGATTCAGCGCAGTACCATGATCCACTGAGGTGCGGATAAAAGGCAGTCCCAGAGTGATATTAACGCCCTCTCCAAAACTTGCATATTTTAATACCGGCAATCCCTGATCATGATACATAGCCAGAACAGCATCAGCCTGTTCAAGCATGAAAGGCTGAAACAGTGTATCTGCCGGAAATGGTCCGGTTATTTGCATACCTTTCTGTTGTAACTGGCTGATTACCGGAATAATAATATCATTTTCTTCATTTCCAAGATGACCGCCTTCACCAGCATGCGGATTGAGACCGGCAACCAGAATACGCGGCTGTATCAGCCCGAATTTTGTCTGCAAATCATGATGCAGAATAGTTAGTACTTCGGTTAATAATTCAAGTGTCAGGGTATCTGCTACTGCCCGCAGTGGTAAGTGAGTAGTGGCTAAAGCCACTCTCAGACCGCCACCGGTAAGCATCATTACTACTTGAGAAGTAGCACTTTTAGCAGCCAGATATTCCGTATGGCCGCTAAAAGCAATACCGCTATCGTTGATAATTCCTTTATGAACCGGAGCAGTGACTATAGCAGCAAATTCACCCTGTTCTATGCCAGTATATGCTCTGTCCAGTAATTGCAATACATAAGCAGCATTTTGTACGTTTAATTTTCCTGCCTGAACAGATACCTGAACTGGAATATGACAAACTTCCAGTACTCCGGATACAGGTTTGTTACTATCTGGCTGATAAGCCTGTATGGTAATTTTTTTATTCAGTTGTGCCGCACGCTGCTGCAATAATTGCATATCTCCCAATACCACAATGCGTTGCGGCCAGTCCTGGCTGGCCAGATCCAGACAGATATCTGGACCGATACCTGCCGGCTCTCCGCTAGTAACAGCAATAATTAACTGATTCTTCATAAAAATAAGCCAGAATTATAATGATATTTTTCACAGAAAAATCAATAAAAAATACTTAGCTATCAGAATATACAAACTCTACATTTCGACACTGATACAGGCTGCACGCATTGCAGAAAAGTTGTTTTTATGCAGTTAATCCAAAGGACGAATACTGATATAGGCCTGATCATGTAACTGTTTCAGGAAATTCTGCAGTAGAATTTCGCGTTTTTCCTGTACCAGTACTGCACGCATCCCGTTACGCTGACGTTCTTGCGGGCTGTCATTGCTTCTGACAGCCACCAGACGGATTACGTGCCAGCCAAACTGAGTACGCACCGGCATGGATATCTGACCCGGCTGCAATGATTTCACCGCAGCTTCGAATGGCGGCACAGTCTCACCATCGATAATCCAGCCCAGATCTCCGCCATTTTGTGCACTGCCATCCTGAGAATACTGCCGTGCCAGCTGATCGAATGAGGCACCGGAACGTGCCTGCTGAGCAATCTGTTCAATCAGTTTTCGTGTGATATCGTTATCGTTTTTCAACAGAATATGTTGCACATGATAGGAATAGGCTGTAACCGGTGGCGGCAGAGGTCTTCCTTCCTGCTGGGCACGTGCAATAGCATCATCTACCTCTGCATCACTGACCTGACTTTTGCCCATTACTTCACTTTGTTCAATTTTCTGTGCCAGCAGGTTTTCCGTTATGGTGCGGCGCAGCTGATCTTCATTCACACCTTCTTTAGCAATGCGCTGAATCAGCTCTTTAACTGTCATATGGCGTTGTGAAGCAAACAGTTCAATTGCTTCGTTTACATCGGCATTAGTCAGGCGGATATTGGAGCGCCTGGCAGCTTGCACCAGTAAATCCTTACGTATCAGCTGTGCAAGTGCCTGCTCGTGTAAATCTGCATTACTGATATTTTGTCCTTTTGGTAACTGTGAACGCATCTGGGCTGCTACTAAGTCCAGCTCGCGACGTGTTATTACATCATCATTGACAACTGCCACAATGTTATCAACTGGTTTGATATCCAATGCCATTGCCGAAGGCAATACTACAGCCAGCATCGTTGCTGCCAGCCAGGAATGTATCTTTTTCATTAATGTTTTACCTCATAAGTATTGCTGTAACCGGGAATTTGTGAAGTGAGCTGATTGAGGGAACCATTTCCCATACCTGTCAGGTCACGCAACTGCAATTGGAATAATACGGCGGTTTTGCGTTTTTTGTAATCATCTGTATAGCGGGAACCTACCAGTCCGGCACTCCAGCAATGACACGGACTCTGGTACTCTATTCCTACTGTCTGATTCAGAGATGTACTACTATTAAAATCATAATCCTGCCGTGCGACCAGATAGTAATTACGGGTTAGCGGCCATTGAACACCGACATCTATTGTACGCATTTTGCCATAAACATCATCATATAAATTTTCATAACGACCATATTTATAGCGAACACTGATAGTTTTACCTGCATTCGGTGTATAGCGGATGCCAAAGTTATAACTTTCAGATGTTTTTAAATCCTGATTATAATGCCAGTTAGTTTCAGCTGTGATGTGCTCGCTCAGGGCAGCACGTCCAAAAGCCACCATATCAGAGCGTTTGCGTTCTTTATTTTTAGGCGTGTTGTCATTCAGTTTGACGTTATCATCACGGAAATAAAAGCGCTGACCAATACCGGCTGCGAAACGTTCAATACCGTTAGTACTATCATATATCCGAGATTGCAGCGCCGTTGTCATAAAATTAGCCGCATTGATTCTGTCCTGTCCTGAATAACGGTTTTCATGAAATAACTGATCATAAGTAAAACTGTTTTCGGCTGTATCAAACAAAGGCATATCATTCTGATTACGTCGCGGTATATAGGTATAAAACAGACGTGGTTCCAGTGTCTGAATATATCCCTTGTTTAATCGATTGTTTTTCCATAAACGCTCAAAGGTCACGCCTGAATCCACACTAAGTAAAGGTACGGCACGATCCATACTGCGGCTATCCTGATTATCCTGCCGGTTCATATCATAATGAGTGGCATGAAAACTCAGTTTTGGCCGGATATACCCCCAGTTATTGGAATAGTCAGCAGTAAATGTTGGCAATAATACCAGACGGGTACCATTGGGATATTTATGTATCCACCAGTCTTTATGACCAGTTTCCCTGCCCTCAAAACGGGTTGCTTCAGCATAGACATTGACTGCGTAATGATTACCAAAATAACGGTTCCACGTAGCAGATAAACGAGGTAAACGTGAGTAAGGCTGATCCTTATATCCACTGATTGAGGCCAGTGTCTGATATTTTTGCACCATTAAACTGCCATCAAATGTCCCGCCCCATAAATCTCGGTGGTAATTCAGCCATGCCTGCCGGTTCAGATTAGAACTGCCATTATCTCCGCTCCAGAAATCACGCCGGTAATCATCATCTGAGACCTGATGATAGTCAATACCGCCGGTTAATCCCTTTGCTAGTCTCTGGGAATGGGTAAAATCAATTTCAGCACGATTTTTGTGACTGCTTTTCTGATCATTCGGCACCCAGTCAGCACTAATCTGTCCCTGATAAGTCGGCTGCAGGTAACGGAAATCACCACCCAGCTGTAGACCACGGCTGCTAATAAAATGCGGCCGGATAGTTGCATCATAATTAGGAGCCAGATTCAGATAATAAGGAGTCATTATTTCAAAACCGTCAGATCCTCCTTTAAGTGTAGGCGTCAGAAACCCGCTTTTACGATTGCCGTTTAACGGAAAATCGATCCATGGTGTATAAAACAGAGGAACACCGCCAAATACCAGCGTTGCATTACGGGCTACCCCGACATTTTTATCATAATCCAGATCAATACTGCCTGAACGGATATACCAGCTGTCATCGCCCGGATTACAGGTATTGAATTTAGCACTTTGCAGACGATAGCGATTTTTACCACCCATCTGTATCTCGTCCCCGACACCTTGCAGACGCCGGTTATCATTTTCCATTTCAAAGCGGCCGGCATCACCGACACCCGTACTTTTAGCCATGTCGTAAGTAACATGTTCACCGGTAACACGTCCCTTACCATTATCTAAAGTAAAGTGATCACCAGCTTTAACAATCTGGCTTTCCTGATCATAATCAGCCCAGTCTGAATTCAAAGTGACATCATTACGCTCAATAATGACACTCCCTTTTGCATGTACCTGAACCTGTGACTGCCCGTTGACATCGTCAGCCACAACCCGGGTAACATCAGTACCCGGATTAGCTTCACCGCTGCTTTGTACAGGTTTAACAAAATTTTTCGGTCGCTGTGGCGCTGTACAAACATTTCCTTCGCCCATAGACAAAGGTGAGGCCGCAAGAACAAACCCGGGCAAAGTACAAAAAACCGTTGTTAAGGCCAGAGCTAATGGTTTTGGAGAGAATAAGTAGGACAAAGTATCACCTAAACGGCTTTGCCAGTTAAAATAGTGTTTATTTTAACCTGAAAAATGTCATGCAACGAGAATCTGAATTAAAAAAATGGTTTCATACCTGCTATCCGCAACAGGAATTTGTTCTTAGTTTTGCAGCTGCTGATGCTGATTTCCGACGCTATTTCCGCGCTACTTTTACTGACGACCGTACAGTAATCTGTATGGACGCCCCTCCGGATAAAATGAGTATCCTGCCATATATTAAGGTACAAAAGCTTTTTCAGGCTCTTAATGTTCCCGAAATCTATCATCTGGATACACAGCAAGGATTTATGGCTCTGGAAGATTTTGGTAATACCCCTTATCTGGCTGCACTGCAACAGGATAAACGTGCTGAAGTACACAAAGTATTGCTGCTGGAAGCCATTGATGAACTCATCAAACTACAACTTTCAAGCCAGCCGGATCAACTACCATTATATGATGAAGCCGTACTAAAAAGGGAAATGCAACTTTTTCCTGAATGGTATGTTCAGAAAGAACTTGGTTTATCATTAACTGAGAAACAGCAACAGTTATGGCAGCAAACAGTTAACAATATATTACCGGTAATATTGTCACAGCCACTGGTCTATGTACATCGTGATTTTATTGTTCGAAACATCATGCTCACCCGCGACCGCCCTGGTATTCTTGATTTTCAGGATGCATTGTATGGTCCGATTACTTATGATTTAGTATCACTATTACGTGATGCATTTATCGAATGGGACGAAGAATTTATACTTGACATTGTCATTCGTTACTGGGAAAAAGCAAGAGCTGCCGGATTACCGGTACATACTGATTTTGATCAGTTTTACCGTGATTTTGAATGGATGGGTGTACAGCGCCATCTGAAAGTTGCCGGTATCTTTGCCCGCTTATATTACCGCGATGGTAAAGATAAATATCGCGGTGAAATTCATCGCTTCCTGAAATATTTACGCAAAACCAGCCGCCGTTATGGTGAATTGCGCCCGCTACTGCAATTAATTACTGAATTAATTGGCTCAGAAGAAGTTCAGACAGGTTATACTTTCTAATTAAATCAAAATTATTAAATATCTGCCAAGAAATAATAAAGCTGCCTTAATTCCTAAGCAGCTTTATTATTTCTTGGCAGAAATATTAAATAAAAATTTTAGTTTCTGCCAAAATCCCATTACTGCATAATTATTTAACCGGTTATTTAAGTGCCATTCCTGTTGTTTCATTTGTTCAAGTAAATTGTGTAAATGTGATGCTTCAGATTTCATTTCTTCGTACTTTAGATTTATATAATTAAGCTCTCTTTTTAAATTTGCTTGTTCATTATCATTTAATAGCTGCTTATTTTCTAATTCACGCTTATATGCGTCTTCAAGAGAAATAATCTTATCCGTATAAAATTTATGATTCACCGGATCTGAACGTATTTTACCATATACATTTTTCTCAAAAATCTTCTTTAGTGAGAAATAATAGTTTTCAACATCTGCAACTGTAAATTTTATTTCACCGCCAAACTCTGTCTCTAGTTTTAATTTTTTTGAAATACTCACTTCAATGATCGGTATATGATTTTTTTCAAAAGAGTGTATTTTTTTAGAATAACAAGCATTAGTATAAACAACCTCTATAGCCAGACATCCTTTCCATTTTTCCTGCAATTCACACTCAGAAGAAAAATAGCCAACAAGGTCGGGATAATATTTTTCCTCATCTTGATCGAAATGCTTAAATCGAAGACACGGCTCAACTAAAAATTTTGAAAAATTTAAAATATATTTATTTTTATCAATAGTAAATTTAATTACAGGCATTTCCAGTAATATCACTGTCGCTGCAGAATGGTAAATAGACTCTTTATTGTTTTCATCAATTTCGTCGGATTTATACCGAAAAAAGCCATGTTCAGTTGGAATTAACTCCAGACGATTAATTTCATCGTATTCCGTTGAGTAAAACGTTAATTCCAGATATTTTTTAAAATTTTGTTCTTTTAATCTCAGAACATCCCAGATATAAAAAATTTTTGGCTGCAAAGATTGATTTTCGCAGATAAAACATTGATTTTTATCTTTAGCATATGCCCAGATTTTTCTAGCCAATTGTTATTCTCCCCTGTATTAAGTTTAAACAAAATAATTCAGATTCACAAAATTGATTTCTTCCTTAAAACTACAAAGGCATATACCCATCAAATCGCGTTGTTTTACCAAAATACTGAAAAGCCGGTGTCTTTCCTGCTAAAACTGCCCCATTAGCTGGTCTTTTTACCACGACCCGTTTTCGGGCTAATTTCTGTGCTGCGAGTAATAAAGCCTGATCATTATTCATATCTGCATTACCCAGCAATTCATGAAAATAAGCCATTTCTTTTTTTACTGCTGCTGCTTTTTGCTTTTGCGGATACATCGGATCCAGATAGACCACATCAGGCAATGGTATCTGCTTTTGTTCCGCGTCTGGTAAAGTGATACTGCCATAATGCAGATGAATCTGCTGTGCTATATGCGCAGTCTGTTTATCAACCATCGCACGTTTCAGCCCGTCCGCAAATAAAACATATACATAAGGATTCTGTTCAAATACCACAACTTCCAGTCCCAATGATGCCATTACAAAAGCGTCCCGACCTAAACCTCCGGTAGCGTCCCAGACAAGCGGCCGGTTTTTGGCCTGAATAGCACGTGCCAGTAATTCTCCCCCACCAAAAAGCCGCCGGTGCCGTGCAGTACCTTCTACAAAATCAACCCGCACGACCCCTTTTTGCCCGGCTTTAGCTAAAGCAAGACTGTCATTTTCGTATATCAGATATAATCCCTGTTCGGGTGGTTGTTGCTGATAACAGAGTTTTTTACTGGCTAGCAATTTCTGTAAAGGAGTGATCAGATCAGTTTTATCTGCTATCTGACCGGTTAAAATCAGAGGCTTTACCATCAGACAATCCCTAACCGTTCCATCCGGTAACGCATAGAACGAAAACTGATACCCAGTAATTTGGCGGCCTGTGTTCGGTTATATCGGGTTTGCGCTAAAGCCTGTTCCAGGATTTTTCTCTCTATTTCATCCAGATAATCCTGTATCTGAGTTTTTCCGAACTGGTAATCCTCAATTTCCTCATTACTATCTGCGGATAGATTACTGCCGGCATTCTCTGCAGATTCAGTACGCGGATTATCCAGCTGATAGCTATGAATCTGTAAATCATCTACCTCAATAATATGATTTTTCGACAGTGCAATAGCACGTTCCAGAATATTCTCCAATTCACGGAAATTACCGGGATAACTGTATTGCAACAGTGCTTTTTTTGCTTCCGGTGTTAATGTCATGGTTTCATCATGCAAAATTCGTTGCAGTAAAACCCGAATTAACTGCGGCAAATCATCACGTAATTCACGTAATGGCGGCATGGTAATAGATACAACATTCAAACGATAAAACAAGTCCTGACGAAACTGACCTGATTCAACCAGAGCATTTAAATCTTTATGGGTTGCACAGATAATACGGACATCAACCTGCTTTTCTTCCATTTCGCCAATCCGGCGTACAGCACGTTCCTGAATGGCCCGCAATAATTTAACCTGCATCGATAGTGGTAAATCAGCTACTTCATCCAGAAATAATGTTCCGCCGTCCGCATGCTGAAAAAAACCAGCCCTATCTGATTCTGCTCCGGTAAAACTGCCTTTTTTATAACCAAAAAACTCACTTTCCATCAATGCTTCAGGTATGGCACCACAATTTACAGCAACAAATGCCTTGTCTCTGCGTTCTGACTGTTCATGAATACTGCGCGCTGCCTGCTCTTTACCACTGCCTGATTCTCCGGCAATGTATACCGGCACGTTACTTTTAGCCAGCTTGCTGATCAACTGACGTACTTCTGTTATTAACGGAGAATTACCCAGTAAACGTTCACGTACCGGCTGTTCGTTAACCATTGCGGAAGTATCTTCATTTTTTTGTTTATTTTCAGACTGTTTAAATGCGGTTACCATTTTATTATCTATTTCGGTTTCGGCAGTATTATTGATTGTAATAACAGATTTAACCAGAGTACGCAGCTGCGCCAGAGTAATGGGTTTTTGTAAGTAATCGAAAGCACCATTTTTCAGTGCCTGTACAGCCTGCGCTGCATTTCCGTAAGCGGTAATAACTGCAATCGGAATATCCAGATTATGGGCAGTAATATAATCAACAATCTCCAGCCCTGAGCCATCCGGCATACGCATATCCGTTAGCACCAGAGAGAAAGCATGCGTACGTAAAGCCTTTTTTGCCTCAGCTACACCAGCGGCAGTTTTTACGGACAAACCCATTTTAATCAGGGTTAACTCCATTAAATCACGAATATCGGCTTCATCATCTATTATCAGTACCGGCTTTTCTAAGTCCATCTGATTATTATTATTCATCAACCATCCTTGGCAAGGTTAATTCAAATCCATTAACTTCAGGGCGATAAATTAACTGACCATGATTAGCCTGAGCCAGTTCGCGCGCCACATATAATCCAAGACCGGTGCCGCTGGATTCAGTCGTGAAAAACGGTTCAAACAAATACAACTGATTTTCTGCACTGACACCAGCACCATTATCAATTACGGTAATGGAAATTTCATTTTGCTCTTCTATACAAAAAATAACACGAATAGCATTTTTATTCTGCAAACTATGACGCCAGGCATTATTCATCAGATTCCATATAATCTGCTGCAAGTGTACCGAATCACACCAGACGATTAAATCCCCTTTATCGGCTTGTAGTTCAATACAATCCACAGCCTGCTGCCTGATCAGTATAAATTCCTGCATAAAGGCAGTCCAGAATACCCGCAAATCAATTGCCTGTTTATTTTTTTTATCCCGCTTATTCAGCATACTGATATCTTCAAGCATTTTATCAATACGACTGATATTGTTCTCTATAATATTAAACAGCCGCAGTCGTGTCGAATCATATTCTTCTTCCTGTAACAATTCATTGGCCTGTCTTATTGCAGACATCGGATTACGAATTTCATGAGCCAGATTAGCCGTTAACTGGCCTAATGAGGCCAGTTTAATGGCCATAGCCTCCTTATCAATTTCAGTACGCGAACGCATTGATAACATCAGTAAAGGCGTATTTGCTTCCTGTAACAAGCGTGCATGCACCCTCATCGGCCAATTATTCAGTGTACAGTTTATTTCGAAAATATTTTTCTGTTCAGTGTGCCAGTAATGCATAACCTGACGAAATAAAGCAGTTTGTTTATCAACCAGCAGCATCGGGAAATAATTCTGCGCCTTCCGGTTAATCAGCCACACCAGACCGCTTTCATCCAGTACAACTACCCCCTCCTGTACATAATTAAAAGCACGGTCGAGCAAATTCCGGTAACTGTTCAGCATTTTTGACTGCTGATATTGCAAACTTTGTGAACGCGCCAGTAAAGTAGCGGCATAGGCAGTCAGACCGGCCACAAGAAAGACAGCGGCAATCAGCATGATGGCAATAATGCATATCCGCATACTGTGATTAGCAAAACCATTACGGCTTAGCTGCGTCCAGGTAATGATGACAATCAGTAAAGTTACATAACCGGCATAAATCATCGGATACCGGCCACGGCTGAACAAACAGGCCGAACCGACAAATGGCAGAAGTAAAATACCAAAACCGCTATCCACTCCTCCACCCATATTCATCAGCCAGGCTATCATGGTAATGTCTACAGCAGAATTAACATTTGGTAGTGCATCCGGCTGATTCTGCCAGCGTGGCACCAGCATGGAAAAGACAATCAGAATACCGTAGAGTGCTGCCCAGCTATACAGTTCAATTTTATTGAATATGGGTACAGCCAGACCGGGCTCATCCATACTGCGGGTCAGCAAATAAAACGTCATAATTGAAAACAGCAGACTTATACGCGCAATATTGAGCAAAGCAGAAAGCCTGTCCAGATATTGCGGCCAGCCATTTATATACGTTTTCATACCGGCTTAGTTTCCGTTATCCAGATCACCATAGACGGCAACGATATCACCCGAAACGCTTAATTCCTTACCTTTATGTCCGCGTTTATTAAGAATATCCTGAACGCGTAAGGTTTCCTGATAGCGTCCGCCACGTTTTCCCTGAGTCTCCAGTTTAAATTCCGATTTATTTGTCAGAGTAAGATAAAGCAGTTTCTCATTAGCCGGTAAACTCATAATTTGCAGACCACGGCCTTTAGCCATCACTTTCAATTCATGTAATGGAAAGGCCAGCAGACGATTGGCACTGGAGATGGCAATAAGTTGAGTCTGCCCGTTTACAGACAGGCAGGCAGACGGTACAGGAAGCGGCGGCAGCAATGCCTCATCACTATTAACCGTCATAACAACTTTACCGTTTTTAGTACGGCTGACCATATCTTTAAATGCAACCACAAAACCATATCCGCCACTGTTACTCAGTACATAATGCTGTTGCGGCAAGGCACTGAGCATAGCTACAATTCTGGCACCTTTATCTAAATCAACCAATGAACCTGCAGGTACACCATCACCACGTCCGCCCGGAATACTGGCAGCATCCACACTATAGGCTCGCCCGTGCGAATCAAGTAAAACTACCGGCCAGACTGTACGTCCCTCTACTGCCTGAAGCAGACCGTCACCTTCCTTAAAAGTAGTCTGGCTTAAATCCAGATTGTGTCCGACACGCGTTTTCAGCCAGCCCTTCTGTGACAATACCAGCGTAACTGGTTCATCTGCAGTAGTTCGGGTAAGCGAAGCCCGCTCTGCCGGCTGTATCAGTGTACGCCGGTCATCTCCATAGATTTTGGTATCAGACTCAATTTCTTTGATAATTAGTCGTTTTTTAGCTTTATCATCTTCCAAAAGGGTGGTTAACTGATCACGTTCCTGCTGTAGTTTATTCAGTTCTGTTTCCAGTTTAATCCATTCCAGTCTGGCCAGCTGACGTAAACGGATTTCAAGAATATCATCCGCCTGTATCTCACTTAAACCGAATGCAGACATCAATTCATTTTTGGGTTCATCTGATTCACGGATAACCCTGATGACTTCATCAATATGAAGAAATACCGTTTGCCGCCCATGCAAAATATGAATACGTTTTTCCACCTGTTCAAGACGGTATTGCAAACGCCGGGTTACAGTCAGTATCCGAAAATCCAGCCATTCACGCAGAATCTGATATAAATTCTTTTGTGCCGGTTTATTATCCCGCCCCATCATAACCAGATTGACCGGCACATTCCCTTCAAGACTGGTTTGTGCCAGCAAAGTATTCATAAATTCTTCAGGTTGAAGACGACTGGATTTCGGTTCAAACGCCAGACGCACCGGTGCCTGACTATCTGATTCATCACGCACCCGATCAAGCAGTGATAGCATTAATGTGCGCGTATTCTGCTGTTCCTGAGTGAGATTTTTTTTACCGGTTTTCGGTTTGGGATTAGTCTGTTCTTCTATCTCAGCCAGAATTTTTTGCGCAGAGGTACCGGGAGGTAATTCTGTGACAATAGCCCGCCAGTGTCCGCGTGCCAGTTTTTCAATTTCATAACGTGCACGTACACGTATACTGCCTTTACCCTGTGCATAAATTGCCTGAATATCCTCTGGTGCAGTAATAATCTGACCACCACCGGCAAAATCAGGGCCGGGTAAATACTGCATTAAGGCTGCTGAATCCAGCTCAGGCTTTTTCAACAGAGCCACAACAGCTGCACTGACTTCGCGTAAATTATGTGAAGGAATTTCAGTTGCCAGACCTACTGCAATACCTGAGGCGCCATTAAGCAATATCATTGGCAGGCGTGCCGGTAATACAGAGGGTTCAAAAGATTTGTCATCATAATTGGGTACAAAATCTACAGTCCCCATATTGATTTCCGATAACAGCAATTCAGCAATCGGTGCTAAACTGGCTTCGGTATAGCGCATAGCTGCTGCGCTGTCACCATCACGTGAACCAAAATTGCCAATACCGTTAATCAAAGGGTAACGTAAGGTAAAATCCTGCGCCATCCGTACCATCGCATCATAAGCGGATGAATCACCATGCGGATGATAATTACCTAGAATCTCACCAACCACGCGGGCAGATTTTACCGGTTTGGCACCATGAGCCAGCCCCATATCTTTCATAGCATACAGAATGCGTCTCTGAACCGGCTTCTGCCCGTCAGCCACATCTGGTAATGCGCGCCCTTTTACCACACTCATGGCATAGGTAAGGTAAGCACGTTCTGCATACTGACCAAGTAACAGATGATCATCACTGCGGTCTGATTGTTGAATAGATTCACTCATACTTATTCTGACTTAATTAAATTCTTCTGTGGAACAGATTATCTAAGCTACCTATTGTAAAGGATTTTGCTTTTATACCCAAAACTACTGCTTTTGGTTTGATGAAATAACAAAACAGAAATGCATGTTATAAAAACCATTATCATTTCAGTAAAATATTGTTGGTTTTAATACAACACAAACTTTGCAGAAATTGCACTTTTTTCTAAAGAATAAACTTTTTATCTAATTTTTTAAAAAAATTTTCTTATGCCGGCAATATATCGTATTTAAATTATATATATTGATTTTAAAAATAAAAAAGCTGTCCGGAGCTTAGCCCGGACAGCTTTAATAACTTTAATCAATTAATCAGCTTGTCGGCGAATGACTGCCGGAATTTCGAAGTCATCCAGCACAGACTGATTTGAGAAATCAGCAGCAGCCAGATTCATCCCGCGTGCACTGCGTCCTGAACGTACCACACTTCCGATATCCGGATAGGCATCTTCTGTACCAGTGGCTTGTACGGTTTGCAAAACACGCAAACTGCTCGGTTGCTGGTTATGTAAAACTTTCTGTTCCTGCAATCCGGTAGCAATAATGGTTACGCGGATTTCGCCTTCTTCCATACTGGCATCTTCAGAAGTACCGTATTTCAGGGCGGCATCATCATGTGCATATTCATCAATCATGCACATAATTTCTTTGTATTCAGACATTTTCAGGCAGCCTGGTGCGGTAGTAATATTAACCAGCACACCCTGTGCGCCATCCAGAGTCACGTCATCCAGAAGCGGGCTGGCAATAGCCTGTTCAGTAGCAATACGGGCACGGTCAACACCATGTGCACTGCCTGACCCCATCATGGCCATACCCATGATACTCATGACATTTTTCACATCGGCAAAATCCAGATTAATGATACCCGGATTAGTAATGACTTCAGCAATTCCGGCTACTGCATTACGCAATACATTATCTGCCGCACGAAAAGCCTCGCGCATACTCACATCTTCACCCAGTGCTGACATTAATTTGTCATTCGGAATAACAATGAGTGAATCAACGGTATTTTTAAGAATCTCAATCCCGTTATTAGCAACGTGAATACGTTTACCTTCATACTCAAACGGACGGGTAACAACAGCAACAGTCAGAATACCCATCTCTTTTGCCAGTTCTGCAACTACCGGAGCCGCACCTGTACCTGTACCACCACCCATGCCGGTGGTGATGAACAGCATATTCGCTCCGCGAATAGCATCAGATAATGCTTCGCGATCTTCCATTGCGGCGTTACGGCCAATTTCCGGATCGGCTCCTGCGCCAAGACCACGGGTGAGATTATTGCCCAGCTGAATGCGTTTAGATGCTTTACTGTTTTGTAAAGACTGTGCATCAGTATTGGCACTGATAAACTCAATACCGGCAACCGCATTTTCCACCATATTGTTAATAGCATTACAGCCACCACCGCCGATACCAATGACTTTGATAACTGCAGCACCGACTACCGTCTCCACAACATCATATACCAATTGCATTTATGTCTCCTGACAAAACCTATGCATAAACGTCATCTGCCCTTGTATAGCTATCATTATATAGACAGTTATATACAATGCGCAAAAGTTCTGTCATTTAATGTTTGAGTTTAGTTAAAAATTGTTCTTAAACCAAGTCTGTAATTTTTTAAGCCATGAATCTTTCGGTTCAGAAGCTGCTGCCACAGGCATGTCTGTTTTGTTTTCTTCTTCACAGGCAGACTGTAACAGACCAATAGCAGTAGCATAACGCGGATTGCGGATCCGTTCTGAGACACCACCCATTTCCTGCGGCACACCAATTCGGGCCGGCAGATTAAATACATCCTCTGCCAGCTCGACCATTCCGGGTAATAATGATGCTCCGCCGGTAAGAACTATGCCTGAAGTCAGCACATCCTCAGGAAAACCGGAACGGCGCAATTCATTCAGTGTCAGTTCCAGAATCTCTTCCACGCGCGGACCAATTACACTTGCCAGTGTCCGACGCGAAATCTGGCGCGGATTACGGTCGCCCACACTGGGTACTTCAATCATATCATCAAGACCGTCCATGGTTGCCAGTGCCACTCCATGATTAATTTTGATGTATTCAGCTGCACTGTGGGGTGTACGCAACGCTTGTGCCAGATCTTTGGTAATCAAATCCCCTGCCACCGGAATAACGGCTGTATGCCTGATAGCTCCGTTAGTATATACAGCAATATCTGTCGTGCCTCCGCCGATATCAATAACACAGACACCCAGATCTTTTTCATCTTCAGTCAGTACTGCCTGACCACTGGCCAGTGGCTGTAATATCATTTTATTGATTTGCAAACCACAGCGATTGACACACTTCTGGATATTCTGCATTGCTGTTACAGCACCGGTAATAATATGTATGCGCGTGTCCAGACGAACCCCGCTCATGCCAATGGGTTCACGCACGCCCGGCTGATTATCAATAATAAATTCCTGTACCACTGTATGTAAAATATCGTGATCCGGCGGAATATTGACAGCTTTTGCCGTTTCAATTGCACGGTCAATATCAGCCTGACTGACTTCTCCGTCCTTGATTTTAACCACACCCTGTGAATTGAAACTGCGAATATGATTACCTGCAATACCGGTTGTTACACAGTCTACCTGTACATCAGCCATCATCTGCGCTTCTTCCATGGCCTGTTTGATTGCTTGTGCAGTGGTTTCAATGTTGGTCACCATACCTGCTTTCAAACCGCGCGACGGAGCCTGTCCTAAACCAACAATGTGGATTTCATTATCTTCCTGAACCTCACCAATAAGAGCGATTACTTTTGAAGTGCCGATATCCAGTGCACTGATGTATTTTTTACCTTTAACCATGGTCATCACTTTAAAATCAAATAATCAATCGGTCTGTCCGGATCAATCCAGATTTGCTTCATACTGATCCGCCACTTCAGATGCATTTACTGCGCTGGTACTTGCAGCTGAAACAGCCTTATTTTTGTACCGTAACGCAAAACCATCCGGATAACGCAAATCTACATAATCGATATTACTGGCCTGTTTCTGTAAAACCTGTGGCCATGCCCAGACAAAATGAGCCAAACGCTGTTCTACCTTTTCCCGCCCCAGTTTCAGGGTAATTCCGTTGCTTAAGGTCAGCTGCCAGGCAGAACGATTACTTAACTGCAACTGCTGAATATGCAGACCTGTTGATTGCAACAAATTTTCGAATGTTAACAAATGTACGGTCATGTAGCGAGCAGAACCGCTGCTTCCAACAAATACCGGCAGCTGCTCATGAATTACTGCATTAAATATCTGTCCGTCAGTATCCACCAGCTGCTGGTCATTCCAGCGTGCAACAGGATCCCGCTCCCTGATGTCTAACTGTACCGTATCCGGCCAGATTCGTTTTACCTGTACTTTATATACCCAAGGTAGTTTAGCCAGTGCAGATTGTGCCGCACTCACATCCGCAGTAAAAATATTACCCTGCAAATATTGTCTGCTGATTTGTTCAATTTCAGCCGACTGCAAATGCTTCAACGGATGTATTACCTGAATTTGCCGGACCGGAAAATATGGTGAATGCACCAGCCAAGATCCGCCTGCTGCCAGCAGGCAGAACAATACACATACATATAACCACCGGTAAAGCCGTTTTAAGGCTTGTGCATTATCCCAAAGTCGCATGACTTAAAATTTCAACACACAAATCTTCAAAACTCAAGCCAATTTCACGTGCAGCTTTAGGCACCAGACTGTGTCCGGTCATACCGGGTACAGTATTAACTTCCAGAATATAGATTGTACCGTCCGCATCACGCAGAAAATCTACTCGCCCCCAGCCCCGACCACCCAATGCTTTAAAAGCACGGGCTGTCAAATCACGCATATACTGCTCATCTGCCGGTGCCAGATCAGCCGGACACAAATACTCGGTATCATTGCGATGGTATTTAGCTTCATAATCATAAAACTCCGTTGCCGGTACGATGCGAATACTTGGCAATACCTGTTCACCAAGAATACCACATGTATATTCACCACCTTCGATGGCCCGTTCAGCCAGAATTTCACCATGGTACTGTTTCAGTTGCTGATAAACTTGTGCCAACTCACCAGCCTGCCTGATTTTCACCACACCCACACTACTGCCTTCTGCTGCAGGTTTAACAAATAAAGGTAAACCCAGCTCTTCTTCTACTGCAGCAAAATTACTATCATCATGCAGCACAATAAATGGTACGCAAGGCAAACCAACTCCCTGCCAGACTAGACGACTACGGAATTTATCCATACCCAGCGCACTGGCCGCAACACCACAACCGGTGTAAGGAATACCAAATGCTTCCAATGCTCCCTGTACGACTCCGTCTTCTCCATAAGAGCCATGCAGAATATTAAAAGCCCGGTCAAAGCCGGCACTAACCAGTTCAGACAATGGCCGCTCAGACGGATCAAATGCATGTGCATCTATACCACGGCTTTTCAATGCAGTAAGAATTGATGCACCACTAGCCAGTGAAACCTTACGCTCACTGGAGAAACCGCCCATCAGTACGGCAACTTTACCAAAATCACTCATTGTTTGTCATTAATCCTGTTTTTCTTTTAATAAGAACAGTATGTAAAATAATTAAACTGCTGTCATTATACTGCAGCAGACATTCCGGTAAGCATGGCAGGTACTTTGTTAATACTGCCGGCACCCATATTGAGCAAAACATCACCATCTTGCAAGACATTTAATAACGTGGGCGCCATTTCGTCTACGTTTGCTACATAAATCGGCTCAACTTTACCCAGCACTCTGATCGCACGCATTAATGCCTTACTGTCAGCCGCCACAATCGGGTCTTCACCAGCAGAATACACTTCCGTTAAAACCACGCCATCAGCTTTACTCAAAACCTGAACAAAATCTTCAAACAAGTCCCGTGTACGTGTATAGCGGTGTGGCTGGAATGCTACGACCAGACGACGCTGAGGGTAGGCTCCTCGTGCAGCAGCTATGGTTGCAGACATTTCAACAGGATGATGACCATAGTCATCAATCAGTAATGCTTCGCCACCATTCGGTAATGCAATCTCACCGTACTGCTGAAAACGGCGACCCACACCTGCAAAACTTTCCAGCCCAAGTTGAATTGCCGGTACTGAGACACCAATTTCCAGTGCAATCCCGATAACAGCCAGTGCATTCAGAACATTATGCCGCCCTGGCATATTGACCGTCACACTAAATGGTTTTATGCCTTTTTTACGCGTATGGACATCAAAATGCATTTGTGCACCATCGGCAACAATATTAGTTGCATATAAATCAGCACTTTCATCCAGACCATAGGTAACAAAAGGTTTCTGAATCAACGGTAAAATCTGGCGCACATGCTCACTGTCAATACATAAAAAGGCTTTGCCGTAAAACGGCATACGATGCACAAAATCCACAAACGCCTGATGTAGTTTTTCTACATCATGATCATATGTATCCATATGATCGGTATCAATATTGGTAACGACCGTAAATAATGGTGTCAGATACAGAAACGAAGCATCTGATTCATCTGCTTCAGCAACAATATATTCACCTTTACCCAGCTTGGCATTAGTTCCGGCCGCAGTTAACCGACCGCCAATAACAAAAGTCGGATCTAACTCTGCTGCTGCCAGTACTGAAGCTGTTAAACTGGTTGTTGTGGTTTTACCATGTGTACCGGCAATGGCAATACCGCGACCAAAGCGCATGATTTCAGCCAGCATCATGGCTCGCGGAATTACCGGAATTTTTTGTTCTTGCGCCGCTACCACTTCCGGATTATCTTTTTTAACGGCTGTTGATGTCACTACTACATCTGCACCAGTAATATTTTCAGCACTGTGTCCAGAACAAATATGCACTCCGATTGCCCGTAAATGCCGGGTTGCGGCATTATCAGCCAAATCAGATCCACTTATCTGATAACCTTCATTATGTAAAACTTCTGCAATACCGCACATACCGGTTCCGCCAATCCCTACAAAATGAATATGGCGGATACGGTCTTTCATGTTTTCTTTCATACTTTATAACTTTTCCTGCCAGTCTGAATTGTGATTGATAGCTCGAGTCTGCAACAATTCATCCGGCTCAATCAAAATTTAACGGATACTCGCTAGCGCTGCTGCCGCAACCTTAGCCGCACTGTCAGGCTGAGCCAGCGCATGTGCTTTAATCGCCATGTCTAAACAGCGTTCGCGCGATAAATCAGCCAGCGTAGCCATTAATGTCTGTGTATTCAGATTCGTCTGTGGTAATAATATTGCCGCACCATCTTTAACCATAAACTGTGCATTAACTGTCTGATGGTCATCTACCGCATGTGGATAAGGCACCAGAATTGCCCCGACTCCGGCAGCGGTTAATTCAGCAATTGTCAGTGCTCCGGCCCGGCAAATCACCAAATCAGCATCACGATAGGCTGATACCATATCTGTAATAAATTCAACACATTGCACCTCTACTGCACACTGAGCATAATTTTGCTCTAACTGTGACAGTTTATTTCTTCCGGACTGATGCAGCAGTCGCGGACGCTGTTCAACTGGTAACAAAGCCACAGCCTGCGGCACAATCTGATTTAATACATCGGCACCCAGACTTCCGCCAACTACCAGAATATTCAGCTCACCATTTCTACCGTTAAAGCGCTGTTGCGGTGGTGGTAATGCAGCAATATCAGCACGTACCGGATTACCTACCAGTCCGTTTTCATTTGCGAATACTTGTGGAAATGCATACATTACCTGATTGGCAAAACGAGCCAGCACTTTATTAGATAAACCAGCAATCGCATTCTGTTCATGAACAATTAATGGTAAACCGCATAGCTTTGCGGCTATACCACCCGGAAAAGTAACAAAACCACCAAAACCGATGACTGCATCTACCTGATGCCTGCGAATAATCTGACGTGCTGCCGCAATGGTTTTTAATAAGGTAAAAGGTAGCATTAGCTTACGCTTTAGCCCGTTACCGCGTATTCCTTTGATTGCCAAGGTTTCCAGTGGTATGTCGTATTGCGGAACCAGACGGGTTTCCATCGCCCCGTCACTACCCAGCCAGATAATACGATGACCCTGTGCCTGTAATGCCTGAGCAACTGCAAGCGCAGGAAAAATATGACCGCCTGTTCCACCGGCCATGACCATGAAAGTTTTTACACTCATTATTTTCCCGTCAAAACTATCAGAGTTTTGTGATTATTTATACTTTGAATCCACGCATCACACGCCGGTTCTCATAATCCACTCGCAACAGCAAACCCACACTGATTAAAATAATCATAACAGCTGAACCACCATATGACAGTAAAGGCAGAGTCAGCCCTTTAGTCGGTAACAGCCCGATATTCACACCAATATTAAAAAAGCTCTGAATACCCAGCCAGATACCAATACCCTTGGCGACGAAAGAACCATAAAACAACTCTAAATCGCGAGCCTGTTTACCAATGGAAAAAGCACGGACTACCAGCCAGATATAACAAAACATTAATACCAGAATACCGGCAAAACCGAATTCTTCTCCAATGACCGCAAGAATGAAATCCGTATGAGCCTCAGGTAAATAAAAACGTTTTTCCAGACTGGCTCCCAGTCCGACACCAAACCAGCCACCGCGCCCAATTGCCATTAATGAATGCGTAAGCTGATAACCTTTACCCAGAGGGTCTGCCCACGGATCAAGAAAACCGGCTACACGTGCCATACGGTAAGGCTCAAACAGCACCAGCATAACCATGGCCAGCAAACCAAAACCTACTACAGCCATAAACCAGCGAAACGGTAAACCAGCCAGAAAAAGCAAGCCTACCGCAATAACAGAAACCACTACAAATGAACCAAAATCCGGTTCCAGCATAATCAGCCCGAGACCAAGTCCTACCGGAATACCTGCAAACCAGACTTTTTTGAATTCTTTCAAGATTTCAGCACGTCTGGTAAAAAAACTGGATAAATACAAAATTATCGCCAGTTTAAAAACTTCAGTAGGCTGGATATTAACCATCCCTACATTAATCCAGCGTTTGGCACCGTTAATTTCTCTTCCCATTACCAGCACCAGAATCAGCAGCACGATACTGAACAGCAACACCAGTGGTGTCAGCTTTTTCCATGTTCGCAAAGGAATACGTGCAGCCACACAACCAAGTATGCCGCCGCACAATAGAAAAATAGCCTGACGAATCAGATAAAAATAAGTACTGCCACCATCATGCTTTGCATACGCAATTGAGGCCGAGTAAACCATGATCAGGCTGAAACTGGCCATCAATACCACCATCCATAACAGTGACTGATCAAAAGTATATCCGCGTCGCAATAGCTTGCGATCCAGCAGACGTGATTCAGTAATCATGCTGCGCTACCCTGCAATTGACGGACGCTGGCAATAAATACCTCACTGCGATGTGCATAACCCTTAAACATATCATAGCTGGCACAAGCCGGACTAAGCAGCACAATATCTCCCGGATGAGCCAGTTCAAAAGCACGTTCAGTAGCATGCGGCAAATCATCATAGTACTCTACCGGATAGGAGGCTTGTCCGAGAACTGCTCCAAGCTGATGACCATCCACACCAATCAGTAAAACTGCACGTGCCTTATCCTGTAATGCAGCCTGCAACGGAGTAAAATCCTGACCTTTACCCTGTCCGCCGGCAATCAGCACAATAGGTTTATCCAACCCGAGCAATGCAGCACAGGTAGCACCGACATTAGTACCTTTAGAATCATCAATAAATGTCACACCTTTCACTTCGGCTACTTTTTCCACACGATGCGGTAAACCTTTGAAAGTGGATACATATTGAAGCAATTGTGCACGCGCCAAGCCAATGGCTTCACATAAAGCAAATGCAGCCAAAACATTGGCCGCATTATGTGTACCCTGTAAAGACAGGGCATCACAGGCCAGCAATGGTTCATTGCCGGCACACAACACATCTTTATTCAACCAGAAATCAGTATTTTGCTGTAAAGAAAACCATTTTACCGGCCGGTTATGCCGTACCATAGCGCGACAAAAAACATCATCGGCATTTAACACTTGTATGGTCTGTCCCCGAAAAATACGGTCTTTGCTATGTGCATAATCCAGAAAATCATCATAGCGATCCAGATGGTCTTCTGATACATTCAGCACTGTAGCAGCAGTCGCATTCAGGCAGGGAGTAGTCTCCAGCTGAAAACTCGATAATTCCAGAACCCAGACATCTGCTGCTTTACCTGCGCGCTCCAGATAGGCTTCCAGTACTGGGGTACCAATATTACCTGCCACCACTGTATCAAGTCCGCATTGCGCACATAAAAAACCCACCAGACTGGTAGTAGTGGTTTTACCGTTTGAACCGGTAATTGCAATAATTTTACTGTTACTGCTTTCAAGTAAATCAGCCAGAATAGCCACATCACCCAGTACGACACCGCCGGCACGTTTAAAATCAACAATAGCAGGCTGACGCTGACTGATTCCCGGGCTTAAAGCCAGAATATCAAACTGGTGCTGTTCAAACACTGTTGCCAGCTCTCCGGTATATACGGCAACCTGATGACGCTCAGTTAAAGACTGCAATTGTTCTGCATCAGGCTGGACATCATAAATAGCTACATCAGCACCTGCCTGAGTTAAAAACTCCAGCATTGAAATTCCGGTACGCCCCAGCCCTGCAACTAAAACCTTTTGATTACGCCAGTCAATCATGGTTAAGTCCTACACTAAATTTAACCCAAATGTATATCGTCTGATCCTGCTTATCTGACTACTAACGGATTTTCAGGGAAGCTAAACCAACCAGTACCAGAATCATGGTAATAATCCAGAAACGTACTACAACCTGAGTTTCTTTCCAGCCTTTTTGTTCAAAATGATGATGAATCGGTGCCATCAGAAAAATACGTTTACGCCGTAATTTATATGAACCTACCTGCAGCATGACAGACATTGCCTCAACAACAAATAAGCCGCCCATAATTACCAGTACAATTTCCTGACGCACAATCACAGCTATCGTACCCAAAGCTGCACCTAAAGCCAGTGCACCAACATCTCCCATAAATACCTGTGCCGGATAAGCATTAAACCACAGGAATCCCAGGCAAGAACCACAAATAGCGGCGCAGAAAATCATAACTTCATTCGCACCGGGGACATGCGGCAACTGCAGATAATGAGCAAATTCAGCATGACCGCTGACATAAGCAAAAATTGACAGACCGGCAGCAACCAGCACAATAGGAAAAGCAGCCAGTCCGTCCAGTCCGTCAGTCAGATTTACTGCATTAGAAGTACCAACAATGACAAAATACGTCAGAATAACAAAACCAATGCCACCCAGCGGGTAAGTAATTTCCTTGAAAAAAGGTACAATAAAAGTATTTGTAGAGCTTAAGTGTGCCACATAAAACAACACCAGACCGGCTACCAGAGCCACTACAGACTGCCAGATCATTTTAAATCTGGCTGAAACCCCGTGCGGATCTTTGTAAACTACCTTTTTCCAGTCATCATAAAAACCCAAAGCTCCGGTACTCAGCATAACCAGCAAAAGTATCCAGATATAAATGTTGGCCATATTAGCCCATAATAATGTTGTAACAGTGATAGCCAGTAAAATAAGTGTACCGCCCATAGTTGGTGTACCGGTTTTCACCAGATGGGTTTTGGGACCGTCATCGCGAACAGCCTGCCCTACTTTGAGCTGAGTTAATTTACGAATCATCCACGGACCGAATGCCAGACTCAGCCCCATGGATGTCAGTGCCGCCATTACGGCACGAAAAGTAGTGTATTGAAATAAATGGAAACCATTTATCCAATAGTGAAAAATTTCTGCTAACCACAACAGCATGGTTGTTTTCCCTTGTCACAGCCAAAGCCATAACCGTTATTAAATAATTTATTGCTATATGAATGATGCATAATCACCCAGATAGCCTGAGCCGGATAAAAACGGCTATTTTAAGTCGTTCAGCACTACTTGACGAGAGTTAGCAATAATTTATTTCTGTGTTATTGCTTGTACTACATCTTCCATATGCATAAACCTTGAACCTTTTACCAGAATGGTAGCTGTCTGCTGATCCCATGCACGTAAATCATCAATTAGTTTGTTTCGATCCGTATAAAAAGCATCCGGTACACCATAAGCTTCTGCTGCAAACCGCGCTTCGTCACCAATAAAAAATGCTGCATCAATACCGCGTGCCCGTATATAAGTACCTACCTCTGCATGCAGAGCAGAAGCATTACTGCCTAGCTCACCAATAGCACCCATCACAATAATTCGTGGCGCAGGAAAAGCCGCCAGAACATCGATAGCTGCCTTAAAGGCATCCGGGTTAGCATTATAAGTGTCATCGATTACCAACGCGCCATGCACACTGCGCTTTTGTTGCAATCTGCCTTTAGCATTCTCAAATGAATTCAATCCCTGTAATGCTGCCAAGGGCAAACCGGCACCCAAAGCAAGTGCACAAGCGGCCACAGCATTATGTACCATATGCAATCCCGGAACCGGGACTTGTAAATTAACCACCCCTTGCGGGCTGCACAAATCAAAACTGATATTTAATGGCTGCAGTACAATATTGCTGGCATATACATCACCCTGTTCTGTACCAAAGCGGACACATTGCTTACCTTGCAAAGCTGAAATATAAATTTCTGACTGACCATCATCAGTAGGAACAAAACCAGTTCCATTCGCATTCAGACCCTGATAAATTTCACTTTTAGCGCGGGCAATATCAGCAACATCTGAGAAGCCACAGCCGATATGAGCACGCAGTGCGTTATTAACCAGAGCATAGTCCGGTTTGGTCAGACCAGTTAAATAACTCAGTTCTCCGGTATGATTCATACCCATTTCAATCACAGCATAGCGATGCTGCGGCTTTAACTGTAATAATGTCAGCGGTAAACCAATATGATTATTAAAATTACCGGCAGTAGCCAGAACCGCACTAGTACCTGCATGATGCCGCAAAATTGCAGCCAGCATTTCTTTTACCGTAGTTTTACCGGCTGAACCGGTAATACCAAACACCTGCAATGCCGGATTAACCTGCATTCGCCATGTCTGTGCCAGCTTTCCCAACGCTTTTTCTGTGTCTGCAACTACCAGACATTTCGCCTTATTTTGCCACTCTGAGCGACTAACAATACACAACTGTGCTCCCTGAGCGAGCACTTCATCAACAAAATCATGACCATCAAAGTGTTCACCCTGAATGGCTACAAATACATCACCCGGCTGAATCTGGCGACTATCAATAACTACCCGTGTGACCGGCTGATTATTATCAGGTAACACTTGTCCAAAAGTCTGATAAATAAAATTAAGATCTAAATTTGGCATATTATTAAGCAATTACAAAATTTTAGACTCGCTGTTGCAAAGCTGACCGTGCTATTTCAAAGTCTGAAAAATGCTGTTTCTGACCACCGATATCCTGATAGGTTTCATGACCTTTTCCTGCAATAAGAACGATATCGTCAACTGCTGCATGATTTACAGCATAATTAATCGCAGCTTTACGGTCTGCTTCTACCAGTGCCGGTTCAGCAATAGCCGGCAAAATATCATTAATAATTGCCTGAGGATTTTCTGTACGCGGATTATCGCTGGTTACGACAACATAATCCGCTCCTGCAGCGGCTGCGGCTCCCATTAATGGTCTTTTACCTGCATCACGGTCTCCGCCACAGCCAAAAACACACCACAAATGCGCTCCGTCAGGTTTAATTTCCTGCAAAGTCGATAATGCTTTTTCCAGTGCATCCGGTGTATGAGCATAATCAACCACCACTAACGGCTGATTACTTCCCATCAGACAATCCATACGTCCGGTAGCAGGCTTAATCTGCGGCCAGACAGCAATTACCTCATTAAAAGTAAAACCATTAGCACACAATACACCTATACAGGCTGCCAGATTCTGAGCATTAAACCGACCCAGTAAACGTGTATGTACTACTTCGTTTCCCCACGGCGTACGCAAATGCACCTGCATACCACTTGCTGAAGCGTGAAATTGACTAATATGAATATCTGCATCAGCATGAAAACCATAAGCCAGTACAGTTAACTGCGGACAATCACGGCATAAATCCTGCCATAACCGATAGCCGAACTCATCATCAATATTAATAATGGCGTGTTTCAGCCCCTGCCAGTAAAACAATGAAGCCTTGCAATCACCGTAACTTTGCATGCTATGATGATAATCCAGATGATCCCGGGTCAGATTGGTAAAAACAGCACTGGTAAAAGGGACACCAACGACACGGTTCTGATCCAGACCATGACTGGACACTTCCATGGCAACGGCTGCAGCATTATTTTCAGCAAAATCACGTAACCATGTCTGATTAGATACCGCATCCATAGTAGTATTGGCAGTATCATGCAGCTGTTGCCAGTATCCATTCCCTACCGTACCCATAATGGCACATTTTTTGCCAAGAATATCTGAAGCCTGCGCCAGCCATTGTGACACTGACGTTTTACCATTAGTTCCGGTCACTCCCCAGACACTCAGCTTTCTGCCCGGATAGTCATAACAGGCAGCAGCCACCAATCCGGCACGCTGACGTAAATCTTTTACAGCCTCATTCGCTACTTTCCAGCCGGTCTGCCATACAAACTGACCATCATCATCCCAGAAAACAAATTCTGCACCATTATCAATTGCAGCCTGTATAAAATCACGACCGTCACTATACTCACCCTGACAGGCTACAAATACATCTCCGGGCTGTACCTTTCTGCTATCCACCCGCAGTGTACGGCCAGCAATCAGCCGACTTGTTTCAGCACTTAAATGATATTCAGGCAAAATTTTTTTCAGGGAAAACATAACACTGTCGATTCAAACATTTTTATCGGGTACAAACAGACAGACAATCTGTGCAAACACACAGATTGTCTTCAGATTAATGCGTTTCAGAATGTGGCGCGGATTTTACCGGTCTGCTCGGAGAAACACCAAGTACATTCAGAGTGCCAACCATTACATCATGGAATACCGGACCGGCAACCGGCCCTCCGTAATAACCGTTAGTAGTAGGATTCTGAATATTTACTGCCACAATAACTCGCGGATTGTCTGCCGGTGCAAAGCCAATAAATGTAGCCATATGCTTGGAATCAGAATAGTGTCCGTCGACCAGCATTCGCGCAGTACCTGTTTTAGCGGCTACATCATACCCGTCAATTGCTCCCTGCAAACCAGTACCACCAGGCTGCGTTACAGCAATCATCATATGGCGTACTGCCTTTGCAGTCTTTGGCTGGATAATCTGCTCACCCTGCGGGGCACTGTTCAGCTTAAGAAAACTCACTGGCAGTAGCGCACCGTCATTGGTAAAGATAGTATATGCCCGTGCCAGCTGGAGCAGACTCATCTGTATACCATAACCAAAAGACATAGTAGCCTGCTCAATCGGCCGCCAGTTATGCCAGTCACGTACTACTCCCGGTGTTTCACCCGGAAAACCGGAATGCATCCGGTGTCCGAAACCGACAGAAGTATACATGTTGTACATTTCTTCGGGCGTAAACATTGCAGAAATTTTACTTGTACCAACATTAGATGATTTCTGAATAATACCGCCCACATCCAGATAAGGATAATTATGCGTGTCCCGTACTGTTGCCGGTCCGATTTTATACGGTAAAGTATTAAAACCGCTGCCTGGTTTGATTTTTCCGCTATCCAGCCCTTTAGCAATGGTAAACGGTTTCATCGCACTACCCGGTTCAATCATATCAGTTACCGCACGGTTACGGCGTGCATCACTATCGGTGGCACCCGGATTATTAGGGTCATATCCCGGTGAATTTACCAGAGCAAGAATTTCACCGGTTTTACCATCCAGAACCACAACTGAACCGGCTGATGCAGTGTGATACTGCATTGCTTTATTTAACGATTCATATGCAATTGACTGAATCCGCTGATCCAGAGACAGCACCATATCCGTACCATTCTGAGGAAGACGGTTACGCGGAGAATCCAGACTATCAACAATATTACCTTTATTATCGCGCAAAACAACTTTAGCACCATCAATACCATGCAGACTGTCTTCACGCGATAATTCCAGTCCTTCCTGCCCCTTACCGTCAATATTGGTAAAACCGATAATATGGGAAAAAATCGGTCCCATCGGATAATGGCGTTTACTTTCATGCTGAAAGGCAAGACCTTTAATATTCAGCGCAGCAACTTTTTCTGCAATCTCCGGCGACAATTGTCTTTTCAGATAAATAAAGTCTTTATTACGGCTAAGGCGGCTTTTAATGGTTGCCGCCGGTACATCAATTAATACAGATAATTGTTGAATCTGAGTATCTGTCGGCATCTGCTCCATGGCAGAGGGCACTGCATATAAAGAATCTGCGGGTGCACTGATGGCCAGTGCGGCTCCGTTGCGATCAGTAATTGTGCCACGGGTAGCAGTAAGCGGCAGAGTACGGACAAAACGCTGATCACCCTGCTCTTTCAGAAATTCATGTTTCTCAGTCTGCAAGTAGATACCACGTCCGATTAGCATAGCAAAAGCTATAGCCAGAGCACCTAATACCAATACAATCCGCCCGTTAGTGGTTACAGGCTTAGCCTGTTTTACCTCACGGGGCAGCATGCGTGGCTTATAATCGTTTTTAATTAACATAGTAGTTTGTTCCACTGCCGGAAATACTGTCTGAAGCAGTACTCCATTAATCCCTGACCCTTCACTTCATTACTTAACCGGGCGCGGCGCAGCCAGCATCTGCGTTTCAGCCAATGACGGCGAATGCAGATTCTGCCGGGCTGAAGCATCCTGAATCAACTGATGATTAGATAGCTTTGCCTGCGCTAACTTTAAGCGACTAAAGTCTTCGTTCAAAAGACTTTCCCCTTTTTGCGCTTTATCCAGCGCAATAAAAAACTGACGCGAACGATCCTGTACTGTTACAACAGCAAAAGCTGAGACCAGTACCAATATAAGCAAAATAATGTTGATTTTATTCATAATTAATCAACTATTAGTCTTTATTTAATAACTGCGTTCTGCTACCCGTAACACCGCTGAACGGGCTCGCGGATTAACTTCAATTTCTGCCGGAGCAGGTTTTTGCGCCTTGCCTATCAGGCGCAACGGCGGCTGCTCACGTTCTGCTTCTTTAACTACTGCCCAGCGCGGTAAAGGAGCCGGCTTGCTGTGCTGCTGCATAAATCTTTTTACAATCCGGTCTTCAAGTGAATGAAATGAAATCACTGCCATCCGTCCGCCGACAACCAGACATTCCATCACTTGCGGCAGTACCACAGTTATTTCTTCCAGTTCACGGTTAATAAAGATGCGAATGGCCTGGAAGGTACGTGTGGCCGGATCCTGTCCACGTTCACGAGTACGGACGACCTGTGCGACGAGGCGCGCCAGCTGGCCGGTTGTGGTAATCGGGCTTTGTTCCCGCTGCGCCACAATTGTCCGTGCAATCTGGCGACTAAACCGCTCTTCACCATAATTTTTAATTACCTCGTGTATATCCTGCTCTTCTGCCACAGCCAGCCATTGGGCTGCTGACTGTCCGCGCGTAGTATCCATACGCATATCCAGCGGTGCATCAAAGCGGAAGCTGAAACCGCGACCTGCATCATCAATCTGAGGAGAGGAAATACCCAGATCAAATAAGGCGCCATTTATCCGGCTGATACCCAGCTGTTGTAACGACCGCTTTAATGCAGAAAAACCTTCATGTACAACCAGTACCCGTGCATCCTGCCTTGCCAGTTCCTGTGCTACAGCAATCGCCTGCGGATCCTTATCAAAAACAACCAGCCGCCCGTTTTTCCCGAGCTGAGACAGAATCAAACGCGAATGGCCGCCACGGCCAAAAGTTCCGTCAACATACACGCCGGCCGGCTGTACCTGTAAACCGGCAACTGCTTCATTCAGTAATACGGTAACATGACCGCCATTATTTATCTGTTCACTCATAATTGCAGTTGAGTCTTACCCAACTCTGCCGCCAGCATATCTTCATCCATATCCAGTGCAGCATTATTCTGTTCTTCCCATAGTGCCCTGCCCCACACTTCAATGCGGTTGGCACGACCCACAACATAAACTTCACGCTCAAAATTCACCAGACGGCGCAAATGTGCCGGTAGCAATACTCTGCCGGCACTGTCTAAATCCAAAGTATCCGCATTATGCAACAGTAAATTCTGATAGGCCTGCAATACTCTGTTGCCTGCCACAGGAAGCTGTAACAGCTGAGCTTCCACACTGCGCCATGATGACTCAGGATACAGTAACAAATGTGTGCGCTTTTCCAGTGTGGCAACCAGTACCGGAGTGAAATGACGCGCCAGCAAATCACGAAACTTGGCCGGAATCGCCAGTCGTCCTTTACTGTCTATACTTAATTCATACGCGCCGCCAAACACTGTTTAGCTCCTATTCAATATAACGGGATTATCCCCCACTTCGCCACACCTTTACACACTTATTCACACTATAAGGCAATTTTGCATACAGGGTCAATGTAATCCAGTCAAATTCCGAAGCCGAATAAAAGCAATCCAAAATACAAAAATATATTTAAATCAAATCATTATTTTACTAATCATCCAATCCAGCCCCTATGTGCCTTTTCAGACACTTGACCAGGGTCAACATAAGCCAAAATCAGCGTTTATAATGACCATCTTCTTTACAATTTCCATCATCTATCCTATGGATAATTTACCCACTCCTGAAAAAGCCGCATTAATCAGTTCGCAGAAACTGTCTGAACTTATTCAGCAGAAAATCCGGCAGCAAAATAACTGGCTTTCTTTTGCCGACTACATGCAAATGGCACTGTATACGCCTGACTATGGTTATTACACCGGCGGAGCACAAAAATTTGGTCGTGATGGCGACTTTATTACTGCACCTATTCTGACTCCTTTGTTCGGGCAGACGCTGGCGCATCAATTAGATGCACTATTGCCACAAACAGCAGGCAATATTTATGAATTCGGTGCCGGAACCGGTCATCTGGCAGCATCTGTATTACCAGCTCTGCACAGCCAGCACTTTCAGCACTATTACATTATTGAACTTTCTGCAGAACTGGCGCAGCGTCAGAGAGAATATATTCAGACTCATGCACCTGATCAGATACATAAAGTTACACACCTGACTCAGTTGCCTGAACAATTTGACGGTATCCTGATAGGAAATGAAGTTCTGGATGCCATGCCTGTTCCGGTCTATCTCCGTCAGACAAATCAGATAACAGAAATGGGCGTTAGCTGGCTGGATAACCAGTTTGTCTGGCAGGATAAACCTGCTACCAGCGCAGCAATACAACAGGTCATGGAAACTTTCCCTGATACAGCAGAACCTTATCAGTCTGAGCTGCATCCACAACAATATGCCTTTGTAGCAACACTGGCACAAAAGCTGAAACGCGGAGCAATGATATGGATTGATTATGGTTTTGACGCAGCACAGTATTATCATGTTCAGCGCCGTCAGGGTACGTTAATCGGCCACTACCGGCATCATACCGTTCATGATCCGTTCTTTTATCCCGGACTCACTGACTTAACCGCTCATGTTAATTTCACTCGTATTGCTGATGCCGGCATTGATAATCATCTGGACTTAATTGGTTATACCAATCAGGCAACATTTCTGCTTAATCTGGGTATAACCGAATTACTCGCAAAAACCGGCAAACCGGAAGAAAATGCATACATTCAGACTGCTTCAGCCTGTCATACACTGCTGGATGCACATGAAATGGGCGAGTTATTTAAAGTCATCGCGTTTGGAAAAGATATTGACGTAGACTGGCAAGGATTCATATATGGGGATTTGTGTCACAAATTATAGATAATTTAAATTACAAATAAGTTTTATTTGTAAGTAAATAATAATTAATTATGTTTATCAAACAAGATATTATTATATGATGAACTTGATGAAATATCTGCTGATAGCAGGCTGTATCTGCCTGTCGGATATCATTCAGAGAACTGGATAAGAAGTAATAAATCAATAAAAATAATCTGAATATTATTTTTATACATTACTTACTGCACCCAATCAGGAATCAGATAATCAAAAGGAACAATCAATGTCATTATTATTATCTCCTATATCCATTGGTAATTTAAATCTGAAAAACCGGGTAGTTATGGCACCAATGTGCATGTATGAAGTAAAAAAGGAAGATGGTATCGTTACACCTTTTCATTTTGCACATTATGGCGCACGTGCCATTGCCAATGTCGGTCTGATTATTATAGAAGCCACTGCCGTACAGCTGGACGGACGGATTACCAAACACGATTTAGGTTTATGGGATGATAGTCAGACAGAAAAATTCACTCAGCTGGTTGATTCACTACATTATCTGAACAGCAAAGTAGGTGTGCAACTGGCACATGCCGGACGCAAAGCTTCAGATGCATTACAGCCAGTTGCACCCAGTGCTATTCCTTTTAATAGCAGCTCGAAAACGCCAAAAGCATTGAGTAAACCGGAAATCACACAAATCAAAGAAGATTTTATCGCTGCAGCCAGACGAGCCCGGCAAGCCGGTGTGGATGTAATTGAAATCCATGCTGCACATGGTTATCTAATCAGTGAATTTCTTTCACCGCTGAGTAATCAGCGTACCGATGAATATGGCGGTTCTTTAGTGAATCGTTATCGTCTGCTGCACGAAATTACTCTTGAAATGCGTGCAGTATTTTCCAGTTCATTATGGGTACGCATGTCTTTATCCGACTATGACAAAACCGGTCAGCAAAACAGTATTGCCGACTGGCAGGAAATATGTCAGTGGCTAGAACGTGACGGCATAGATGTTATTGATGTATCCACCGGCGGTGTTATGGATTACGCTCCGGATATCCCGGTGCATGGCGGTTATCAGACACCTTTTGCGACTGCCATGAAGCAAGTAGTCAATATTCCGGTAGCAACCGTTGGTCTGCTGGATAGCCCTGATCTGGCTGAATATATTTTACAAACCGGTCAGGCAGATTTGATTATGGAAGGACGGGTGTTATTACGTAATACCAACTGGTTAACCGAAGCAGCCCAGCAGCTGCATGATCATAATTATCAGCCTTTTAATAACTCTTATCAGCGCGGACTAATTAAATAAAAATTTCTATTAGCCAGCAAACAAACAGGCCAGACTTTCACGTCCGGCCTGTGTTTATTAGTCAATATTATTCCGTCTCTGTTGCCACCTGCACTGATTGCGGCTGCAGGCAGGCCAGATATTCTGGCTGCATCTGTACCAGAAATCCACGCTTACCCCCATTAATATAAATCAGTGGCAAAGAATAAATACTTTTTTCAACATACACCGGTAATCCGGCCTTATTGCCAAAAGGACTAGTCCCACCAACCAGATAACCAGTCCATTTATTAGCCTGCTGCGGACTGGCTGGTTCTATATGCTTCATACCCAGTTTACGTGCCAGCTGACGGGTAGATATATGCCGGTCGCCATGCATCAGCACAATCAGACCTTGCTTATGCTCATTTTGCAGCACAATGGTTTTAATCACTGCATGCTCGTCTACGCCCAGCGCTAATGCTGATTGTGCTGTTCCGCCATGCTCAACATAAGCATACTCACGCGGTTCACACGGTATCTGGTGAGCACGCAAAAAACGGATAGCAGGAGTAACCGGAAATTTACTTTTACTCATCAATTATTTTCATCAACTCAGGCAAAGATAACGGATTATTATTTTACTACTTAATGAAAAATGATGGTTATCATATAGCGATATCTCGATAGATTCAAAAGATAGTATTGATATAAAAAGGCATTGCTTATATTCTTTTGCTGTCTGTTTTTTCTTTTCAGTCCAGTATTGCCCGGCCACAAAATAAATTCTTGCATTAACAGATAACATTGTAGCTCAGGCTATTTTCACAAGAACCAGTATATGGGTATAGAATTTTATGAGTATTAAATTTTACGAGAGCGGTAACCGCCTGGCAGAAGCCACCATTGTTAACGGCCTGATATTTCTTGCAGGACAAGTTCCGACTAATGAAGATGCCGACATCACAGCGCAAACTGCCAATGTTCTGGCACAGATAGATACTATTCTGGAAGCATGTGGCAGTGATAAGCAGCATATTTGTGAAGCAGTAATTTACCTGAGCAATATGCAGGAATATGAAGGCATGAATCAGGCATGGGATAACTGGGTTACACCAGGAAGAGCGCCGGCACGAGCCTGTATACAGGCTGCTCTGGCTAACCCAGACTGGAAAGTAGAAATCAAACTAACAGCTGTACAAAAAGAAATCCTTTAAAGCACTGAACCCGCGTTAAACGCGGGTTCAGTAATTGCTGATTCAGTACAGCTTAGCTGCGATAATCGGCATTAATCGTCACATACTCTCTGGATAAATCACAAGTGTAAATCTTTGCCCGTGCTTCCGCACGTGCCAGATCAATGGTTACGGTAATTTCATTCTGTGCCATTACCTGCTGACCAGCCTCTTCTGTATAGCTGGCAGCCCGGCCTCCATTTTCTGCCACCAGCACTTCACCCAGATATACCTTAATTGCTGCCACATCCAAATCAGCAATACCTGCATAACCGATTGCGCATAAAATACGCCCCAGATTCGGATCACTGGCATAAAAAGCTGTTTTTACCAATGGTGAACGGGCAACAGCATAGCCTACCTGTCTGGCCTCTGCTTCAGTCAGAGCATTGCGTACATCAATAGTAATAAACTTGGTTGCGCCCTCACCGTCACGTACGATCGCCTGTGCCAGTTCCAGTGCCAGATCAGCCAGTACAGTTTTGACGGCTAAGTAATCTTTTCCGGCTACTGACTCTATCCGCCCCAGCTGAGACTTACCTGTGGCTACCACCACAAAACTGTCATTAGTAGAAGTATCTCCGTCAACAGTAATCGCATTAAAAGATGTGGCTGCTACTTCAGCTACCATTTGCTGCAACAATGGCTGGGCTATAGCCGCATCAGTAAACACAAATCCGAGCATAGTAGCCATATTTGGATGAATCATGCCGGAACCTTTGGCAATACCGGTGAAACGTACTTTATGCCCGTCAATATAAACCGTACGGCTGGCCATTTTAGGAACAGTATCCGTAGTCATAATGGCAGCAGCAGCCCGCGGCCAGTGTACAACTTTCACTTTCGGCAAAGCAGCCACAATTTTATCTACCGGCAAGGGTTCGAGAATCACACCGGTAGAAAACGGTAAAACCTCTGATGCACTGCAACCAATCTGCTGTGCAACCTTGTCACATATCAACTGCGTATCATCCAGCCCTTGTTTGCCTGTACCGGCATTGGCATTACCTGTATTGATTATCAGTGCACGCACTCCGGCGTCTGTAGCCAGATGCTGTTTAGCAATCTGCACCGGTGCAGCACAAAAACGGTTTTGGGTAAATACAGCGCCGATGCTGTTTATCCCGTTAAGCACGATAAGCGTTAAATCATCGTGTTCCGGTTTTTTGATTCCGGCCTGCCCGACAAATACCTGCACGCCATCAATGGCTAAAATCTGCTCATCACCAGGCACGGACAAATTAACTGCCATTACTATTCTCCTTTAATCAATATCAGCTTATTTTTTCAGCAATAGAAAGTGCTCATCATTATTCTGGCTGAAATTTGCGTTTAGTCAGCACGCGCCAGATAAACATCACATAACCAGACAAACTATAGAGCAGGAAAAAGGCAAACAGCACTACTGATGGTTCCCATGTCACTACCAGTAAGCCAATAACAGCCAGAATCATTACAAAAAAAGGTACTTTACGATAAGCATTGATTTCCTTGAATGACCAGAACGGTATCTGAACCACCATGGATAAACCGCCAAACAGAGTAATAATCAGGCATAGCCAGTCTACATGAGGTAAACCCTGAAAAGTATGGCTTACCCAGATTAAGCCAATTACCAGTGCAGCTGCCGTCGGGCTGGGAATTCCGATAAACCATTTCTTACTTACTTTACCAATCAGAGTATTGAACAATGCCAGCCGCAAGGCCGCACAGGCACAATAAATAAATGCTACCGAGTAACCGATTTTACCAAAATGAAATAACTGCCATTTATACGCAATCAAGGCAGGAGCCACCCCGAAACTTACCATATCAGCCAGACTGTCGAGCTGTTCACCAAAAGCACTCTGACTGTTAGTCAGACGGGCAACCCGCCCGTCCATACCGTCCAGCAGCATAGAAATAAATACCGCAATGGCTGCAATTTCATAATGACCATGCATCGACTGAGTAATGGCATAAAAAGCGGCGAACAGTGCCGCCAGCGTAAATGCATTAGGCAGCAAATAAATACTGTTATCACGCAGCCGGCGGCGCCGGTTCGGACGATGGGGGCGATTTGGTTTAATTACATCATTTTTTTCTTGAGTCATATTCAGCTAAATCCTCAACAGGCAATATTAATTACTCATCCTGTTTATTATATTGTGCATATTTCATACCTGCCATTTCTATCATAGCTGTACGTAAATCATCCAGTCCGCTGCCATCCTGTACCGATATATAAACAGCCTGCGGACGACCATGTATATCACGCACAATCCCCTGCATTCTTTGTTCAGCAGACAATTTATCAATTTTATTATAAATAATCAGCTGCGGTATGTTTTCTGCATCAATTTCCTGTAATACCGTATTCACAGCATCTATTTGCCGCTCAAATTCCGGATGGGTAATATCCACCACATGCAGCAGTACATCAGCCAGCGCAGTTTCCTCCAGTGTCGCCGCAAAAGCAGCTACCAGTCCGTGCGGTAAATCGCGAATAAAACCCACAGTATCGGATAATAAAACACTGGTCTGGTCATTCAGATACAAACGGCGCACTGTATTATCCAGGGTGGCAAACAACTGGTCTTCTGCCATGACCTGAGCTTTGGTTAAACGGTTAAACAAACTGGATTTGCCTACATTGGTATAGCCCACCAGCGCAAAGGCCGGCAGTGTACCCTGATACCGGCTTTTACGCTGAGTTGCCCGCTGCCGGCGCACCTGCTGCAATTGCTGGCGCAGACGGGTAATTTTCTGCCTGATCAGACGGCGGTCAGTTTCCAGACGTGTCTCACCCGGGCCGCGTAAACCAATACCGCCTCTCTGGCTCTGCAAATGACCATAACCACGCACCAGCCGGCTGGATAAATGAACCAGCTGAGCCAGCTCCACCTGCAAGCGCCCCTCCTGACTTTGTGCACGCCGGGCAAAGATAGCGAGAATCAGGCCAACCCGATCCAATACCCGGCACTGGAGCAGCCTTTCAAGATTACGCTCCTGCGTAGGCGTCAGCGCATGGTTAAAGACCACCAGATCAATTCCGGCTTCAGATACTTTTTGTGCCAGTTCTTCTGCTTTGCCTTTACCTACAAACAATGCACTGTCCGGCTGCTGACGTTTACACGGAACAACTTCCACTAAATCTGCTCCGGTAGCACGTACCAGCTCCTCAGCTTCAGCCAGTGCCGACTCAAACAATACTGTCCGGCGCTCGGCAGCAACCGGAAAATCCTTATCCAGCAATACCCCTACCAGCAGCACCCGCTCTGGCTGCTGCTCAGATAAATTGGTCTTATCAAATCTGCTCATCATTTACCGGTTTAAACGACAACAGGCTGCCTGACCTTACAAAGGACAAACAGCCTGTATAACAATTAATAGCCTTTATTCCTGAGACAGTACATGCCGTGCGGCAGCTGCTGCCCGATTAGCAGCTTCTGTGACCAGATCTGCATGTTCTTCAGTATTACTTTGCGGTTCAGAACTGATATCAGGAGCCTGCAATGGCAAAGTTGCCAGTACTGTACTGCTGGCACTGACCTTATCACCAATAGCCACCAGCGCAGTAGCATCTTCCGGCAAATAAACATCTACCCGCGAACCAAAGCGGATAAAACCATAGCGGTCACCGCGATGTAATAAATCATGCGCATTTACGTAGCACAGAATACGCCGTGCTACCAGACCTGCAACCTGTACAAATGTTACCGGCCGACCGGTTTTGGTTACCGCAAGAACTGCATTACGTTCATTTTGTGCACTGGCTTTATCCAGTGCAGCGTTTAGAAAGCTGCCTTTAAAATAATCTACACGCTCCACTTTGCCATCAATAGGGCTGCGGTTAGAATGTACATTGAATACATTCATAAATACACTGATTTTAAGAGCATTCACACCACGGTACGGATCGGTAGTTTTTTCCACAACCACAATACGTCCGTCTGCCGGACTCAGCACATCTTCGGGATTTGCAGGAATATCACGGGCAGGATCACGAAAAAACTGCACCACAAATGCTGTCAGCACCCATAAAGGCAGCGACCACCATCCGCACCAGAAAAAAGTTAATATGCTCAGCACCAGGCTGCCAATAATAAACGGCCAGCCTTCCTTAGCAATCAAAGGATAAGGATACACACGCGACACAAGGCTACTCCTTTACAGATGAGATACTGCGGATGAACCGCGAGCTAAAACAATGACAAAATTATAACCCGAAATCTGTACCTTAAAGCACCGCATATAACTATAAGCAGATTTCAGCATAAGAACAATATAAAAACAGTACAATTATTAACCAAAGACCAGCTAAACCGTAACGGTTACCATCTCAGCACAGCAAGCTGATATCCGATAATTTCACATTAAAAACACAGTTAAATTTTATTTAAAGAGAAAAACTGCCAGCATCACCAAAGCAATTACCGCCAGCCAGAAATTCTGCTGCCGCTGTGTACGCAGCAGATGAATATAGGCATCACGCCATTCAAGCTGACGCTTTTCATCTACAAGGGCATTAAGCTTACGTGGCAGTGCAGGCAGCATTTGCGCCCAGTCTGGTGCTTCCTGCTTTAGCGTTTTCCATAGCGCTTTCAGACCAATCTGATTATGCATCCAGCGGGTGAGAAACGGTTTGGCAGTTGCCCATAAATCCAGCTGAGGATCCAGCTGTCTTCCTAGCCCCTCTATATTAAGTAATGTTTTTTGCAGCAGCACCAACTGCGGCTGAATTTCCACATTAAAACGACGACTGGTTTCAAACAACCGCATCAGCACCATACCAAAAGAAATTTCTGCCAGCGGTTTATTGAAAATCGGTTCACATACAGCACGCACTGCTGCTTCCAGCTCCTCTACCCGCGTATCTGCCGGTACCCAGCCGGATTCCACATGCGCAGTAGCCACCCGATGATAATCACGATTGAAAAACGCCAAAAAATTAATTGCCAGATAGCGCTTATCATAATCTGTTAACGTGCCGACAATACCAAAATCCAGTGCAATATACCTGCCGTCATCTGCGACCATAATATTGCCCGGATGCATATCCGCATGGAAAAAACCGTTGTCAAATACCTGAGTAAAGAATATTTCTACCCCATAGCGTGCCAGCTGGTGCAAATCTATATTCTTTTCACGCAACTTATCGGTACTGGCAACCGGAGTACCGTCCATCCATTCAATTGTCAGCACCCGACGCGCACAATAATTATAGTAAACAGCCGGAATAATCAGCATAGTGCTTTTACTGAACTGCCGCCCGAGCAGGCTGGCATTAGCGGCTTCCCGCATCAGATCAAGCTCATCATGCAGATAATTCTTAAACTCTGCGACTACTTCGCGTGGCTTTAAGCGTTTGCCATCTGCAAACAGCCATTCTACCCAGCGCGCTCCTACAGCCATCAGTGCTAAATCCTGATCAATAACCGGCGCGATGTCAGGACGAAGAACTTTTACTGCAACCTTTTGACCGATACCACCGGCCTCATTGAATAAATAGGCTTCATGAACCTGAGCGATAGACGCACTGGCTACCGGCTGCGGATTAAAGCGGGCGTAAATTTCTGCCAGCGGCCTGCCCAGCTCAGTTTCAATCACCCGGATTGCTACATCACTGGCAAACGGCGGCACCCTGTCCTGCAGTAAGGCCAGTTCACGCGCGTAATCAGCAGGGATTAAATCCGGCCGGGTGGATAATACCTGACCAAATTTAACAAAAATCGGCCCCAGACTTTCCAAAGCAAGTCGCAACCGTACCGCTGCATCCAGCTGCCGGTATTTGTGTCCGCGCGGCAGTAAACGTATCAGCCTTTGCAGCCATGACGGATGTACATGCTGCTGAACCAGATCCAGCAGACCATATACATACACCGTATGGATAATTACCCAAATTCGTTTAGGCCAACACCACATGCACGCAGCTCCGGTTTGTCCGAATAAAACGACTATTGTACGGGATTTTAACCACCTTTACCGAGCAATCGCTGCGCACAGCGACATCACACTGTTTTAGCATTCTTTTCAGTCAGCTGTATTGCTCCATCAACCTTACCCGGCATAAAGACATAAGCGCGGCCGAAGCCAGTTACAAGGCGAGCCTTTTCTAGTTGCAGACGAAACAGCATGAAATCCGGCAATTCAGACAGCACATCTACTGTATTGCCTAGTTTTGTTTTCATTGCTTGCAAAGCGGCAATGCCATCAGCTGTGTTTTTTTCAATTACCGTAACCGATACCGTATAATTCAGCCGGGCACGGGCAAAAATATTGCGTGCCGAAGCTTCATCTTCAATCAGCATCACACTGGCCTGCTCCTGTTGCTGCAAATTCTGTGTATGTGGTGCCAGACCGGATAATAAGATATACAGACAACCATCATATTCAGCAAAAGGCGCATAGCTTGCCTGAGGGGTACCATCCTGTGCTACCGTAGCCAGAACCAGAGAATTTAATTGCTGTAAACGTGTTACAGCAGCCTGAAGCTCAGCGACATTCTGTTGCTCACTCATACACTCATTCCTGTATCAGATTAACAATAACCAAAATTAATGATAATAATTTCCATCTGAAAATTCAAATTCCATTTGACCGTCATACCATTATTTATCATCGGCGAGGCATCCTTATCAAACATACCGGGCACAGAAAAAAAGATGAGCACAAATAAATCATCAAATCAGAATGCCATTAAAATCAATAAAATCGGCAATTATTTACCCGTATCAGAATATTAATAACAATATAATAAGCTTTCACAGGCCAAAAATTAGGTAAAATTACCTTTCAGCCATTATTCAGGCTGAATTTAATCAATCAGCAGTGGTTAGTTACATGAGTACTCAGCATAATCCGGCAGCCAGTCAGCCTCAGAAGCGTTCCGGTCAGTTTAAACAGCGACTGCTTAAACTGATTTTATTTTGCGGCTTCTTTATTTTATTTATTTTCCTGCTTGCCGGTCAGGACAGCAGAACTGCGGCCAATCACAAACCATGGCACCGCGATCTGACTATTGCAGCCTTTGAACCGGACGGCTCCTTTCTTGCCCTGCCCTATTCTTACGTTCAACAGTACACACTGGCCAATACCACTTTTCTGGCTAAAAAGCCTGACGGCAGCAAACAGAAAAATGATAACGATACCTTTAGTTATAAAGTTATTGAACAAAACGCACAACAACAGCTGATACGAACCAGCCTGCGTACATCACGCAGCATTACCATTGCCACCTATCAGGCTACCGCCGGCACAGTCACACCGATAAAATCAACGGTATATACAATAGATCATATATCAATGGCTGCCGTTCTGGCATTAGTCAGCGTCTTGCTCCTGCAATTGATATATCGTTTTATCCGCCGCCGTTCTGTCAGAAATAAGACAAACTAATTTCTCAGTACCATCAATTTTCTGATTCATTCCAATACAAAAAAGCCACCTGTAACAGGTGGCTACATCAATTATCCGTATAGCATAATTATTCCGGCTGTATCAACCCGTTTGTAGTCGGCATTTCCGTTACAACAGGTTGTTCAGCCTGCTGTTTTGCCAGTAATTCATGCTTCACATCCAAATAACGCTGTATGGTCTGCACCAGCTCCTGCGTACCCTCACGTGCCAGTGCACTGATTTGAAATACCCGCGGGGTTGTCAGATCAAATTCAAACTGATCATCCGGCTGCGGGTAATCCCAGCCAATATCTGCCAGAAACTGAGCCACACGTTCGGCACGCTCATCATCAGCCAGCATATCAATTTTATTCAACACCAGCCAGCGCGGCTTATCGTGCAAAGCCTCATCATAACGGCGTAACTCTTCAATAATCGCCAGCGCCTCTGCTGCCGGTTCCACACCTTCATCGAAAGGAGCCAGATCCACCACATGCAGCAGCAATCCGGTACGCGACAAATGTTTCAGAAACCGGTGCCCCAAACCGGCACCTTCAGCAGCTCCTTCAATCAAACCGGGGATATCAGCCATAACAAAACTGTGATTGTCATCACTGCGTACTACCCCCAGATTAGGATGCAGCGTTGTAAACGGATAATCAGCCACTTTTGGCCGTGCAGCCGAAACTGCACTAATCAGCGTAGATTTCCCTGCATTCGGCATACCGAGCAAACCGACATCTGCCAGTACTTTCAGCTCCAGCAACAAACTGCGCGCTTCACCTTCTTCACCGGGTGTAGCCTGCTTAGGAGCACGGTTTACTGATGATTTAAAATGAATATTACCTAAGCCGCCCTTACCGCCTTTAGCCAGACATACCCTCTGACCATGATGAGTTAAATCCGCCACAACCTGTTCCGTATCAACATCACGAATCAGCGTACCTACCGGCATTCTCAACTCAATATCATCAGCTCCGCGACCATAACGGTCTGAACCATGACCTTTTTCACCGTTTTTAGCCTGATAGCGTTTAACAAAACGATACTCCACCAGGGTATTAATATTTTCATCGGCTACAGCCCAGACACTGCCGCCTCTGCCGCCATCACCGCCATCGGGGCCGCCCTTAGGCACAAATTTTTCGCGGCGGAAGCTGGCCGCACCATTGCCGCCGCGGCCGGCAACTACCTCGATTTTTGCTTCATCAATAAACTTCATATCATTCTCAGTTTGCAATATTTATGCCGGGCAACCAGTCTCAGTAATACCCTTGTGAACACCTCATAGCATGATTATAGCCAAAGTACAGAATATCTGTGCTGCCTCTTCACACCAGCTGACCTGATAACAAAAAAGCCCTGCCAGACAAGGCAGGGCTTAACATCAGTAAAAACTTACTCGTCTGCGCCGGTATACGGACGCACACTTACGGTTTTACGGTTCAGCGCGCCCTTAACGGCAAATTCCACATAACCATCCACTTTAGCGAACAGAGTGTGGTCTTTACCCATACCTACATTTTCACCTGCGTGAAAACGGGTACCGCGCTGACGAACAATAATTGAACCAGCCGGAATCAGCTCATTACCAAAGGCTTTAACGCCCAGGCGTTTGGCTTCTGAATCACGACCGTTGCGGGAGCTACCGCCTGCTTTTTTGTGTGCCATTCTGTTATTCCTTCACTCAATTAGGCAATCGCCATGATTTCAATCTGGGTAAAATTCTGGCGGTGACCCTGACGTTTCTGATAGTGTTTACGACGACGCATTTTGAAAATACGTACTTTATCGTGACGGCCATGTGCAACCACTTTAGCGGTTACTTTAGCGCCCTCAATAAAAGGCGTGCCCACTTTCACCGCTTCACCGTCAGCAATCATCAAAACTTCATTCAGTTCGATCTGGCTGTCGAGTTCTGCTGGTATCTGTTCTACTTTTAATTTTTCGCCAACGGCAACTTTATATTGTTTACCGCCGGTTTTTACGACCGCGTACATACTCAACTCCAATAGGAATTCAATTAAAAACAAAAATTAAATTTCCGCAAAAAACGGAATTCGCGATTATATCAACGCATGATTTTACTGTCAAAACAATAATAAATATCTCATGGCATATATAGCTCAGATTAGTTAAGTCAATTAAAAATTAAGCCCTACCGAAAGCTATTTATAGTGTTGCCAAGCATATGCAAGACCCGTTACATTCACAGACTAGTCACAGCCAAAGCAAGCCCACTCAAACTATGGCATTAGATGTCTTAGATGGCGTATTAACTGCTGTCACTTAACAGTCATTAGAGGAAATAATCAAAAACAGCATAACCATCCCCTTAAATATGACAAATACCGGTTTTACCTTACCGGATAATCACCAACCAGATACTCACTATCATGATGCATTATCGAAGTCATTACCCATGCCAAGCCCTTATTGCATGCAATTGGATGAATCTTGGAATAACGGGATTTTGTCCTATAATCCGAAACTCATATTTAATTCCGAAGCCTATCCATTCAGGCGGTTCCGGCATATTAGTAATGCACCTGATTTTATGCAATTTATTTTAGCATTAATTTCTTCAAGTAATGCTTTAAGTTCCGGTAAATGAATGGATAAAATGGCGAAGCACTACATAACTGATTTATATTAATAATGTTCCATACTCAAACTTGAGCTGAATTATTCAGTGTCATAAAATTTGCTCTCCGGTCTACCGTACAAGCACACAAAAATACTTTACAAGTATTGCAGCATAACTGCTAACCGGCTGCCGGATATACCACCATTTCTGACGGATGCACCGCTTTGAGCATAGAATTTCTGCTCCGGCTTGTGTATACACCAGCATAATTTACCTGTCCGATTCACAATTGCATCTTTATTAACCCAATCTAACTTTTCTCATTTCCCAAATGAATTTCAAGTATAATAATACACAAAAGTGCCCGGCAGTTTCGGGGACACATGGCTAAAACACATCATCATTACCAGTTGCAGAAACACTAAACACATGCTTGAGAACCTGCCTTATTTCCAGAAACACCTGCCTGAAGACTTAAACCGTGTTAATGCGGTAATCAACCGTGCTGTTGAATCCGAAGTTGTCCTGATTTCACAAATAGGCCAGTATATTATCAGTGCCGGCGGTAAACGCCTGCGCCCGATAATTACCATCCTTGCCGGCAAAGCTCTGGGCTATACAGAAGACCCGCTTTTTTCACTGGCCGCCATGGTGGAATTTATCCATACCTCCACATTGCTGCACGACGATGTAGTGGATGAAAGCGACCTGCGCCGCGGCCGGGAAACTGCGAACAATCTGTTTGGCAATGCCGCTGCTGTATTAGTGGGCGATTTTCTCTACACACGAGCCTTCCAGCTGATGGTTGGCTCCGGCAGTCTTCGTATTCTCGAAGTGATGGCAGAAGCCACCAACATCATTGCTGAAGGTGAAGTCATGCAGCTGATGAATATTGGTAATATTGATGTCACTGAAGAACAGTATTTACAGGTAATCGAATACAAAACCGCCAAACTCTTTCAGGCAGCGGCACAAGTAGGTGCCATACTTGCCAAGGCTACAGAACAACAGGAACTGGCTTTAAAATATTATGGTACATATCTGGGCTCAGCTTTCCAGATTATCGATGATGTACTGGATTACGCCGGTGATGTAGAAACCATTGGTAAAAATGTCGGCGACGATCTGGCTGAGGGCAAACCTACCCTGCCGCTGATTTACCTGCTTAATCAGGGCAGTGCTGCGGCCAAAGCCGATGTACGCCATGCTCTGGAACACGCCGACCGCAGCTATTTCAACAAAATTCACGATCACGTAATCAACTCTGATGCACTGGCTTATTGCACTATGCAGGCAAAAAAAGCCGTAGATGCCGCAATTAACTGCCTGGATGAGTTACCGGTTAATGAAACCACCCAGGCTATGCGAGATTTAGCCTTGGCATCTTTAGCCCGAATCTCTTAAAATAACGGGCTATGGCAGATTTCAGCCATAGCCCTGTTTTTAAAATGTCTCGCCGTAGTTCAACGGATAGAACACATGCCTCCTAAGCGTGCGATACAGGTTCGATTCCTGTCGGCGGGACCAAAGAATTGTTATTTATACATCTTAGATACAGACACATTAAAAAATATCATCTCTACTCTGTGTTTATATATATTATCAATGCGCTATTTACAAATCGCTTATTAACAAATGGATTATGATTCATTTAAAACCGGAGAACTATACCTAAAACTTTATTATAATATGATAAAAAGATTTATCATTAAGAACTAATATTAACAGCTTAGTGAAATCAAATATTAATTTCATAATACAAATCAATAAACTATTTAAGCACATAGCAAAATTTCTTACCTAGATGCTTTAAATAAATAATTGGGGTATATGAGTGATAACCAGAAAAACAGCCTTAGTTTTATTACCTATTTTATATATTATATCCACTTTAGCTCTTGTATATGGTTTAGGTTATTACTATGATTTTGATCATACAGTTATTTCTACTGGTTTATTATTTTTAGGTTGTTACATATTAAGTTCGGCAAATAAATTTACTTTAATAAGTCTGTTAGTTACGTTTTCCGTATTATCATTTTATTTTCCTACAGGGATAAATTACGGCAAACCAACAGCTGATTTATTAATGCCACTATTACAAACTAATAAACTTGAAATTATTGGTTATCTCATGGCTGTCAAACAGCAAATTTTAATTACTGTAGTATTTATATTTATTCAAGGTTTAATTTATTATTTAAATAAAATTATAAAAACACAAAAAATTAAGAAAAATAAAATTTCACAATTTGTCTCAGTAATGAGCTTTATATTCTTTTATATAATAACTTTACTCGGCATTTCTTATCAGAACCTGGAAGTAAATAATAGCGCATTTTTAAAAAATGTCATATCTGCATATCAAGAAATAAATTCAATACATGAAGAAATGAAAAAATATATTGGCAGTAATAATAACAATATCCGGGTAAGTCGGTTAAATGAAGATGATAATACTGAAATATTTTTAGTCGTAATCGGTGAATCTGTACGAAAAGATTATTTATCCGTATATGGCTACCCTCTCAATACAACTCCTTTTTTAAATACAGCCAATGGAATTTTTATTGATGGATTAGTGGCTGCTGGTCCGAATACAGAACAATCCTTAACTAGAACTTTATTTAAAGCCTATCCTGAGAAAAATAAGATTGACTGGGAAATTAATTTCGTTTCCTTAGCAAAAAAATCCGAGTATGAGACTTACTGGGTTAGCAATCAGGGCACAAGTGAATATGGAGATAATATTTTTTCTGCATTAGCTGGTACAACTGATAAATCCAAATTTTTAAAAAAAGGTCCATACTATACTAGCTTTAATGATGATGATCATATGTTACCCATTGTTTCGGAAATAATAAACAAAAACAGTAATAAAAAAGTAGTTTTTGTGCATATGATGGGCTCTCATGAACCAATATGCTCACAAATTAATGATTTTAAATCAAATTTTAAATTGAATAATCAAGCTGGCTGCTATGTGGCAAGCATTGAAAAATTAGATTTATTTATAAAAAAACTGACAGAACTTATGAAAGGAAAAAAATATAAATTAATGTATTTTTCAGATCACGGGTTATCGGTTGAACCAGATCGTATTTTTCATGATCTGGGTGGTTTATTACAAGAATATCAAGTACCATTGTTTTATTTAGCTCCGGATGAAAAAAAACATATTCTGGTGAAAAAAGTGATTAGCGGAGTAAATCTAATTGATTTGTACTCTACTTTCATTAACATAAAAACAAATGTAACGAATGAGAATTATACCTTCTATTATGCTGATAAACTTCCGGATAATTCTAATCCGATTATTTACTGGAAAAAATACAGACGTCTTTCTGATTTAGTAAAAAATCAACCTCCCATAACTGATATTGAAGTTAATTCGGCTAGTGTAAATATAAAACATCAATAATAAATAAGTTCCATTTACGGATATATTAATATCACTAATTTAGTCATACATTCATAGGAATTTATTGATTAAAAATTTTGAATTAATTTCTTTTGCTATAAAAATAGCTGTATTTTCTGCTAGATTCGAAGATTTTCAATTTCTAATATTACAGAAACCAGCTTTTGTTTTATTGGCTAGAAACCACTTTCTGCATAAACTTACATTCAGTTGCAGGCTGATAAGAGTAAAATCACTCTTACTACCATAAATTTTTTAACAATTTTATCAATATACTTATTTAACGCTTAGTAATATTTTTGGTAAATAAATTTTTATTAGAGAGTTACTCTCTTTGTAAACAAACACGATAAATCTGACATTATTTTGTCAGATTTATCGTTATTCTATTTTGCAGACAATCCAAAATACTAAATAAGTCAGGTTTACTATTTTTCCTGCTGATAATAAATTTTATAAAACTTACGCCCGTCTTCATCCCGCCCTTTTTCAATCATATCTTTACCACCGTGGATATAGATATGAAAATTTTTATCCAGCTTCACCACGCTTTTAAAATACTTCTCCTGCTTTTTTACCGCTTTGGGAGAGATAGCAAAGCTTTTTACCGGTTCTAACTGATTTTCCTGCGCATAATTCTGGCTGAAATCCTGATATTGCTGAATCAGATCATCATTTGCAAAAACCCGCTGCTCAAACTCCTGCAAATCAAACTGCTCATTATTTTTAAAGTAATCAACAGACCTGTTCAGCAAACCGATTTTTTCTGATTTACTCGCCTCATCATCAGCATCCATGGTCTGGGCAATAAATTGTTTGGCTGTTTCCATAATCTGAGTAGTCTGATGATATTCATTATTAACAGGTCTGATACTTAAAAAATCTTCAGTCCAGTATTTGGCCTCTGCATGTTTGTTGGTATTATCCACAACAGCAACCAGATAGCCCTGCTCTGAATGCAGATTAAAAATCAGGCAGCCTTTATCCAGCTTCTGGATGCTTAATCCTTCAATATCAGCTAAATCATAACCATTCTGCCGGTCTTCAACTTTAAGAATTTTCTGCTTGTTTTCTGATTTAAAGATGCCAATACAATCCACTACTTCATCATCTACCGTACAGTCGGCAAGATAAAATACGCCCAATTCTCCGGGCTTAATTTGCGGATGGTTACTTTTTTCATACAGATAACGCCCCATATTTTTAGACTGATTAATAAAATCATCAATATCTGTATGCTCAAACATGGCTTTGATAATGGTATAAACCGGATTGAGCTCTAAATCAGGAAAAAAATGAAACTGATACAACTCATCAAATTTAAAATTGGAAGTAATCAATTTATTAAGAATTTCTTCGACATTTTTATAATTACTTAACTCATCACATAATCGTACACCATCCGCACTACTTTTGTTGCCAATATAATGTATAACCAATTTTTCAAAATTACCTAAATGAATATTACGCATCGATTTAATCATTTTTAATTAATTGTTGAGGTATTAAAGCAACACCATTTAAAAACTCATCAACTGTATGGAAATGAATAAGAGTATTTTCCCAATTTTCTTTAGGAGCATGTTCTACCATAAATATTTGAAAATCTGTGTTTTTCTCATTTATTACTATATCAATAAATTTATTAAGTAAATTAAAAGCATGGGAAAGTTTTAAATTATCATCATTGCCTTCATAATAGGGAATACTCGGTTGGTCAATAAATAAAAATTGTGGTAAATAAGAAAATTCATTATCTAGCAAATAAGTATGTAATCCAAGATAAAAATATAAATGCATAAACATGAAATTAGACTTACTACCTAGATTACCTATTGGAAACATATCATTTGATGGATATAATTTCAATGACATTTCTTCAACTATAAATTTAGTTACATAATTTTTGTAAACAGGTATAGAGTTATACAGAGAATAATAGAATTGAATTGACATATTTAATTTATTTATTTTCTCTTCTTTATTTGTACTAATTTTTTTCAAAACATCCAATAATTCTATATTTTTTTTCTTTTTATCTGCTAATTTTTCTTCTTTAACATTAACATATTTCCTAGTATAAAACTGTTTAATGTTGTTTAGTTTTCCTTTTATATTACCTAAGATAAAACAGTTATAATTTTTTCCTAAGGGAATATTTTTATTTTTTTTATTTTCTTGAATAATTTCATTATCGATTAGCTTTATCTCTTCTTGAATAGAAGTAATCTCATTTATAATATTATTAGGAATAAAATTATTACTATTTGTTTTTTCTTTAATATCCAATAATGATACTTTTAAATATTCTAAAAACTCCTGTGTTTCTAAAGGATATATTATTTGGTCTGATAAATTATCATATAAAAAATCAATAGGTTGTAAACTATCTGCAGATTTAATTAAATTATTACGATAATTATTTAATTCCTTTTTATATCTTTTAATTATAAATAATTGATCTTGCAAAATTTTCTTCCTACTATTCAATTTATCAATTTTTTTCAAAACATTATTATTATCAATAATATTAATATCAGGTATAATACTTTCAATAGCTTCAATAATTTCATCAACTGTTTCAAAATTGAGAGATTCATCAAGAAGCTTGTATTTTTTACATTCATCCAAAATTTCTATTAAATCATTTTTATATTTAATATTATTGTTATTATTTCTTCTTTTTTTATCTTCAAATTTTTTAATGTATTCCTGAATTTCGTTTGACTCTTTTTCAGTTTTGATGTTTTCTAGAGTGGTTATACCAGTTATAAAATTAAATATTGTTTTTAATTTAGTTATATAATCCATTCTTGGATATTCTTGCTCAAAATATATTGTATCGAAATACAATTCTTGAGATGCAATTATATTTTCCGTTAGAGAATTAAATAGTAAAAAATCTCTATAGGAAATATTTAAAATATCCTTTAATTCCTGAGTTATATTAAACGCTGCATTCAAAGAATTTTGTATTTCCTGTCTATCCGAATTTTTATACGGAATTTCAGGAAAAGAATTTTTACCAAAAAATACATCAATTGAAGAAATTCCATTATTAGCACTTCTTCGTGCAATAAATACATTTTCATTGTTAATAGTGAAATTTATACCAAACCAATCAACTGCCTTTATGATAGGCATTGCAATTTTAACCTGATCTGAAAGTAAACAGTAATCAATAATATTAAGAAAACTACTTTTACCGGTATTTGAATCCCCTGTAATAACATTTATTTTATTTGGCAAAAAATAGTAAGATTTTGATGTAGCTTTTTTATCTTTAAACCATAATTTAATTTCATGAAGAATAAATTTCATAATTGTATTTTCAAAATTTTATATAATTTATCAGTAGAGTATAAACTCATTATATCAATAATTTTAGGAATCACTTTACTAATTTTATTAAATCGCTCACCTAACTCTGTATTTTCAAATGTAATTGCCCCTTTTTTTATTATATTTATATTTTTACCGATTTCAATCAAATTATATTTTGACAATATAATTAATGAATTTATACAAACTGGCAAAAGCATTTTATATCTAGAATTAAAAGATAAAAATACATGTGGCTTATCGTCAATTAATTGCTGTAGTATATGCAGATTTTTCATATCTATTTTTTTTATATTAAAATAATTAACCATTCTTTGGTCAAAAACTAATGGCAACAAAAGACACGAACGGGCTATATCAAAAGTTTGACAATGATTCAATGCTGCAATAAACACACAACATGCCAAAGCTTCATTATTATATATATAATAAAAATCTTTCATTATTTATACCTATTCTGCCAGTCATAATGCCATCCAATTTCTAATTTATTAGAAAGCAACCAAAAAAAACCATTACTAAATTCTATACTTAATTGAGAATCATAATTTGACATTTTCACATTTAATTCTCTAACATCGTATACGATTTGAACACCGGTATCGTTAATTTCTTCTTCTAATTCATTAATATTTGTTCCCGAATTACACTTAAGATCAATATTTCGGTAGCGTCTATCGAATATATTATTATAAAGTTTAACACATTCATCTTTATAATCTTGTATATCAGCATAAGTAATAGCCGAATCCGTAAGCCAAAATTTTATATATTTATCTGTATGTAGCATTTCAACACAGTATTGAATTAGTTTTGTTTTTTGTTTGAGAGAAGCAATACTAACCATTTTGATATCAATTAATTGCTTAGCAAAATTTAATTCTTCTAAATTTGCAGGGGGTTCTATTTTGCCAAAATCTCTTTTTGGAAGTTTTATTTTACTAATAGTAGAGGAATGAATCTGATTATAGATTATGCTAAATTGAGTTTTAGTAAGTATAAATTTTCCTGTTGCTTTAATTTGTTCAAATGAATTTCTCTTCAATTGAGAAAATAAATGTTCGTAGAATTTATCTACATCTTTTTCTTGTATATGATAATCAATTAAACATTTTTTACTTTTAGCAATGATGTCATCTACGTTTAGATCAATTTGGATTTTGCGTAAAAAGTCCCCAAGTGATTTATCAGATAAATTAAGTACTGAGTAAATTTCTCTTTTAATATTTTCAGAGTTAGTAGATTTTAATATTAACTCGATTTCATCTCTAGCTTCTCTCAAATTACCATTTTTCTTAAAATCATAAAGTAAATCAATAAATTGATTACCATTTGAATTTTCATTTTTATTACTTACTAACACAAAAGAATGTCTATCTAAAAAATCTTTTATTGTATTTATTTTATTTGCCCAGTTATAAAGTGTGTGCCATAAATCATTATCTAAATCAGTGAGATTTTTGATTGTACCATCTTGTTTTCTTTGAGAAGAATGCTTCAATTGAAATAAAATTGTAGTCCCATCTGCTTTTTCTAAGTGGACATCATCCAAAACCTCATAACCAATACTTTCATCTTCTTTTAATTGTAAAGCTCGAAAAACAAAATAATCAAATTGATAATCAAAACCTATTGCCTTTTGACCTTCTAAAATTTCTTTATTAGCTTGTGAAAAAGTACTCATAATCAGGATATAAATAGGCCTAATTTAATAAAATAATTAATAATATTAAAATTATATTAATTTGTACATATAGGTTTAAAAAATGGTATTTTTTAAAAACTTCATTCAAATTATTTACAAATTTTATAAATGATTATTTTATATTATATGTTATTTCATACATGGCTTTATTGTATTATAAAAACAACATTTATTAAAATCAACCTTTTATAAAAATTCATACAAACTAAAATTTTCATTATTAACCGGATGATAAGTTATTTTCGCAATTTACTTTACCATTTATTTTGTCAGGTTTATGAAAATCAACTTACAATTATTCTGTTTCATCTACAATATTTTATAATCCGTACTAAGGAAATGCTCCATGACATTCTGTACATCCCTACTCCCCATCACCGAAATTGCCCGCAACAGCAGCATTCCCGAACAATACCTTATTCCTTACGGCCGTGAAGTAGCCAAAGTAGATTTAAAGGTGATTCAGCCGGATAGCAAACAGGGCAAGCTGGTGCTGGTGTCGGCCATTACGCCGACACCGCTGGGAGAAGGTAAAACAGTAACTACCATCGGGCTGAGTCAGGGGCTGAACTTTATCGGTAAGAAAGCGATTGCCTGTATACGCCAGCCAAGTCTGGGGCCGGTATTCGGGGTAAAAGGCGGAGCAGCCGGCGGCGGTAAAGCACAGGTTTTGCCGATGGAAAAGCTGAATCTGCATTTAACCGGTGATATTCACGCTATTACAGCGGCTCATGATCTGGCTTCTGCGGCACTGGATGCACGCTTATACTATGAAGAACATCTGGGCGAGGAGTTTACGGCACAAACCAAGCTGCCGCGGCTGAATATTGATAAAAATCGGATTGTCTGGAAACGGGTAATCGACCACAACGACCGTGCATTGCGCCGGATTAAAGTAGGTGTGGGCGGTGGTGTTAATGGTGTGGAACGTGAAGACGGGTTTGAGATTTCTGCTGCGTCCGAATTAATGGCGATTCTGGCTCTGGCGACGGATTTACAGGATATGCGCCAGCGTATCGGGCGGATTATTCTGGCTTATGATACTCAGGGCAATCCGGTTACGGCAGAAAAACTTCAGGTAGCCGGTGCGATGACGGTGTTACTGAAAGATGCGATTAATCCGAATCTGATGCAGACAGCAGAACAGACCCCAGTACTGATTCATGCCGGACCGTTTGCCAATATTGCTCATGGTAATTCTTCGGTGCTGGCTGATATGGTCGGCCTGCAAGTGGCGGATTATGTGGTAACAGAAGCTGGTTTCGGCTCTGATATGGGCATGGAGAAATTCTTTAATATTAAATACCGCCAGACTGGGGTGGCGCCTTCATGCATTGTATTGGTAGCCACGGTACGCAGCCTGAAATCGAATAGCGGCCGGTTTAATATTAAGCCGGGTCAGCCGTTACCGGCAGAAGTTACTCAGTGTAATGTTGAGCTGCTGGCTGAAGGCAGTGCTAATCTGGGCTGGCACATTCAGAATGCGAAAAGCTATGGTCTGCCTGTGATTGTGGCTATTAATCGCTTCCCGTACGACCATCAGGAAGAGCTGGATTTTGTACGCCAGTATGCGCTGGAACACGGTGCATGTGCATGTGAAATCAGTGATGCGTTTACTCAGGGTGGTGCGGGCACTCAGGCTCTGGCTCAGCATGTAGTCGCTGCCTGCAATCAGGAAAATTCGGTTAATCTGCCCTATGCTGACAATATGCCGCTGCCGGAAAAAATTCAGACCATGGTGAAGAAATACGGAGCGCGTCAGGCTAATCTGTCGGCACAGGCGTTGCAGAATATTGAAGAAATCAAGCAGCTTAAGCTTGATCATTTACCGTTATGCATGGTGAAAACACCATTATCTATCAGTGCAGACCCGAATCTGAAAAATGTTCCGACAGATTTTGATGTAGAAATTGCCCGTTTACAAGTATCAGCCGGTGCGGGCTTTATCCGTGTATATGCGGGTAATGTGATGACTATGCCAGGGCTGGGTACTCTGCCTGCTTATCAACAGATTGATATTGACGCTGAGGGCAATATTGTCGGTTTACATTAAAATTTAACAGAGCTGCCGGTCGGTTGCCGGCTGAGTGACAATTCATGCTTATGCCACAAGAGTTTTATGCTTTTGTGGCATTTTTATGTATATTAGTCTGAATTCAGCAGCCATGAACAAATCTGAGCCTTGGATAAAGATTATAGGTTATGGCCAAAAGCTGGCTGCAATACCGATTATAAGGTTAAGATTAATTTAGCGCGGCTTATATGGTATTTTTCTGATTGTTATTTATGTTTAGATTATAAATTATAGTTGTTATTATTAATTTTAAAGTTGAAAATCATTAAATATAAATTTAAAAATTAATTTATTTATCTATAATTTAAATTATCAAGTGTTATTTATCATTTAAATTAATATTTTTTTAAGTTTTATATTACAAATGTATTTTCAATATGCTTTTTTTAATCTAAAATTATAAAAAGCTTACCGATTATTCTGATAAGTCTAACCGGTAAGCCACAATTCAAATTTCCGTATGTCTGTTGTGTTTTATTTATTCCGTTTAAGCCAGAGGTTGCAGTAATGCATCGAATGCATCCACAAACTGTTGTAAGCCTTCTTGCTGTAAGCGCACTGCGAGGGATTCAAGATTAATACCCAGCTTCTGAATTTCAATCAGTACGTTTTTAGCCTGCTGTACATCCTGTGTTAGTGTGGCATCGGCATGTCCATGATCGATAAAGGCATTAAGTGTGTTGGTGGGTACGGTATTAATGGTATCAGCACCAATAATATTTTCTACATAGCAAACATCGGAATACGCCGGATTTTTAGTCCCTGTGGATGCCCATAGCAAACGCAGTGGTGCTGCCTGCTGTGCAGCCAGATCGGTAAATTCACGGCTCTGGATAAATTCCTGCCATTCAGCATAAGCTGTTTTGGCCAGTGCAATAGCGGTTTTACCCTGCAAAGATTCCGGCAAAGTAATGTCCAGAGCGCTGTCAATGCGGGACAGGAAAAAGCTGGCGACTACCTGAATACGGTTAACCGGCAGATTTTGCGCCAGACGCTGGCGAATGCCGGCAGCGTGTGCCTGCCATGCTTTGCTAAGCTGGGTTTTAGAAAACAGCAGGGTCAGGTTAACATTAATGCCCTGTGCAACCAGTGTGGTTAATGCCTGTATTCCGCTGTCTGTGGCTGGTACTTTTATCATGACATTGGGTCGGTTAAGAACTTCCCATAGTCGCTGGGCTTCGGTAATGGTAGCCTGAGCATCATCGGCCAGATCTGGTGCCACTTCAAGGCTGACAAATCCGGCTTTACCCTGACTGCGTTCATACAAGGGCAGACAGACATCACATGCAGCCTGTACATCGGCTACTGCCAGTTGTTCATAACGCTGTTTGGGGGACAGCGGCTGCTGTTTTAGCTGGTTAATATCATTCTGGTAAAGTGTATCGCTGGCAAAGGCTTTTTGAAAAATGGCCGGATTGGAAGTCACGCCACTGATACCCGCCTCAAGCATGTGTGCCAGTTCACCTGACTGAATCAGGTTTCTGGAAAGATTATCCAGCCAGATTTGCTGCCCCAATGTATTGACTTGTGCTAATACGGCCATATTATTTCCTTATAGTAAATATACGTTAGATATGTTTTATTAAGGTTAATCAATCGATTAAACTGGTTATTCATGAATTATGGATTACTCTAACGAGGATGGTGTAATTTGACAAGTTCCAAAGCAAACAAAATAACCGGTATCAGGTTATAATCCGGTTAACTTTATTGTGTTTTCGTTTGCTTATTATTACTGCTGATGATGTTATGAATTTACAGGATAAATATTTAGGCTGGGGTAAAGAGGTTTTTGCTATTGAAGAGCAGTCGATACGTGAAGTTGCCAATAGTCTGGATGAGCATTTTGCTGAGGCGGTAACGACTATTCTCGACTGCCGCGGACGGGTGATTATCACCGGTATGGGCAAAAGCGGCCATATCGGGCGTAAGATTGCCGCTTCAATGGCGTCTACCGGTACACCGGCTTATTTTGTGCATCCGGCAGAAGCAGGACACGGCGATCTGGGTATGATTGTAGATGGCGATGTGCTGATAGCATTATCCAATTCTGGTGAAAGCGAGGAAATTCTGGCGCTGATACCGGCCATCAAACGTAAGCATGTGCAGTTGATCTGTATAACTGGTAAAACCAGTTCGAGTATGGCGAAACATGCGGATATCCATTTATGCGCACATGTATCACAGGAGGCCTGTCCGTTAGGGCTGGCTCCAACATCCAGTACGACAGCGGTAATGGTATTGGGCGATGCGCTGACGGTAGCACTGCTGCGTGCACGCCAGTTTACACCTGAAGATTTTGCGCTGAGCCATCCTGCCGGCAGTTTGGGTAAACGCCTGTTATTAACGGTGGCTGATGTTATGCATGGCGGCGAAGATATGCCTCTGGTACAGGAAGATACGCCTTTGCGTGAAGCCATTGTTACTATGAGTGAAAAAGGTTTGGGAATGCTGCTGGTAGTCAATACTGCCGGAGAGCTTTGCGGTTTATTTACAGACGGTGATTTACGCCGTTTATTTCAGGATAACCAGCAATTAAAGGAATGGCTGATGGCCGATGTAATGGGACATACCCCTAAAACCATCTCTGCCGACCGACTGGCGACGGAAGCCCTGAAAATCATGCAGGAGAATCATGTAAACGGGCTGGCAGTAATTGATGCAAATAATCGTCCGGTTGGTGCACTGAATATGCATGATTTATTACAGGCACGGATTGTTTAAATGCGTGAGAATGTTATGACTGAGGAATGCCGATGAATACGATGATGTCTGCCAGTGCGATGGTTGAAGCTGCCCGGAAAATCAGGCTGTTTATTATGGATGTAGACGGCGTACTGACTGACGGTCGTATTTTTATCCGTGATAACGGCGAGGAAATCAAATCATTCCATACACTTGACGGCCACGGATTGAAGATGTTGCACCGCCACGGCATTCAAACGGCAATTATTACCGGACGCGACGCACCCTCTGTCGGTATCCGGGTACAGCAGCTTGGCATCGAATATTATTTTAAAGGTATTTCGGATAAACGCAGCTGTTATCGGCAATTATTACAGCAGCTTGGTTTAGATGAGCAGCAATGTGCTTATATCGGCGATGATGTCGTAGACTTACCGGTTATGAAACATTGCGGGCTGGCAGTTGCAGTACCCGGTTCTCATCCTTTAGTGTTACAGCATGCTGATTATGTTACTCGTGCGCCCGGCGGAGCCGGTGCAGTACGTGAAGTCTGTGATTTATTACTGGATGCACAGGGCTTTCTGGCTCAGGATATGGCGGAGTATCTGGCATGAATGTGATTCGCAGCCGCAGTAACTGGGCGTTTCCGCTGATTCTGGCTGTAGCCCTTGGCGGCATAAGCTTCTGGCTAGACCGGATTACTGATATCAAGACAGTAGAAGTTCCTCTGAATCCGAAAGAGCCTAAATATGTGATTAATTTAATCGACGGTGAACGGTATGATGAGCACGGCCAGTTAAGTGAAACCATTCACGCCACTGCTGCCCGGCAGTTTCCGCAGCAAACTGTTATTTATATTGATAATCCCAATATGGGATTATATAAAAACGGTGCTGAACTTTATCGCATTAAGGCCAATACCGGACAGTACTATACCGACAGCCGCAAGGTAGATTTACTGGGACAGGTAGTCTGGCACAAAAATCCGGTGGGAAATGAACCGGCAGGGCAGCTGGAAACCAGTGTATTACATGTTGATACACAAACTCAGGTAATCAAAACTGATGCACAGGTTTCTTACCAGTATGGTATATCTCACGGTACATCACAAGGTTTCGAATACGACAAACAACGCGGCTTTCTGAATTTACCCGCACGCGTAAAGGCGATTATTTATGACCCGCACTCTCATTAACGGCAAAATTTTAGCAGTCTTTTGTCTGCTTGCCGGCAGTATGCATGCATGGGCACTGGAAAGTGACCGGCAGCAACCTATTCAGATTGAAGCCGATCAAGGCTCTCTGGATAAACAGAATCAGACAACCGTATTTACCGGTAATGTAAAAATGCGGCAGGGCAGTATGTATATGAATGCAGCCCGTATCACTGCGCATAAGGATAATGCCGGTAACCAGACAATTATTGCTGATGGCAAGCCTGCTACGTTTGGACAACAGCTGGAAAAAGACGGCATGGTAACCGGTCACGGAGATAATGTACATTATGAAAGCCTGAGCGGTATTGTTACGATTACCGGTAACGCTCAGGTAAACCGTGGTGGTGATATGGCACGCGGTGCAGTAATTGTTTATAACACCAATACTGAGGTTTATACCGTTAAAAGCGCGCCTAAAGGCCGGGTACACGTTATTATCCAACCGCAACAGAAAAAGAAATAATCCATACTCATGAATGTAATGCCTACTGTGCCGCCAAGTCAGCTTCGTGTCAGCGGTCTGCAAAAAAGTTTTAAACAGCGTCAGGTAGTTAATGATGTCGCACTGGAAGTCAACAGTGGCGAGGTAATCGGTCTGCTTGGCCCGAATGGTGCCGGCAAAACTACCAGCTTCTATATGATTGTAGGTCTGATTGCAGCTGATGGTGGCAGTATCATGCTAGATGGGCAGGAAATTACTCACCGTCCGATTTATGAACGTGCACGCTTGGGTTTAGGTTATCTGCCTCAGGAAGCTTCGATTTTTCGTAAAATGACAGTAGCCCAGAATATCAAAGCTATTCTGGAAATTAACTATCCGCCCGAAAAACGAGCCGAACAGCTGGAGCTGCTGCTGGCCGACCTGCATATTGAGCACCTGCGCAATAACACTGCACAGTCTTTGTCCGGCGGTGAACGCCGTCGTGCTGAAATTGCACGGGTTCTGGCCATGAACCCGCGCTTCATTCTGCTTGATGAACCATTTGCCGGCGTTGATCCGATTGCAGTGATCGATATTCAGAATCTGATTTCTTTCCTGAAACAGCGTGGTATCGGCACACTGATTACTGACCATAATGTCCGTGAAACCCTGCGCATCTGTGACCGTGCATATATTATTAATCAGGGCAGTGTACTGGCTTCCGGTGTACCGGAAGAGCTGGTTAATAATGAACAGGTACGTGCTGTTTATCTGGGTGAGCATTTCGAGTATTAACTGCTTATGCAAAGGCCAGCTACTCATCTCCGACTCAGTCTTACAACCCGCCTTAGTCCGAAGCTGCAACAATCGCTACAGGTGTTGCAGCTGTCTACGCTGGAATTGCAGGAACTGGTAGCCGGCTGGCTGGCGGATAATCCTTTTCTTGAGGAAGTAGAAAATACATCTGAAGACAGCTTTTCCGATACTCAGTATGTACAGCCGCCACAGCTGGGTATTATGCAAGCCGAAAGTGATGTCTGGGACACGCTGGCCGACAATCCTGATATGTATGAATTGCTGCGCCGGCAGGTATGTGAATACGATCTGGATGACGTTACGGCAGCACAGGTGTATTTTCTGATAGAGAATCTGAATGAGCAGGGTTATCTGGACAGCAGTTTAACTGATCTGGTAGAAAATGCACCGCTGGAATGGCGGCTGGACGAAACAGAGCTGGCACAGGCGCTGACGATTCTGCAGCAGTTTGAGCCTACTGGTGTTGGTGCTCGGAATTTACAGGAATCCCTGTTACTGCAACTGGATAATCTGTCTGACGAATCTGTCGATAATGATGAAATTCATACCTGCGCGCGCTTACTGATTAGCAAACACTTTGGTCAGTGGCTGAGTACCCATCAGTTTAAACAACTTTGCCGGCAACTGCCCCAGTTTTCTGCAAACACACTTGAAGCAGCCTGTAAACTCATTGGCGCACTGAATCCTTATCCCTGTTACGGATTACCTGATCGTAATGGTATTCTGTCTGTACGCCCTGATATGGAAGTTTATATCAATAAGAGTGGCAAATGGCAGATACGCCTTTTGCATGATACTTTTCCTCAGCTGAGAATAGAACCCGGTGTCGAAGAGTGGATAGAACAAAAAAGCACAGAGATGGATGCTATGTGTAAAAACAAATGGCAGGAAGCACAAACGTGTCTTCACAGCTTGCAGATGCGTAAAACCACTCTGCAACGTCTGGGCGAATGGATTTTGCAGCAACAGCAGGATTTTTTCAATTTTGGTTCTCTGGCGCTGGCTCCCTTAACCATTAAAGAAACAGCTCAGGCTCTCGAACTGGCAGAGAGTACTGTTTCACGGGCAATCAATCAGAAATACCTGACCTGTTCACAAGGTGTTTTTCCTCTACGTTATTTTTTCAATCAGTCTGTTGCAGCAACAGATGATGGAACAGGTAACAGTCAGACAGCAATTAAATCACTGTTGCAAAGTATAATTAACGAAGAAGACCCGCAACATCCCTATTCTGATACACATTTGGTAAATCAGCTGGCTAAGCAGGGTATTAATCTAGCCCGGCGCACAGTTGCAAAATATCGTGAGGACTTGAAAATTCCTCCGGCGCACCAACGTAAAGTACAGTACAGTAATCATTAATTTTCAGTTAACTTCCATAAAATTTATCCTGTTTTTTCCTAAACCCTTTAAAAAGGATCAGGCTATGAATCTTAAATTTATCGGACAGAATCTTGATGTTACCGCAGCTCTGAAAGACTACACACTGAATAAGCTGGAGCGCATTATCCGTCATGCCGATCAGGTCATCAGCGCAACTGTTACTTTCTCTGTATTTAAAGTACAGAAAAAAGCTGAAATTGATTTGCATCTTTCCGGTAAAGATATCCATATTGAATGTCTGGATAATGATATGTATGCTGCTATCGATTGTCTGATGGATAAACTGGACAGGGCTGTGATTAAATATAAAGAAAAAAGGCAGCCTTCACACCAGACACCCGAAATATGTACTGACACGGATACTGCTACTGAACTTGAATAATCGGCAGATATTTTGAATATTTCTCTAAAATGCATTTGTGATTTTGATTGTAGTTTTTTACTAAACTGCTTTGCTAAAGGTATATAATTAACTTTGAAATAATATTTTATTTGTAGTTAAATAGTTTATAGGTAACATATAAATATTAATTAACACGCAATTCTTTATTCAGAATAGAAAGAGGTATTAATATGAAATCAAATCTAAAAACACTGGCTTTAATAGCTGCAGTAGCTGCTTCTCTCTCTGCTTGTGCTGATATGACCCCGGCTCAGCGTAATACTGCTGCCGGTGTAGTAGTAGGGGGTGTGGCTGGTAATCTGTTAGGTAAAGATACTGGTGCTACTTTAGGTGGTGCTGCTCTGGGTGGCGTTATCGGTAGCCAGATTCAATAATCAAATTAGTTAACGAAAAAAGCCTGCTGTTATCAGCAGGCTTTTTTATGGCTATCAATTGGGTTATTCAGATTCCGGCTGTTCAATTTTGCTGATACGTACCCGTTCCAGACGGTGCCCGTCTTTGTTCAATACTTCAAAACGGTAACCGGCATAATCAATGGTATCTCCGACATCCGGAATATCCTGCATTTCTTCCATAATTAATCCGGCTACAGTATGGTACTCAGCATCTTCCGGTAAGGTAGGCAAATGCAGATGCTGAGCCAGAATAGCATATTCAAGACTGCCGTCTACAGTAACGCTATGATCGGCATTTTGCTGGATACTGGGTGCGTCGGCACGCTCATACTCTTCTGGGAAATCACCGGCAATAGTTTCCATTAAATCTTTCATGCTAACCAGTCCGAGTACAGCGCCAAATTCATCAACTACCAGCGCAATATCAGCACTTCGCGAACGAAACAGCTCCATAGCATCAAGTACAGTGCTGCTGTCCGGTAAGACCAGCGGCTGTCGTAACGCAGCCTGAATATTTAATTGCTCTCCGCTCAATAACTGGTTAAGTAAATCTTTTTTATTCACAAATCCCAGCGGCTCATCAATTCCGGCCTTTCCTACTACTACCAGCCGTGAAAATGGTGTGCTTTGTAACTGTTGGCACTGCTGCTCACGCGGCTGAGATAAATCCAGACGTTCAATATCACTGCGCGGTGTCATGACACCCATTATCGGACGTTCGGCTAGAGTAAGCACGCTGCGAATCATGGATTTTTCATTTTCTTCAAAATGTTCGTCATCATCAGTTTGCGTACCATTTTTAGCCAGCTCTTTTTCACGCAGTCCCATCATACCCAGCACACTATCAGCGGTACGATAACGCCAAGAGCGGCCAATCATATCGTTACGACGGGTATTCCGGGTAGAAATCTGATTAAATATCTCAATCAGAATGGAGAAAGCAATAGCGGCATACAGATAACCCTTAGGTATTTCAAAGTGTAAGCCTTCAGCAATCAGGCTGAACCCTATCATGAGTAAAAAGCCCAGACACAGCATCACTACTGTAGGATGGCGATTTACAAACTCTGTTAATGGTCCGCTTGCCCAAATCATCATTGCCATAGCAATAATCACGGCCAGCATTGCCACTGTAATGTGTTGCACCATGGCGACAGCGGTAATGACTGAATCAAGTGAAAATACTGCGTCCAGCACGACAATTTGTAATACCACACTCCAGAAACTGGCATAAACGGAGACATTGGTAATTGACGCCATAGCAGTATGCCCTTCCAGCCGTTCATGCAACTCAGTTGTTGCCTTATAGAGCAGGAAGAGTCCGCCACCGAACATAATCAGATCTTTAACTGAAATGGCAAAACCGCTGATATGTACAAAGGGCTTGGTCAGGGTAATGATAAAAGACATCAGTGCCAGCATCAGAATACGAATCAGCACTGCCAGAGATAAACCAGCTATACGGGCATGGTCGCGCTTTTTCGGACTGGCTTTATTCGCCAGTATGGCTACAAATACAAGATTATCGATACCTAGAACGATTTCAAGAATTATCAGGGTAATCAGCCCTACCCATGTGGCCGGTTCTCCTAACCAGCTAAAATCCATTTTCTTTTCCTATGCGTTAAATACAAACAGGCAGCCTGCTACATGAGCAAGGCTGCCTTAAATCAGAGAAAAAACACGTCTACATGCACGATACAACTGCTCGAGACCTCGTCTTCCATCTGAAAGTTTCCTTAAAATAATCTTAAATGCAGTTTAGCAGCATAAAACAAAAAATCAAGTACCCCGCCTGAAAGCAAGCATTTACATAAACAGCTGAATCCAGATTGGGCTCAAAATATGGTATGCTATCACCTTACTATTTTTTTAATTACTCATGAATCTGTTTCGTCACGCCCGTTTTTATACTACCGTTAATCATCTGAAAGACCTGCCCGCAACAACCGCTGAAATTGCTTTTGTCGGTCGCAGCAATGCGGGTAAATCAAGCGCAATCAATACACTGACTAATCATACTCGTCTGGCTTATGTATCCAAAACTCCAGGCCGTACCCAGCACATTAATTTTTTTGAACTGACTAATGGCGGGTTTATGGTGGATTTACCCGGTTATGGTTACGCTCAGGTACCTGAGGCAATCCGCAGACATTGGGTAACACTACTGGGCAATTACCTACAAACACGCAAGCAGCTGATCGGACTGATTCTGATTATGGATGCCCGCCACCCGCTTAAAGAGCTGGACAAACAGATGCTTGATTTTTTCGCGGTAACTCGGCGTCCTGTCCATATTCTGCTCTCTAAAGCAGATAAATTATCAAAAAACGATCAAATTAAAACCTTGGCCAGTGTGAAAAAAGCACTTCAACCTTACATTGCCCGCCAGCAAGTTTCGGTACAACTGTTTTCCAGTTTGAAAAAGCAAGGTATAGATGAGGTCAATCAAATTACCACTGATTGGTTTACCCGGCAAACTAATCTGACAACAGATGCAGACAAACCAGACCTGAGAACCACAGATTAATAGTTATCTGTTGCACTATGCATCTGCCAGGCTAAAACCATATCGATATTGAAATTTAAATAGTAGCAGTTTACATACAACTACAACGTATTCTTCGGAGAGAACCTGCCAGCCGGATAAGCATAAATAACTTTATCCGTTGGCTACAGGCAACTGATTTTTATTTTTCTGGCGGTTCCTGTTTCTACTCGGCGTAAATTTAGGCAGTAAAAAATGCATACTTAAACCCTTGGGTTGTTGATTATCTGCATAAATTTTGCCATGGTGGCGATCAATGATGTGTTTGGTTAACGCCAAGCCTAAACCTGTACCCGGTTTATTAGCACTGCTGTCTGCACGATAAAAAGCAGTAAAAATATGCGGTAACTGATTTTCTGCTACACCGGGGCCATTGTCACTGATATCAACCTGCCATTGCTGTTTACCACCCTCATGCAAATAAACCTTAATTTCACTGCCATCAGGGCTGTAATTAATGGCATTACGTACAACATTATCAAAAGCCCGATACAAATAGCTTTCATTGGCTTTTACCATAGCAGTATCAGGAATATCACACTGCCATGATAAAGTCTGCTGATGCTGCATAGCTATAGCCTGATTGTCTTCCACGATTTGTTTGATTAGCGGCACCAAAGACAAAGGTTCCAGCGTAATAGGCAAATCAGAGGTTTCCAGCCGTGACAAGGTAAGCAGTTCACCTACCAGTAAATCCATACGCCCCAGTTCACTTTCTAGACGCTGCAAGTGTTGTTCCTGTTTTTGTGGTTGTACGTGAATCAAACCAATAATTGCTTGCATGCGTGCCAGCGGAGAGCGCATTTCATGAGATACATGGTGCAGCAGGTGACGTTCTTTTTCCACAAGCTTCTGCAGTTTATCTGCCATATTGTCAAACTGCACGGCCAGAGAATACAGTTCATCACGACGTTCTGATAGCTGATGAGAAACACGGGTCTGCAAATTTCCGTGAGCCAGACGATCCATCCCGCGCCACAATACGCGGATTGGCTGGGTAATATTATTAGCCAGAATATAGGCTGTTAATAAACCTACAACAATAATAAAGCTGAGAATGATAAATTCGTGCCAGACTGGTGCAATGGGTAAACCGGGAATAAAAAACGGGCTCGGCGGACGTGGAGTGCGTTCATGGTTCCAGCCGCGAATCATGAAGAGATATTCTTCACCCAGTGAATTATAGGCAATCTGTACGAGTTTTGAGTGCGGATGTGACAAAGCGAACTCATGTGCTTTATCGATATCCTCAGGATCAATAGGGCGCCCTAGTATGTCGTTTTTATTGTCACCGGTAATAACATACAGGTTTTCACCACCCGGACTATTCCCCCACTCAACCAGTTGTTCGCGTATACCGGCATCACCACGTGCCTGAAACGCATTCATGGTGCTGCTCAGCAGATTTTCTTCAAAATTGCGCTGTTGTTTAAACCGTGTTTCGGCTAAAGTGTTTTGTACCAGCCAGAATGAAGAACTGGCCACAAAAATGGCACAAACAATTACAGCACAAAAAGTAGCAAAGATACGGGGGAACAGTTTCATAAATCAGAACAGGCTGTTTATTAACAGCCTGTATCCACTGGTTCAGTTTTTTACAAACAGGTAGCCCAGACCACGCACAGTCTGAATCAGACTGGCATTGCCCAGCTTATGACGAATACTGGATATATGAACGTCGATACTGCGATCAAATTTAGCCAGCTTCCGGTCTAGTGCTTCCAGAGACAGTGTTTCTTTGCTAACTACCTGTCCGGCATGACGCATCAGCACTTCCAGCAGATTGAATTCGGTACTGGTCAGCTCCAGTGGTTCTTCTTCAATAGTAACCTGACGTTTAGCCGGATAAAGTACTACACCACTGGCTGCAATACTGTTCGGAATGCCATTCTGGTCATTGTCATGACTTTGATGTGTACGGCGGAGGATAGCATTGATACGAGCCAGCAATTCACGCGGCTGACAAGGTTTCGGCACATAGTCATCCGCACCCATTTCCAAACCGATAATGCGATCAATATCATCGCCTTTGGCGGTTAGCATAATAATCGGAATCTTGCTTTGAACCCGTACCGTTTTCAATACATCTAGACCGTTCATTTTCGGCATCATGGAATCCAGAACCACTACATCATACTGACCGGTTAAAATTTCTTTAACACCGGCTTCACCATCAGCAACGCGGCTGACTTCCAGACCTTCTGCTGTCAGATATTCAGTGAGCAGTTCAGTCAACAAATTATCATCATCAATTAATAATACGCGATTCATATCATCCTCCTAAATGGAAGTGCGTTGTCTGTATTGACTACAGACGAATTTACTATATTTACACTTTGTATCTTAACATGTAGGTTGAGATTATCTTTACAATAACAAGGCTTTTTCTCATTTTTTCATTAAAAAGCACTATGTTAAATATTTGTCTGAACTCTATAAACAATTCACTTTCTGCATGCTTTGCTGCTGATATTTCAGGCAATCTTGTTGCAATTGTGGTATTACTGCCACGGCCTGAGGCTGCTGTTTAAATCTGCTTATAAAACCAGGAACAAGTACAGGATAATAATGACTTACATGGCTGAACCACTCTTTAGCCTCATTATTCTGATGTGCTTGCTCTAAGTAAAATCCGCGCATGAAAGTGTTGCTATACGGGCGATACCGTCCGGCAAGTAATGCAGCCTGTTTACCCCATAAAGGTAAAAAAGAATCAGTAACATTCAACTTTTCGATAATTGCCATGTCTACATAATAACGAAGAAAGTACATTTGATTACGCAAATCATGCATACGGCTTACTTGTTCAGCCTGGGGCAGATTACGTTCAGCACGCACTTTTAAAAAACGCTGATAGTTCATCATTTGCCACAGAAGCAGAACCATCGAAATCAATACCACTATGGCGCAGAACTGATTTACGCGGCCGGACGCCGGACGGCAAGACCGTTTCAAGTCCTCCTGTGATACAGGCGTTAGTGCCACAAACAAAACAAACACAGCAAGAAAATAGCTGTACCACAGCGGATATTCCAGCATGCTGTGGCATAAAGACACCAGAATCATACTGATCAGCACAATTGATGCCGGATTAAATCCCTTACGTAAATGAGGCCAGATAACCCATAAAAAGCAAGCACTGACAATTAGCAATCCGACTATGCCTGTTTCAGCCAGTAATTGTAGTACCAGATTATGACAATGAGTAAACAGCACAGTATTTTCATACTGACGAAAACCATTCGGATAAACATCTGCAATAGCAAAGCCCTGATATGAATAACTGCCCCAGCCATAACCAAACCACGGAGCGCTTTGAAATATCAGCCAAGCCTTATGCCACTCCATTTGTCTGCCTGACCGGGCAAATCCACCCTGTTCCAGCCGTGCTGTTCCGGATTGAAAATTGATATGCAGCAACATGTCAAATAATGGGCTTAATATCAGCTGAAACAGCAATACCAGACCTATGGCAATACCCAGCATCAGCAACAGGCGATTCGCTGCAGAGCCGGCACGCCAGCGCCAGAAAAATAGTGACAGTCCTATTACCAGCACATAGACAACAATCGTCCGTGAACCGATCAGTCCCATAATGCCGGTAAACCAGATTAATAAAACCCATACCAGCCAGTTAGGCAGACGTCGTTGTTCCCATAAAAAGCACAGTGCCAGCACGCCCCACATCAGATAATGCCCGAGATGATTGCGCTGTGCCAGCTGACCATAGATGTAATGATTACCCGGACCGCGCAATATTCCCGGTATCCGGTCTGCAATATCAGCAAACTGCATTACACACACGATTGACTGTAGTAGTACACCCAGTACAAGAGCCATCGCCAGAATAGTGACAGCCTGAGTCTGGCCTATGCGAATCACCCATGCCCGTGCAGCCCATGCGAGCAAAGCCATTACTACAAATACCAGAGCAGTCAGATCAGACTGGCTGATATAAGTAAGATGCATAACTCTTGCCTGTAGCATCAGCAAAAAAGCGAGCAATAGCAGACTGATACAGGCAGGAGGAAATGAAAACTGAGTTTTGCGTGTCAGTACCGTTAATCCAGTCAGACAAAGAGCAAAAAATAACGTCCCGGCTTCCAGATAAAAGCTTGACAGCGTACCTACCCGCCAACTCGACATAAATGGCACAATGCATAAAGTCAGCATCCCCAGCCACCATATCAGTGTGGACAGACGGCAAATACTCGGACACGAATCAATTTGTGACTGATTCATACAACTCTCCAACGAATAACATCATTAGCCGGCTTATATTATTTATTAAACAGGCTGCCTGAAAATTCTCAGGCAGCCTGTTATTTCAGTAAAAAAGCAAAAGTGACAAAACTATTCTCTTCCCGAGTGGACTGTTAAAGCAGTCTTTTTGTTACTACTACCCCAACAGCGACACACCAGAATTCCTACTTCATAAAGAAGAATCAGCGGTATAGCAAGTAATGTTTGCGACAGCACATCCGGTGGAGTCACTACGGCAGCTACAACAAAAGCACCTACCACCACATAGGCACGGGCTTTTTTCAATTGCTGAACAGACACTACTCCGATTCTGTTTAACAGAATCACCAGTACAGGCACTTCAAATGTTACTCCGAATGCTACAAACATACCTAGAATAAAAGACAAATATTTATCTATATCAGTTGCCATACTGACACCGACAGGAATAACACCGGTAAGAAAACGGAAAATAACCGGAAAAACCAGATAGTAGGCAAATGCCATACCTAAAGCAAATAATAAAACACTGGCAATCAGTAATGGCAGTATCAGACGTTTCTCATGTCTGTACAAACCCGGTGCCACAAAAGCCCAGATTTGATACAGAGTATGCGGAAGTGTCAGAAGAAATGCCGCCATCAGTGTTACCTTTAATGGCACAAAAAACGGGGCAATCACTTCTGTGGCAATCATATGCTGACCAGCCGGAAGATTCGCCATTAATGGTTCAGCTACAAAAGTATAAATTTTTTGCGCAAAAGGCACCAAAACTGCAAAGCACAGCAGCAGAATTCCCAGAATCCACATCAAGCGGCGACGCAATTCCAGCAAATGATCAATCAGCGTCAATTCAGTATTTTCTTCAACCTGCTTCACAATCGGTTATCCATCAATGTCGGCGTACCCGCAGTTTAGGAGTAATGCTGTGCCGCGGTCGCATATCCCGCCGGCGTTGCAGAGCCTGCCGGCGTAACGACACCCGATGCAGCAATGGCGCTTCCCTTACCGGCAAATGATAATTTTGTGACGACCCAGAGAACTCAGGCGTACTGTCTGTTTCAGCCTGCTGTTCCTCTTTAGAGAGCTGACGTTTAAGTGCATCTACTTCCCCGCGGATACTATGCACATTGGCATTGATATCATGCTCAAAAGAACGGGCTGCGGCTTCAATACTGTCACGCGCCTGCCTGAATTCTGCCACACCGGCCTGCTGGCTTAGTTCGGTTTTAACATTATTAATGAAATTCTGAATGCGCCCGACCCAGAGACCGGCACTGCGTGCTACCTTGGGTAGTCGCTCCGGTCCGAGTACAACCAGAGCCACAGCAGCAATCAGTAAAATTTCACCAAACCCCAAACCAAACATAAATGCTTTCTACACTTTGCTGTCGTCTTTATTATGTTCGATTACATCATCATTTTTTGTGCTTTCCCGGTCACTTTCGTTCAGTCCCTGCTTAAAATCGTGTACAGCTCCGCCCAGATCTTTACCAAGATTACGTAATTTTTTGGTGCCAAAAACCAGTACAACAATCAGTAATACCAAAGCCCAATGCCAAATTGAAAAACTGCCCATGATGTTATCCTTTACTTCAACTGCCTAAAAAAACATGCGCCTGCTGTTTACTCACAGCTGCGCATATTTAAAATTCCATTGTAATTACTGTGGCTGGCGACTGGCTTTTTCAGTCAGACCAGACACATTTTGCCGCTGCTGCAATTCCTGCAATACATCTTCAACCCGAATCTGATGATAAGTTAATAACACCATCGTATGAAACCAGACATCAGCAACTTCTTTAACTAAATGCTGTTTATCCCCGTCTTTGGATGCCATTAATACTTCACCGGCTTCCTCAATAACTTTTTTCAGGATTTTATCTTCACCGGCATATAATAATTGTGAAACATAAGAAGTTTGAGGCGAAGCCTCACGTCTGCTGTCCAGCACATCAGCCAGTTCAGTTAATACTCTGGAAAAATCTGCTTTTTCCGGTACTTGTGTCATCCTGCTTCCTCTTTAATCAGTATGTGTGTGTCCATTGGCAGGACGAGTATATATTTCATTTTCATTTTTGATAACCGGATCAGTGCTCTGCCAGTCACCATCATGATAAACACGATAAAAACAGCTGGCATGTCCGGTATGACAGGCAATACCTCCGGACTGCTCGACCAGCAGCACTAGTGCATCACCGTCGCAATCCAGCCGCATTTCATATACCTTTTGCGTATGCCCGGACTGTTCACCTTTCATCCATTGCTGCTGGCGTGACCGGCTGTAATAATGAGCCAGACCAGTACTTACTGTCTGACGCAAAGCTTCGGCATTCATCCATGCCACCATAAGAATGCGCTGAGTATGTCTGTCCTGCACCACCGCGCAAATCAGACCTTTATCATCCCACTTTATCGCATCCAGAAGCGTATCAAACACTGCAATTGTCCTTATTTTCAGGTAAACATACAACCACTATCGGCAGCTAGATTAGATACGCATCTCGATACCGGCCTGTTTCATGGCTATCTTGGCATCCTGAATACGTACTTCACCAAAGTGAAAAATACTGGCAGCCAGTACAGCATCAGCATGACCTTCCTGAACACCTTCTATCAAATGTTCAATATTGCCCACACCTCCTGATGCAACAACAGGGACCGACACAGCATCACTTACAGCCCGGGTTAACGGTAAATTAAACCCTGCACGGGTACCATCACGATCCATACTGGTCAGCAAAATTTCACCGGCTCCGCGTAAGGCCATATCCTGTGCCCAGGCTACTGCATCGAGTCCGGTATGCCGGCGTCCGCCATGAGTAAAAACCTCCCAGCAGGTATTCTCAGCATTGACTGCTTTAGCATCTACCGCCACAACAATTGCCTGATTACCGAAAAATGCACTGGCTTCACTAACCAGTTCAGGATTGGTCACTGCTGCGGTATTAATTGATACCTTATCAGCACCGGCATTAAGTAAGCGGCGCACGTCTTCAACACTGCGTACGCCGCCCCCTACTGTCAGCGGAATAAACACTCGGCTGGCTACCGCTTCAATAACATGTAAAATCGTATCACGATTATCCGAACTGGCAGTAATATCCAGAAAAGTCAGCTCGTCAGCACCTTCATCATTATAACGCTGTGCTACCTCAACCGGACTACCGGCATCACGCAAAGAAACAAAATTAATTCCCTTAACTACTCGCCCGTTATCAACATCCAGACAGGGAATAATACGTTTGGCTAAAGCCATAATAATGCCATCTTTCTCTGCTACTGAGCAGCAATCATTTACCTAGCCACTGCGCAACCAGAGCAAAAATATGATTCTGATAAAAATAGTAAACAATACCCACAACTAATGTATAAATCACGGCACTGGTAGTACTTACAGCAATAATATCAAAGAGCCATATGACAATGAATACAAATACCCATTGTGCTATCCATCCTACTAACCAGACATTGTTAACTTCCGGCCATGCATGTTCTATGATGCTGCTGAATACCATCATCGCCATCGTAAATATACTGGCCTGAAAAAAAGTCTGTCTCGGGCGGTTCATTGTAAACAATAGCCATAAAACTATTACTACCGCACCTAAGATGCTAACCATAAACGTCCTCCCTGATTACCTGTACAGTTACAGTCCAAAAATCATATTGGCTATCGGTATTAATCGAGTCCTATATGATTATTATTAATTTATACAAAATCAGATTATCAGAAAATATTCTGATACAAGCACTGTCAGCAAAATTTATTACTTATACTGATCAGCCATCCGCTGTGCTGCGGCCAGATCAAGTGAACCTTCATAAATCGCGCGTCCTACAATAGCTCCGGTAACACCCTGCTCGGCTACGGCACATAAAGCTTCCACATCGTTCATACTGCTCACCCCGCCGGATGCAATAACCGGCACAGAAGCTGCCTGTGCCAGCTTGACTGTGGCGTCAATATTCACACCACTCATCATTCCGTCACGACCAATATCAGTGTAAATAATACTGTTAACACCATCATCCGCAAACTGTCTGGCTAGCTCAGTAACATGGATATCTGTCACTTTTGCCCAGCCATCAATGGCAACCATGCCATCTTTAGCATCCAGCCCCACAATAATTTGTCTGGGGAAAGCTGCACATGCCTGACGCACAAATTCGGGATTATTCACAGCTGCTGTACCAATAATGACAAAACTCAGTCCTAGCTGCAGATATTGTTCAATTGTATGCAAATCACGAATGCCACCGCCAAGCTGTACAGGCACATTATCCGCTACCTGTTCAAGTATCGCTTTGATGGCGGTCATATTTTCTGGTTTTCCAGCAAAAGCACCATCCAGATCAACTAAATGCAAACGACGCGCACCCTGCTGACACCAGTGCACAGCCATCTGTGCAGGCTCATCAGAAAATACAGTGGCTTTTTCCATCAGCCCCTGTTGAAGACGTACACACTGTCCGCCTTTTAAATCAATTGCCGGAATCAATAACATATTAAATTCAAATATACTGACGAGTTAAACACCGGTACCTTTACTTCAATTAAAACGTACCATCCCACCGCAAAAAATTACCCAGCAGCTGCAAACCGGCCGCATGGCTTTTTTCAGTATGAAACTGCGTAGCAAAAACATTATCTCTGCCTACTATACAGGCAAAATTACCGGCATAATCAGCCGTACCCAGAATAATTGACGGATCCTCTGGTCGCAGATAATAACTATGAACAAAATAAAACCATTCATCCTGAGCCACACCAGCAAATAAAGGATGCTCTTGCATCTGATGTACACGGTTCCAGCCCATATGCGGTATTTTCAGTGGTCTGCCATCAGTACTTAATGCAGCCTGAAAATGCGGTACCGTACCCTGAAACCAGCCTAATCCGGCCGTATTACCCTCTTCGCTACATTCAAACAACAATTGCGCGCCAACACAGATACCAAAAAACGGTTTGCGCCGCAATCCGTCTTCCAGTGCATCAGCCAATCCGCTCCGCTGCAAAGCAGCCATACAATCCGGCATAGCCCCCTGACCGGGAAAAATAATTTTATCAGCCTGATATACCTCATCCGGTTCGGCTGTCAGAATAACTTCCGCCTGCATCTGCTGTAACTGGTTTGCTGCCTGTACAGATTTCAGCACTGAATGCAGATTTCCCATACCATAATTGACAATGGCTACTTTCATCTTCATATCTTTATAAAATCAACTGAACATACCTGCAGCAAAAGTTTATCCGGAGTCCGGTTATCACTAACGGGCTGCCTGCAAAGAAACAGCTTGTTATCATACATGAACACCGGATAGCTGAAAATCTGAAACTGGCAGATTATGATACGTAGCCATAATCTTGCTAAAAAAACACATATTTATCAGCAATTATGCTGATTATTTCCATATTATCCATCAGAATTTTATTATTCGGTGACTGATTTCATTTATTTTTATCCGTTAAATTCAATGACAGCTAACCGTAAAAAAATAATCCTGAAGATATAAATAACCGGTATATTTATCAGCAATTGATTGCATAAGCCGATAGAAACTGTAATCAATCACTTCAAATACAACATAACGTATATAAGACAGCCATCAATAATTGTGATTTTCAAAATAAATTATTGCAGATAGTTTCATAATTACTCTTACAGACCGACATAAATAAATTTATCCGCCAATGTTACACACCAGCGGATTAGAATCTATACAAAACCATTATGCAGTCAGCGTACCTTTCGTCGACGGCATCACCCCTGCCATTCGCTCATCCTGAGTAACAGCCATTCGCAAAGCACGACCGAATGCTTTGAAAATCGTTTCTGCCTGATGATGAGCATTCAAACCACGCAAATTATCAATGTGCAGTGTCATCATGGCATGATTCACTAATCCATGAAAAAATTCACTGAACAAATCCACATCAAACCGGCCGATTAACGCCCGGGTAAACTCTACGTTATACACCAGACCGGGACGACCGGATAAATCCAACACCACCCTGCTCAAAGATTCGTCCAGCGGCACATAACTATGTCCATAACGCGTAATTCCACACTTATCACCCAGTGCCTGTTTTAACGCCTGTCCCAGCGCAATACCAATATCTTCAACAGTATGATGATCATCAATATGCAGATCTCCGCGACAACGGATATCCAGATCAATCAACCCATGGCGGGCTATCTGATCAAGCATATGCTCCAGAAAAGGCACTCCGGTATCAAAATTTCCTACACCGGTGCCATCAAGATTAATACTTATTTGTATTTTTGTTTCACTGGTATTACGCGTAATTGTCGCAGTTCGCATGCAATGTTCCATTTCAGAATTATTTATATATGCAGTAGTATAAATTGCCTGCAGCATTTCTCCACTACACCTACAATCTATATCAACTCATTTCTGCCGGCAAGGTCAGCCGGTGTTTTCTTTTCAGCAAACACAAAAAACACTTTTATCAGATAAAATATTATCAAATCATCCTCTCTTGCTTTCGATCAGCCTGACTACATATTAAAATCAATATTTATCTTTTTATTTATTGTAATTATGAGTCAAACCAGCCATTATCAGTTACATCAGATAGACAATATTTCTCTGCAACGCCTGTGTGGCGTATTAGACCAGCACATTATCAGCCTGGGCAAAGCTCTGGATCTTGAAATTACCCGTCGTTTTGACCATTTTACTTTAAGCGGAGAACATATCAGTCAAGGAGTGAAAGCATTGGAGAATCTGGCCAGCATAGCGCGTGAGCGCGATATCAGCGATAGTGACATCCATTTAGCTGCGGTAGAAGCCAAAACCACCACACAGGAAAATTCAGACCACCATGAACCTAAAGTCTGGACACTGCGCACCCGCCGCGGCAACATCAGCGGGCGCACCCCGCGCCAGAACGGTTATATACAGGCATTATTAAAACATGATGTCGTATTTGGTCTGGGCCCTGCCGGTACCGGTAAAACCTATCTTGCCGTTGCTGCCGCAGTGGATGCCATTGAAAAACATCAGGTAGAACGTATCGTACTGGTTCGCCCAGCTGTAGAAGCCGGAGAAAAACTCGGATTTCTGCCGGGCGATCTGGCACAAAAAGTCGATCCGTATCTGCGTCCCCTGTATGATGCCCTTTATGACCTGATGGGCTTCGACCGTGTGACCAAACTACTGGAAAAAGGGCTGATTGAAATCGCACCTTTAGCCTATATGCGCGGACGCACACTTAACGGGGCTTATATTATTCTTGATGAAGCCCAAAATACCACACCAGAACAAATGAAAATGTTCCTGACCCGTATCGGCTTCGGAGCCAAAGCAGTGATTACCGGTGACATCAGCCAGATCGACTTACCTAAAAATATCAAAAGCGGTCTGAAAGATGCGCGTGAAAAACTCAGCAACATTGAGGGGATTTATTTTCACGTATTCACCAGCGAAGACGTAGTACGCCATCCGTTGGTACAGAAAATTGTCGACGCTTATGATGAAGCAGCTGAAAAAGAACAGTAATCTTTTGATTAATGATTAAACAAAGCACGCTGATAACGCAAAAAATAATTTGATTACCGGCAGAAGCTGCATATTCCGCACAGACAGGAAAATGATATTTTACCGCCTGCTGCCAACAGCATAACTGTCAAACAACCCGGACATATCTATTTTCCGGCATGTTAAACTACATCCGGTAAATAAATTCCAACCGACATAAATATGATGAAAACTATTCTGATCACAGGCTGTTCCAGTGGTATCGGGTATGCAACCGCTCAGCTTCTGCGACAAGACAACTGGCGCGTTTATACAAGCTGCCGTCGGGCAGAAGATGTAGAGCGCTTACGTTCAGAAGGTTTTCACAGTCTGCAACTGGATATTACCAATGATGAACAGATACAGGCAGCTATCGAAACCGTAATAGCTGAATTCGGCCACCTTGATGCTTTATTTTGCAATGCCGGTTACGGTCAGACAGGCGCAGCCGAGGATCTTTGCCGGGCAGCCTTACAGGAACAGTTTAATACCAACGTATTCGGCACATGGCAATGCATCAACGCAGCAATGAAAATTTTCCGGCGTCAGCAGTATGGTCGTATTCTGGTAAATTCCAGCATACTGGGCTATGCAGCCATGCCATGGCGCAGTGCTTATACCAGCAGTAAATTTGCACTGGAAGGACTATGTGATACATTGCGTCATGAAACTCATGCCAGTGGTATTTATATCAGCCTGCTTGAGCCCGGACCAATCACCAGTCGCTTTCGTCCCAATGCACTGATTAAATTCAAACAATATATAGATGTTGAAAACAGCGTGCATCGTGCCGCCTATCAGGCACAGCTCAACCGCCTGCAGGCTGCCGGTTCTGTCGCACCGTTTACACTGACTGCCGAACAATGCGCTCAGGTCTGCGCCCGTGCACTCAATGCCAGCAAACCTAAAGCACGTTACCCGGTTACCGTACCGGCACACCTCTTCTGGTATCTGAAAAAATTCCTGCCCATCAGCTGTCTGGACTGGCTGTGTCGCACTGCCGTCAGAAAACAGGGAAAATCAAACTGACCCCTGCCACAGCCATTTGTCCCAACCAGCCCGCAAAAATCTTATAACAATGACAGAATTATTCAGTACACCCTCATTATCCCGCAAAGGTAATAACACCAGAATCGCCCTTATCCGCAGCGGCGTAGCAGCCATGACCACACACGGCTACATCAGTGCCAATATTGAAAGCATACTGAAACAGGTAAGCGTACCCAAAGGTTCTTTTTATCACTATTTCAAGAGTAAAGAAGAGTTTGGCACAGCCATACTCCAATACTACGACCACTTTTTTACTGAAAAACTGGAACAACATTTATTAAACCAGAATATCTCTTCCGCACTGGCCAGAATTAATGCATTCTGCACAGATGCCAAAACCAGCATGGCCAAATATCATTTCAACAGAGGTTGTCTGGTGGGTGAGCTAATGCAGGATGAATCTCTTCTGCCACAAAATTATCCTGCTTTACTCAACAACATTCTGCACAACTGGCAGGAAAAAATAGCCTGCTGTTTGCAGCTGGCGCAACAGCAGCAAGAAATCAGTTCACAAACAGACTGCACAAAACTGGCTTACTTTTTCTGGCTTGGCTGGGAAGGTGCAGTCAGCCGTGCCAAACTGCTCAAAAATGCAACGCCGCTGGATATCTTTACCGAACAGTTTTTTAATCTGATAAAAAACCATTAATCAGCTTCCAATATCTGTTACCAGTCATAATCAATAACACTCTACTTAACTGAAATTTAATCAAAATCCCTTATACTTGAATAGATTCGGCAATAATTGCTTACAACTAGACAACCGGTCTATAATAAAAACAGACCATTCGTCTAGTTAACAATAACAGGAATATCATCATGCTATCCAAAGCCATACTCTTAGAAAAAAATCAGACTGAATTTTCCTGCAACATCCAAAATATTAGTGAAGACACCCTGTTGCAACAACCAGGTGATACCCTGATTGAGGTGCAGTATTCAAGTTTGAATTATAAAGATGCTTTGGCTATTACCAACAGTGGACCTGTGGTACGGCAGTGGCCGATGATTCCCGGTATAGATGGTGTCGGAACCGTTATCAGCACCAGCAGTAAGCATTTCAAAGCCGGGGATAAAGTGATTTTAAATGGCTGGGGCTGTGGAGAAACCCACTGGGGCTGCATGATCCAGCGTGCTTTTCTCAATGCAGACTGGCTTATCCCCCTACCCGCAGGCATAACTGCCCGACAGTCCATGATTATCGGAACCGCCGGATATACAGCAGCCTTGTGTGTACAACGTATAATCGAGCATGGCATTACCCCAAAACAGGGTAATATTCTGGTTACCGGAGCCACCGGCGGTGTCGGATCAGTGGCGATTATGTTACTCACCCGGCTGGGCTATACCATTACTGCAGCTACCAGCAAAATCAACGATACAGATTATCTGCAGCAACTAGGTGTGCAGCATATTATCGACAGCAAAACCTTGTCTGATACAGGCAAACCATTACAAAAGGAACAATGGTCGGCAGCCATTGACGTGCTTGGTTCTCATAGCCTGGCTAATATCTGCGCACAAATCCGGTATGGTGGCATTGTTACTGCCTGTGGGCTGGCACAGGGTATGGATTTTCCGGCCACAGTTACACCATTTATTTTACGAGGTATTACTCTGGCAGGTATTGATAGCGTCATGGCATCACGGGCAAAACGTATTGCAGCCTGGGATTTTCTTGCCAGACATCTGGACATTCAGCAATTAGAAAATATCGCACATACCATATCGCTGAATCAGTGTCGCGACATTGCAGAAGATATCATTAGTGGTAAAATCCGAGGACGATTTATTGTCGACGTAAACCATTAAACCGATAATAGTAAACCTAATCTGCTGCCGGATATGACTTGCAGCTAACAAATATCCGGCATAATCTTTTATTATATCGTTAACAAGCAACATGCTAACTTAAAGCAATACTAAAATAACCGTAGTCAATTTCAACCATACATAATTATCCTGTATCAATGAATCCGCTAACCGTCTATCTTGCATCAGGCAGCCCGCGCCGGCATGAAATCCTCATTAATCTTGGCTACCATGTATTGCGGCTAAATGCAGAGATCGATGAAACCCCCTATCCGGATGAAAACGCCACAGATTATGTCCGGCGCATGGCAAGCATGAAAAACAGTGCAGCACTCAATGCCTGGCAGCAAAACAAACAACAGCCACCAGAATTTCCCCTTATCAGTGCTGATACCACAGTCAGCCTAAATAACCTGATTCTCGGCAAACCGGAAAATATCAACGATGCAACTCGTATGCTTAAACTGCTGTCAGGACAACAACATCATGTCCATACAGCAGTCTGCATCTATTGGCAGAACCAAACCTTTCAAACCCTGCAAACCAGTACCGTCAGTTTTGCCGCCTTAAATGATGAACAGATTGCCGCTTATATTGCTACCGGTGAGCCATTGGATAAAGCCGGAGCTTACGGTATCCAAGGGCTGGGCGGAATGCTGGTCGAGCATATCAGCGGCAGCTTCACCGGCATCATGGGTTTGCCTGTATACGAAACTACTCAGCTGCTCACCCAATGTGGCTGTACACCACTTACCCGATCATAATAAGCAGAATTAAATCAGCATCCGTACAACTATCATGAAAATTTCTCTTCCACTATTCACTCTTACACTTATCTGCCTGACAGCCTGTTCACATAATGAGAGCACACACAGCGTCAGTGAAGCCGCAGCTATCACCGCTTCGGATATCCAAAGTACTCACCTAGAAACCACCACTACCCTGGACCGGATTGCGGATGAAATAAACTCAGCCAGTAACGCTTCAGGCTCAAACAGCCATCCGGACCGTTCTGCCTCCCTGCCTGCACAATATCAGTAAACTTATTGTCTGCCATCACAATTTATCTGCATTCGATAACATCAATACAAACCAATTCAAAACTATAAAATAAGTTAGCTTTGATTAGCATGGGTAATATCCGACAGCATAACAGATAAAAAACAAACTATTACCAGCCATCCGCAGCAGGCATAATTGACGCAGAAAAATCAAAAATCTACCATTCTTGATTAAATAACTTAATCAAGATGAGCACAATTGTGGTTGATACAGCAGCAAAACACAATCAGCATGGCGGCGTAAGAGCCGGCGCCGGACGCAAAGCCAGAATTGCCGGCCCCAAAATAGTCAAACGTATTCCCGTCAGCCTGATACCGGCAGTAGAACACCTGATGAATCAGCTGGCCGCTACCCCGCTGCGACCGGCACAGCATCTGCCTGCCGACTGCTGGAAAATAGCCGACAACCTCACGCGGCTCAACATTCCCTTAGCCGCCGAAACCATTCCCGCCGGCTTTCCCAGCCCGGCAGAACCCTATATCAGCGATTATCTGGACTTCAACCAGTACCTGATAAAAAATCAGGCTGCCACCATTGCCGTACGCTGCGGTGGTGATTCTATGCAGGATGCCGGCATCAGCCGCAACGATTTGCTTATCATCGACCGCTCCATCACACCCAAACACCGTGATATCGTCATGGCCGATTTAGGTAATGAATTTACCATCAAACGACTGCACAAACTGGATAACAGCCGCATCGAACTACACTCGGAAAACAGCAGCCAGTCTTATCCCAATTTCAGCCTAAAAGAAGGCGATACCCTTGCCATCGTCGGCGTCGTAACCTACGTTATCAAACACATCCGCTAACCCAGAAACCATGTTTTCAGATCAGCAACTTGCCTTTGTCGATATCGAAACTACCGGCGGACGCACTACCAGCGACCGTATTACCGAAATCGCAGTTATTTACACAGAAGCCGGACAGCAGCAGCCACAAACTTTTCATACCCTGCTTAATCCCGATACCAGCATTCCGCCTTTTATTCAGTCTCTTACCGGCATCAGCAATAAAATGGTAGAAAAAGCACCTTATTTCGATAATGAAATTGCCGACCGGCTGGCAGCCATCTTCAAAGAGCGAATCTTTATAGCGCACAATGTGCGTTTTGATTACGGCTTCATCAAAGCTGCTTTCAAACGTCTGGGCAGAACATTCAACCCGCAGCAACTGTGCACCGTTAAACTGTCGCGTCTGCTTTATCCCGAACACAAACATCACGGACTGGACAAAATTATTGCCCGCCACAACCTCGACATGCAAAACCGTCACCGGGCCTTTGCCGATGCCCGGGCTATCTACGACTTCTGGCAGCAGCTCAGACACAACTTTCCCGCAGACATCCTGCATCAGGCCTGTAAAACCATCATGCAGCGCCCCAGCCTGCCCGCTCACCTGCACAGCGATGTTCTGGACAACATCAGCGACAATTACGGCGTGTACCTTATTTATGGTGACAACGACATTCCTTTGTATATTGGCAAAAGCAAACAAGTTAAAACCCGCCTGATGAGCCATTTCAGTCAGGATGTACACAACAGCAAAGAAATGAGCCTGTCACAGCAAGCCAGAAAAATCGACATTATCCCCTGTAGCGGCGAACTGGATGCCTTGCTCACCGAATCAGCCCAGATTAAGCAGCGCCAGCCCATCCTCAACCGCCGTCTGCGCCGTCAGAAAGACCTGTTCAGCTTCCAGCTGAATACCAATACTAACGGATACAACACCCTGAGCATTGTACCCATGCGCCACGTTCAGCTTAACCGCGAACAGCACTATTACGGCCTGTTTCACAGCAAAAGCGATGCACAGAAAAGCATTAAAAACATCATCAGCAACACCGATCTGTGTCTGCAAACTCTGGGGATCGAAAAAGGCAGCAATAACCGCCCCTGCTTCCGCCATCAGCTGCATCAGTGCAGTGGTGCCTGCATCAACAAAATTACCGCCGACATGCACAACCTCAAACTTGCACTGGCCTTACAGAAACTTAAACTGGCTGCATGGCCGTTTAGTGGTTACGCCTATATAAAAGAACAGCACAAATACCACATCTTTCACCACTGGATTTATCTGGGCAGTGCCGGTAATACCGACGAACTGCAAACCCTGCTCAATCAGCCGCAAGGACAGCTTGATCGCGACATCTATCAAATCATCCGTCAGCATAAACATCTGCTGCAAGCCTTGAATCCTGCCCATGTTTGCCCTGATTGACGGTAATAACTTCTATTGCTCCTGTGAAAGAGTCTATCGCCCCGAACTCAGGCAGCAACCCGTTATCGTACTGAGCAATAACGACGGCTGCGTCATTTCCCGCTCCAATGAAGCCAAAGACATGGGCATCAGAATGGGCATACCTTACTTTCAGATTCAGCACCTCGTGCGGCAAGGCAAGCTAATCGTTTTCTCGTCCAACTACGAGCTGTATGCCGACCTGTCGCGACGCATGATGAGTACCATTGCCTCAATGGTACCAGCCATTGAAATCTACTCAATCGACGAATGCTTTGCCAGCCTGCACGGTCTGAACAACCTGCATCAGCTCGGCCCCAATATCCGTTCCCGTATCCAGCAGTGGGTAGGTATACCGACATGTGTCGGCATTGCCCCTACCCGTACACTAGCTAAATTTTGTAACCATCTGGCCAAACGCCACCGCCATCATTTCAATGGCGTTATTGTCTGGACAGACTGGAATCAGAATATCAGACAACGAGCCCTTGCCAGCGAGCCGGTTACCGAAATATGGGGTATCGGTCGCAGAATTGGCCACAAGCTCGCCGCCCAAGGCATTCACACCGCTCTGGATTTCATCAATGCCCATACCCCAACCTTAAGAAAACAATTTGGTGTTGTACTCGAACGTACCCAGCGGGAAATGCAGGGAATTCCCTGTAGCGAACTCATCACAGAAGAAGCCGGTCGTCAGAATATCGTCCGTAGCCGCAGCTTCGGCAACATGGTCACCAATCTTGACGGTTTACAGGCGGCCATCAGCCATCACATTACCGCCGGAGCAGCCAAACTGCGCGAACAAAACAGTCAGGCACATATCATTGGTGTATTCATCTACACCAACCGCTTTCGCCACGACCTGCCACAATACATCGGCTACCGGATTACCAAACTGCCTCAGGCCAGTAACGACACACTCACCCTCAACCACATTGCCCGGCACCTGTTAAACAGCATCTACCGTTCCGGCTACGAATATAAAAAATGTGGAATTGAACTGAGTGGCATCGAACCAGTGCACACCTTCCGGCAGTTAGATTTACTCTGTCACAGCCAGCACAATCACCGCCCTGAACTAATGAGAGCATGGGACAACATCACCAGCCGCTACGGCCGCGGCAGCATCCGGCTTGGCAGTGAGCTGCAATCTGGCGACTGGCTTATGACCCGAACTCAGCTAAGCAACTGCATCACAACCAGATTTAAAGAAATATTAACTATCTGAATACTTTACACAGACTATCCATAACCAAGATCGTCTTTTAAAGAATAGGTTTTCAGTACAGGTTAGGATTTACAGATGGTTAAATCTGTTAACAATGTCATATTCGATACCTCGTTATTTTTGTCAGAATGAAAGATACGTTATATCGAGACGGAAAAAACTAATTCACTATTACAAAGTTTATTTTTAGGTAGTTCTATTTGTATCTTATACTAACTCGCAACAATAGCTGAGTGTAAGGTATTAACATATTTTGAAATAAAGGCTACATTATCGCCAAACACTTCCTGCCAGTCATAGCTGTCAAAAGGTGACTCATTGATCAATATATCAGTAGTGATATCACCATTTTCATTCACATAATTTATAATGGTTTTTAAATACTCTTGCTGTTGTGAATTAAGCTGATTATCGGATAAAAACTGACTAAAACGTTTTTCAGCGGCTTGTTTATCCAAACCAACAATAGAACGTATAAAGGCAGCTACATTACCGCCCGCTAGAGTATTAAAAGTAAATTTATTATATTCCTCTCTTGTTCCAAGTTCGTTCCATAATACTTTTTCAAGTTCAACAGTATCAGCACGAGTAATAGGCTCAAGATTACGTATTTTTTGAATAACGGGATTCCAGGAGTTTTCAATTAAATAATCGATAACACGTTGTTTGTAAGTTTTCACAGAAAATAAGCTTTCTGTTTCACCTATATATTCAATAAAGTCTTCAATATCTACATTAAATGTTTGACCATTAGCATCGTCCTTTAAATGCTTTATTAAATCACGCAACTCAACACGCACATGTTCAAGTTTATCCAGTTCTAGTGTTTGCCAGAAACTATCCGTTAATACCTCTTTAATAATTGCGATTTTCTCTTTTATCTCTTTAATAGTACCTTTCTCATAGAGTGCCTGTACTAAATCGATGACACTCTTTTGGCTTTTACTTGCCTTTTTAGACTTATTCAATAAACTCAATTGAATATTAAATAGTAATAAATCAAATTTCTTGGCACTTTCATCTTCTTGGGTAGGGCTTAATATAGGAGCAATATAGGTTTTTAACTCATTGAGGTCTAACAGAGAAAGATACTGCCAGCTATCAGCTAACCTAAACTTATCAACATATAAACGGTTTTTTCTTACATTAATATGATTTGGATTAAGTGTTTCAATCTGCCCTTTCAATTCCGTTTTTAATGCATCATGCAATTGCCTTGCATATTCATCCTCTTGATATTTAGTGGATTGCAACTCAAAAGCAATTTCGGATTTTAAGCAAAAAATTCTATCTGTCAGCGATTGCGTGGCTTTTGCATCAGCACCCTGTGGATTAAGGCTAAAAAACTCAAAGTTTTGGCAATAATCAAAGATATAAAACTCTTCTTTATCTGCACCTGTGCCGAAGATATCAGGGGATAGCCGAGTGCCGCGGCCAATCATCTGCATAAATTTAATCTTGGATTTTACTTCTTTAAAAAAGACTAAATTTAATAAATCAGGAATATCAACACCTGTATCCAGCATATCTACAGATATGGCTATTTGTGGATCTTTATCTCTCACTTCGAAACGTTCAATCAGGTTCTGTGCATAATTAACCGAATAATCAATTAATACACAAAACTCAGCACCGTATTGCGGGTACAATTTTTCAAAGCGTTCAACGATTTGTTTGGCATGTTTGTGGTTGTAGGCAAAGATTATGGTTTTACCAATACGCTCACCGCTTTGTACCTTTAAGCCATTACTCATTAAATCTTGCAATACTTTATCAATAGTATTGTCATTAAAGATATAGTTAAACATTTCTCTATTAGCAATATCACGTTTATAGTCTTCATCTTCTATATCGTGAATAGTGGTTTCGTATTCCCATACTTTTTCTAGCTGATCTTTTTCGTCTTGGCTTAAGTCATCATACTTTATACCTTGTCGCAAATGCTTAGAATGCCTTTTAAAGCCTTTATAAGGAACAAGATATTTATCATCAATAGCTTCTTCTAATTCATAACTAAAATTGGGAATGCCTTGCTCAGCCTCAAACACTTGATAGGTACTGCGATCTACATCTTCCCTGGGGGTAGCGGTTAAACCTAACAATAACGAATCAAAATAATCGAAGATAGCACCAAAGCGTCCAAAAATAGATCGATGTGCCTCATCAACAATTATTAAATCAAATCGCCCAATAGATAACGCTTTAGCATCACTATCTATATGCTTAATCATCGTATGGTAGGTAGAAAACATAATACGTGCATTAAGGTCGTGTTTTTTATTAGTATGGTCAGATAAAATACAGGTAGTTACAGAGGGCAAAAGCTTAGTAAAGTTTTTATGAGCTTGTTTAACAAGTGCTTTACGGTCAGCTAAAAAAAGTACATTTTTAATCCAGTTATTACGATATAGCAACTCAACCAGTGAAATAGCTACCCGCGTTTTACCTGTCCCAGTAGCCATAACTAATAAAGCGCGGCGATGCTTTTTATTAAAATGCTCACATACCACAGTAATCGCCTGTTTTTGATAAGCTCTATTGGTAATTTCATTTTTGATTGTCAGATCGGTTATATCCTTACGTTTTTTACGTTGAATAAGTAGTTCTAACTCATCAATAGTGTGAAAACCAAACACTAATCTTGAGGGATAACCTAAGCCGTCTATCAGATGGGTTTCATAACCATTGCTACAATAAATAACAGGGCGCTCACCATATCTTTTTTCTAAACAATCTGCATAAAGCGTAGCTTGATGCTTACCTACAGACACACTCTTACTGGTCTTTTTGGCTTCAATTAAGGCTAAAGGAACACCATTACGGCCAAATAACACATAATCTACATGGCCTTCGCCTGAATTACTTGGCATACCTTCTACAAAAATTTCAATACAGGCTTTACTAGGCGTTATCATATTTTTCTTTGCTAAAACTTCCCAACCCGCTTCACGCAATTGTTGGTCAATATAGAAACTGCGTGTTTCCGCTTCGGTAAAATATTGGGGATTCTTAACATTAAGCGTACCGTATTCTGCTATTTGTTCACGGTATTTATGAATAACCTTTTTTTTGGGTTCTACAAAGGTTGCCGATGCTTTACTAATACTGCCTTTATTTTCTGTAAGGAGCGTTTTATCAAAAGTCGCCACATCAGTAACTTCACCGAGTTTTACTAATACGGCACTGACAAAACTATGCAAATTTAATAAAGAAAATAATGACTCTTTCGCCGTAACCTTTTCTAAATGGGCAGCATTATTACCTGCTCGGCGAATATAATGCAAAGCAACCATTAACTCATTATCATTAATGAAACGACGAAAGTCTTCATTATCTACTAATTCAAACAGACTACTACGTTTAGGGATTACCCAATTATGTAGGATATAGATGATTTTAACAGTATATTCTAAGGCAAACCTTGCATTAAGCGCTGATTGCTTAGGGTCGCTTTTTTGATTTACTTCAGCTTCATTACAGTAATTATATAACTCTGCAAAATCAGATAATGTACTCAAAAAATCAAAGTTCCGTTTCATAATTAGGGCACTCACCTAACGAATTTAGTTAATTAAAATATTTATCCATCGTGTAATCAAATAGAAGTTGTGTATCTGTGATTGATTGATTAATTAATGCTTTTTGTTGCTCTATGGCTTCTATTTTTTCAGCAAATTGGTTTTGAAGTGATATAGGAGGAAGCCCTAAAGTTATATCTTTTATAAACTTAACAGATCCTATATTTTGAATTCCACTTCCTTTTTTTTCAACATTTATTATTAATTGCTTCATTAGAAAAAGAAAAAAAACGCTTATAATCTTATTTTCTAAAAGAGTAAACTTTAATAATGCTTGATTAATAATTCCTCTTTCCGCGTTTGCAGGAATTTCAAAAAATTCTCCAATAGTTCCTGAACAACTCATAATAATATCTTTAGGCAGTACAGTGAATCTCTTAAGGCTATTATATAAGAGTTCATCTATATAATATTGTCCAATAAAAGCATCCTTTTGTATTGCATGCTTTTGTTCATATACTTTATATGTAAATTCAGATTTTTGTACAAAAAAATCCTTTTTTAAAGCACTTCCAAAAGGACCTCTTACAACAGATGAGCATATACTCTCTAATTTTTTAGTTTCCCAATGTTTTTCATTTTTTATAGGATCACCAAACATATTATGAAAAGTAGCTTGAGCAAGTTTATCCAGTTCTGCAAGCTGTTCTTTCTTTTTGGTAATAATATCGCTTAGTGTATCTAGTTCTTTTACTATTTGTTTTTGAAGAAAGAATACAGGAATAGTAATATCAGAACTATTTAGTTGTTTAGTTGATAAGTGTTTTACAGTAACAAAAGCCGTTTTTTCTTCTATCTTTTTTAATAATGAAGATAAAAAATAGTATATATATCTAATATGTGTTGATTTAGTATCTCGTGGCCATATTTTACATACCCGTTGGTTGAGTAGAGCATTTGTACTTTCCCATTGACATATATTGAACTCGCCATCCATTCCAATAATATAATCACCTTTTTTTACAATATAAGACTCATTGTATATCCCTGTATAAAAAGTTTCTGTATATCCTCTTTTTATATCTCTTATTCTTATTAAAGGCATTGCATTAGTATTATCTGTAAAATATTTAGAGTTGAAGGCATAACCATTTAAAATATTACATATTTCTCCTAATTTCATTATATTCCAACTATCTCTATTCATTCTTTAATTAACCTTTCATATTTGGTAATCGCTTGATCTATTTCAACTTGTAATTTTTTTATATTAGCTAATACTATTTCAGGTTTTTCATAGTCTACCTTTACTCGTTCCACTTCTTTATATTGATTAATCGTTAAATCATATCCATTAGCCACTATTTCGGCTTTAGGTACAAAGAAAGATTGCTCTTTACGGGTACGATTGGCTTCATTTTCTAAACTATTATAACGGGCAATAATATCAGGAATATCATTAACTTCTAGTGGGCTGCGTTTATCATCTAAACTATAACCATCGGCGCGCATATCATAGAACCAAACTTTATCGGTGCCGCCTGCATCAGTTTTAGTAAAGATAAGGATAGCCGTAGAGACGCCTGAATAGGGTTTAAATACACCTGATGGCATTGAGATAATAGCTTCAAGCTGCTGGTTATCTACTAATTCTTTACGAATGGCTAAATGTGCTTTACTGCTACCAAATAGCACACCATCTGGCACAATAGATGCACAACGCCCTCCTGATTTTAAAATACGAATAAATAGACTTAAAAAAAGTAGCTCAGTTTTTTTAGTTTTAGCAATAGTTAATAAGCTATTATCTACCACTTCATAATCAAGGCTACCTTTAAAGGGTGGATTAGCTAATACCAGTGAATAAAGATTTTTATCTTGATTATCTTCGGAAAGGGAATCTTGGTAATTAATATTTGGATTATCTACCCCATGCAGCATCATATTCATGGCGCCAATACGTAACATGGTCTGATCAGTATCAAAACCATAGAACATAGTGTTTATATAATGCTCAGCATTTTCTTTTCTGGCTAACTCTTTTTTATAATGCTCGCTAATATACGCAGCTGACTCAACAATGAAGCCTGCTGAACCCATAGCAGGATCACAAATATTATCCTCAATAGTGGGCTTCATTAGCTGTACCATCATACGAATAATATGACGAGGAGTCCGAAATTGGCCATTAGTACCACTAGCTGCCATTTTCCCTAAAATATATTCATAGACATCGCCCATAGTATCTTTATCATTCATGTCGAGGTTATCGATACCATCTACAATTTTGGATAAAGTCCGTTCGTTAGGGATCATAAAAATGGCATTAGCCATATAGCGACTAAAAGCGCTATCTTTACCTGTACCTAGAGTTTTGATAAACACAAATACATCATTGCGAACGATATTAAACATATTTGTGGCATTAAAATTTTTGAATTTGTGCCAACGTAAATCTTCATAGGGAAGCGTTTGTTCTGTCTCTGGGTTTTGCCAGGATTCACCATCTTTAAAAATAGGGGCTTTAATCGTGCCACCTAGTGCCTGAGCATTTGCTTCTCTTTTGAGCTGGCTGTCATCCAGCATTTTTATGAAAAATAGATAAGTCATTTGTTCCAATACAGCAATAGAGCTAGTTAACCCTGCACTCCAAAACGTATCCCAAATACTATCAATTTGACTCTTATGGTCGCCTGTAATCATCTATATACCAATTAATATATTATTTATCTTTCATTCTAGAAGAAAAAAATCAATTAACTAAAGAGTTAATTGTTAATCTCTTACTTCAATAGTTTTTATTACTATTTTTTATGCTAAGATATTGATTTAACCTATTAAAAATAATCACATTTTATATTAAACTACAATAGCTTTTATATATCTTCTCCTGCCATTCTCAGGCACCAAAGCCATATAAGTAAGAGCTATACTTCTTTTTCAGTATAACTTTATTTGATGTAGTATTGAATCATATCCTGAACCACAGCATATCTCAAATCATGAAAAGCCTTACAAGATAAGGCGTTTAGGCAAATTATTGAAAGACCGTCTATCTTAATAGACATAGACACTGAAATTTTTTTGTGAATTTTTTAAAGTTTAACTGACAGTGTTTTGAAACGAAGAATCACTCTCTATTAATACATCTCCAAATCTAACTCAGATTTAATTCTGAGTTAGATTTGGAGAGAGGATGAACTAAACGTAAATGCAATAGAAAACATCAAAATGCCTAGGCAAGTATAAACAAAACTACGTATCAGTTTGTATATACAGATAAGTACAAGATGTACTTATTAAAAAAATGATTTACTTTAAATTTGTACTTCAATTAAGTATTTTTAGATAGTTTTCAATTATTTTATATCGATTATATAAACATATAATCATTTGTTTTTTTATGTTATTTAAGACAATTCAGGATGTCTATAGATTAAACATTGGAGCGGACACGAGATTCGAACTCGCGAATTTAACCTTGACTAAAAAATAAAATTATACAAATACCAAAAGACACAATAAAAATTAAATCAGTTTAACTTATGATTTATAATTCACAAAACTCAGACAACAATAACAATTTGATGAATAACATGAAAGCATTTATTTCAATCGACTATACCAACGACTTTATTGCCCCAGACGGAGCACTGACAACCGGTCAGGCTGGCCAAGCCATAGAAAATGAAATGGTAAATCTGACCAGAACGTTTATTGAGCAGAAAGATTTTGTCGTATTTGCAATTGATGCGCATGAGCCTGATGATAAATACCATCCGGAAAATAAATTATTTCCGCCTCACAATATCATAGGTACCAACGGTCAGAATCTCTATGGTTCATTAAAACAGTTGTACACAGCCAATCAAACCAATCCGCAAGTTTACTGGATGAATAAACGCCACTACTCTGCATTCAGCGGAACAGACCTGGATTTACGTCTGCGTGAAAGAAATATTACCGAAATACATTTAACCGGTGTATGTACAGATATCTGTGTATTACATACAGCAGTTGATGCATATAACCTTAATTATCAAATCGTCGTTCATCAGCATGCTGTTGCCAGCTTTGACCCTGTAGGACATTCATGGGCATTAAAGCACTTTCAGAATACTTTAGGAGCCACCATAATCTGATTATTTACAAACAATATAACAGGGCAATTAAACAACTCATTTTCAATTTTGACTGATTATTTTCCCAGTAAAAACTATATACCTATTTAAAAATATAGCTTTTAGCTATAACCACCCTACTTTCGTTTATTCTGTACTGAAATCACAAAATATACAAAAATAAATGATTAATTAATACAGGTGAAACTTTCTACATATCACAGTAAAATATCAGAAATCTACTACATAAACAAAACCACTTGAGCAAAACTCTTTACATAGAACCATTCAGAGATGAATTCTATAATGATATATAGTAATAACAACTCTAATTATCTGTAAAAATTAAAATCATAACAATATCGATATAATAAATAACAAATCAATAATTGGTAAATAAGCCCATAATATAATTTAGTGCTTAAATTAGTAATTAAAATAAAAATTAATATATAAAATAAATTCTTTATTAGAAATTATATTTACTTTAACAATCATTCCTGAATTCGTTGTAAAAAAGTAAATAATCACCTAAATAATCAGTTTTAGATATTCTAAATATATGCTTTATACTTAAAATAAAGTTAATATTTAGATTTCCATTAAAGTATAAAAACTAGGTAATGAACTTTTCACATTCACTAGCAAAATATAGGCGACTTTATAAAGAAAACAAGGTCTGGAAATTACTTAGAGCAACTACAGCGCCACTCATTTTAGCCTTTATTGAGCAAGTATTTTCGTCTGGACAAAACGAAATATCCTATAGTCAGGCTCGCATTTTATTAGATGCAGAGTTGGAAAAAGAACAATGGTATGCCGATACACCAGCAGCTATTTATATTAATCAATGGGTCAAAGATGGCTGGTTACGTGAGATGGACAATAAATTGACCAAAACAGATACATGCGAAATTGCATTACGTTTTTGTCAAAGCTTTGATGAGCGTAACATAAACACCAGTGCTTCACATCTACGTATTGTACAAGAGGCTGTTAGAGAACTGGTTATCGCATTAAACGAAAATCCTGAAGAAAGAATTGCCTTACTTAATCAACGTAAAGCTGAGCTGGAAAAAGAAATTACAAACATACAAACTAAAGGTATCAATACATTATCTGACCAACAACGAAGGGAAAGATTGAGAGAAATCTACCAACTTGCTTCAGTATTAACCAATGATTTTCGCTATGTTGAAGATGAGATTCGCCGTCTGGATCAAGAAATTCGCATCAAAATGATAGAGAAAGATAATAATCGCGGAGAAGTATTGCAAGCAACTATGGATCAAGAAGCTTTACTTGCTCAAAGCGATGCAGGTAGTGCATTTGAAAGTTTTTTTCAGCTGCTTTGTGATTCAAACCGCTCAACCGAATTCAAAGAACAACTAGATATTATTCTTAATCAAATTTCAGACAACTATTTACAACCGCGACAACGAAAATTTCTCAAACGTCTATTACAGGAGCTCACTCAAGAAAGTGAACATATATTTCAAATTCGTCGTCGAACAGAAGAAAATTTGAAAACTTACATAAAAAGTGGCGCAGCACAGGAAAAAAGAACTGTTGATCGACTCATAACACAACTTGAACAGTTAGCAGTTAATTTCAGTAAAAATAATATTAACCTTAAAAAAGCTACCCGCTTAATTTTACCTACTGGTAATATCGAAATTAACTCTCCCGATTCAATATGCTTAAAAGAACCAATCGCTGCTATACAAATAACTGACATCACTGAGCATACAAATTCAGTAGTCCCGAGTGAAACGGTATTAACTTTATTAGATACCATCCAAATTAAAGAAGTGGCTGATTCAATCTATCATAATCTTTGTACCTTTGGACCATTAACTATAGCTGGCCTAGTTGAAAAAAAACCAATTAATTTTGGACTAGAAGAATTAGTAGCCTATTTGAGAATTGCGCAACATATTCAAGCAACTGACTTAAATGAAAAAGAGTCTATTATTATTCAAGATAAGCAGGGTATTCAAATCAAAGCTACCCTACCTAAATATTTACTCAGCGCCTCATTTTTTCCCGACAACTTGGAAGAGCTTTCTTTATGAACGAAGAAAAAAATAATAAATCAACATCAGGTGGTGAATTTTTTGATCAATTTTGTGCAAAAATGGTTACTAGTGATCCAATTAGTCCAACAATTGATGAGTCTATTCATAACCAAGTAGAAATTGAAACAACACAATCACCATTATTACAATCTGATAATAATCCACAACCAGAGTCCAACTTACTTCCCAAAGAAGCCAAACATGCTTTAGTAGCTCTGCTCAAAAATGGTGTTATTTTAGCTTCACAAAAAAATAATCTTTTTTCTATTATCAGTCATTACCATGTTCAAATTGATTCTTACTTAGCCAATATATATCTAAAATTAATATTAGATCCAACTACAGGGGTAGCTTACGTAGCACAGATGAGTGAAACGTTAGAAGAAAATGATGAAATATCACCATTAATTCATAGGCGACAACTAACAGTTCACGACACATTGATATTACTTGTTTTACGTAAATACTTTCAGGACCGAGAAACAGTCGGTGAAAGTAAAATAATTATTAGTTTTGAGCATATTGAAGAACTTTTAAAACCTTTTTCACCCATAACAAATCATTCAACCATCGAAAGGAAAAGCCTTAATGCGGCATTAAACCGCATGAAAGAACGCCATATCCTTGCTAACGTACGTGGCAGTGATGACCGTTATGAAATTACACCTATCATCCGTTATGTTGTGAATGCTAACTTTTTAGAAAACATGCTTTTAGAATATAAAAAACTAAGTGAAAAAGTGCAGTCAGATAAAGCAGATACAGTGAAAGAAGAATCAAATGAATAAATCCATAATTGATAATGAGCCATTCAACGTTGGTCAAATTCGCTTAAATGAACTTTCTGTATATAACTGGGGATCATTTCATGGTTTGCATACGGCCAAAATTGATCCTATCGGGACATTAGTTACTGGAGATAATGGTTCAGGTAAAACCACATTTATTGATGGATTAATGGCATTACTGCTGCCTGCTGGACGTGCTAGTTTCAACGTTGCTGCAGCTCAAGGAGATAGTAAAGATAGAACATTACTTTCCTATATGCGCGGTAATTTCGGTTCAGCACATGACGGCAGCAAAACAAAAGTAAAAAGCAAGCGAGACCAATCAGTTATTACAGGTCTACGAGCCTGTTACAAGGCTGACAATGGTAATTACATTACACTAGCAGTATTATTTTGGGCTACTTCAACAGCAACATCTTCTGCAGATATTTATCGTCACTATGTTATTGCTAATCGTAATCTTCAACTTAAAGAATTACTAGAACATTTTAAAGATGGTGAGCGACGTACTCTTAAGCAGTATTTAAGTAATGATGCAACCATTGTTTATTCAAATAACATTTTTGATGACTATCAAGCAATGTATCGTAAACTGCTACATATTGATAATAAAAATGCTCCAGCCCTATTATCCCGAGCTTTGGGTTTGAAAAAAATCGATGATTTAACAGCCCTTATTCGTGAATTAGTACTGGAATCAAGCCAAATTAAAGAAGAAGCTCGTAATGTTGTAAAAGAATTTTCGGCCTTAGAAGCTACTCATAACGAGCTAATTGATGTTAAAAAACAATATATACATTTGGGTCAATTACCTGAACACAATCAAGATTTTATTAAATGTATACAAACATTGGATAAACTTGAACAAGAAAAAAATGGATTAATTCCTTATTTTGGTGAACTAAAAAGTCAACTGTATACAAATCAGCTTCAAGAATTACAACAAAAAATTGACTTTTTACAACAACAACTTAACGAAAAAGAACAAAATAAGCTAAACATAAATCAACAGATTGAATCATATCATGCCGCTTATTTAAAAGCTGGCGGCGATAGTCTTGAGTCTTTAAAAAGAGAGCTTGTAAAAGCCAAAGAAGACTATAACCGCATAAACCAACAAGCATCAATATATCAACGGGAAACCAAAACATTAGGTCTAAATTCAGAACTAATTCAGATAAATTTTGAAAATAATCAAAAAAAGGCAACAGACAAACTACAAAATCTGGATCAGAATAAAGAAAATGCACTAGTTAATTTTGCTCAAATCCGTGCCCAATTAAACAACTTAATGAGTGAATATCATCAGACCGAAGAACAAATTAACCAAATAAAGTTAAGACCTGATTCTAATATTGCAATCAGATTCCAGCAACTACGCGACGAAATGATCAAAGACTTAAATTTAACAATTGAACAATGTCGCTTTATTGGTGAATTAATTAATGTCAAAGAAAGCGAAAATATCTGGCAAGGAGCAATAGAAAGAGCATTAGGTGGACTCAGGACCACAATGATAGTCCCTTATAATGTTTTCTCACAGGTAACACGCTGGTTAAATACTCGTCATACAGGCCTACATGTTAGGGTACAAGTTGTACCAGAATCATTTCAAAAATTAAAGTCACAAATCGAATTTAAACCTGAAGGCTATTTACACAAATTGATTTGGCGTGATCATCCTTATCGCGACTGGTTAAAGAAACATTTGGAGCATTTCGATTTAACTTGTGTAGATTCTACTGAACAGTTAGATAAAACCCCTTTTTCCATAACACAGGCTGGTTTAGTTCATCTGGAAAAGGGTCGTTTTGAAAAAAAAGACCAAAATAAAATCAATGATAAAAAATCTTGGCAACTTGGATTTTCTAATAAAGCCCGATTAGCAATATTAGAACAGGAGTTATCTTCTTTAACAGAAGATATTGCAAAACAAAATACGCTTACTCAGAAAAAGCGTAATGATTTGCAAACTATTGAACAGGAAATAGAACTATGGAAAAATTTACAAAAATATAGCTGGGAAAGTATCAATTTACCAAGGTGTAAAGCTGAAGTTGATAGCATTGAAAAAAAATTGACAGAATTACAAAATGGTGATGACTTAGAACAAGCTGAATCACGTTGGAAAGAGGCCAAAAAAGCTTCTGAAATTTTACAAAAAAAAATTAAAAAGTTATACGAAGAACAAGGTAGTTACAATACTCGAAAAGACAATTTAAACGTACTGCTTCAGCAGGCACGAAAAGATTCAGATCAAGGAATTGAACACGATGTAAGATTAATGTTAAATCATCGTATTGGACAATACAAAGATGATACTTTGCCATTAGTAATAGAACAACAAGATTTTTATTACAAACAAATTGACGAATCTCTGAAGAAAACAAATCAAAAAAAAGAAAATATAGGAAAAGAGATAGTTAAAATCATGTCTTCTTTCCAACAACAATGGCCTATTATTGCTAATGATTGGATTCCAGACATTTCTTATATTGAAGATTATATCAATCACCTATTCAAACTGGAGCAAGAAGGATTGCCACAGTTACAAGAACGCTTTAAAGAACGTTTAAATAAACATGCAACCGAATCATTAGCAAGAATTCAACAACAATTAGAGGCTGAAAAAGATGAAATTAGAGAACGTATTCAGGTAATTAATACAGTATTAAAACGTACGGAATTCAGAAAAAATACTTACCTAAAATTAAATACCAAAATTGAACAATATACAAATGTAATAGAATTTTCAAAATTACTTAAAAATGCTCTAAGCTTATTTACTAGTGACGACCACGAACAACGATTTAATATATTAAAAGAAATAGTCTCACAACTGGATAAAGCCAGCAATCTCGCAGCACATACATTAGAAAGCCTACGTCTACTTGACCCTCGTTATCAGATGTCTTTTTTTGCTGAAGAGCTAGATAATCAAACTGGAGCTGTTATAGATGTGCTTGAATCTTCTAGTGGTAAATCAGGTGGTGAAAAAGAATCATTTGCAGGCACTATAGTTGCTGCTAGTCTCGCCTACGCACTTACTCCAGATGGATATGATAAACCCGTATATTGCACAGTATTTTTAGACGAAGCATTTTCTAATACAGCTGAGTCAGTTAGTCGGAGGGTGCTGCGCGTATTTAAAGCATTGCATATACACGTTAATTTAATTACACCATATAAAAACCTTAATCTAGCACGTGAAACAGCTCGTTCCCTGCTTATTGCTGAGCGAAACCAACAAACACATGAAAGTAGCTTAAGTGAAGTAACATGGGAAGAAATAGACGCCCAACGTGAGTTAATTAAAAATTCTGAAATTATGAAACAAGCCAAATCTCTTGGTATTGAGATCACTTCAACGCAATAATTATGGATTTGATATTATGTATTATAGTGTAATCTAAATATGCATTAAGAAAGTTTCTTTTCTATTCTCTAAATACGCATAAATGTTATTAAATAATCTCAATATGAGTATAACAATCTTGATTAGAGTGATGTACATAATAATAAACTGCTTATGGCACAATTAAATGAAAATTGGGGCAAACTACCCGATGAGGTTTACAGCCATATTAAAAAGCTAGAATGGGATAAACAAAAGAATCTCAAAGAGCGTTTAATGCATAAACGAAAGTTTCCAATTGAAATATCTCTAGGCACACCAACTGGTGACCAGATACTTGATAATATGATGTATTTTAAAAATTTTATTAATCAATGGAAAGATTTTCCACAACAGCATTGGATAAAGTGGCAAGATAAAAAATACAATACTTTAGGTTTACAACGCATTCCTGTAACTTTAATTCTTAATAATCTGAAAGAACTATTTGAATTTCTAGGGCCTGATATTGAAAAAAAAATCGAAAAACTAAGCAAGATAATTGAACCATTAACGACATACGACCAACGCTTTTATCCAATTTTAATTCAACATTTATCAATAGTTGAACAATTAACTCCTCAGGAATCAATTAACATTACTAGTTTATTACAGCAACTTACTCCAAATATGGGGAAAGGCTTATATTTGCGTTCCTTACCTTTGAAAGGTATTGATACCAAGTTTTTGGAAAATAATAAAATCTTGGTGAGTGCTTTACTTGATGTTCTCTATAACAATGCAATTGCACAAGCTGGTAATTTATTGAAATGGCTAGGATGTTTAGACAATCCTAAAGGCTGGTTAATAGTTAAACCATTATGCAAAAAAACACAAGAATCTTTAGCTGGCTTGCCTATCTTACAAATGGATCAGCATACCCTAACCCATTATGAATTACCCGCCAACAACATTTTAGTAGTAGAAAATATTCAATCTGGTTTATCTCTACCAGAATTACCTGATACTATTGCTGTTATTGGTGGCGGTAATAATGTGAATTGGCTTAGTGCACAATGGTTAAAAAATAAAAGAGTAGCGTACTGGGGAGATATTGATAGCTGGGGATTAAAAATATTAAGTCTATCAAAAACCTTCTGTCCTCATATTCAAACACTTATGATGGATGAAGAAACATTAAAATTATATAAAAACAGTATGGTAACTGAATCAGAATCTTATTCTGATATTCCTGTTAACTTAGATTCATCGGAAAAAGATTTATTTATTGTTTTACAATCTAATAAATACAATGCTAACCGATTAGAACAGGAAAAATTACCAAATGATTATATCCAAAAAAAATTAAAAGAGTGGAAAAATAATCAAAATTTTTAATTAGCAATTATTAAAACTTAAGCTCTATCATAAAAATAAATATCATAACATTTTAAAATTAAAGCTTTCACCTTCAAACACCCACCTAAATTTTTAAAATATATATTATTCTAATGTAAAAAAACCGTACCAAATAATTATTGGTACGGTTTTATCATTATATTTATCAGTTAAAATAGCCTGATAAAAAAATCTGGTGGGTCGTGAGCGATTCGAACGCTCGACCAACGGATTAAAAGTCCGCTGCTCTACCGACTGAGCTAACGACCCTTTGGCTCCCCGACCAGGGCTCGAACCTGGGACCTGCGGATTAACAGTCCGTCGCTCTACCGACTGAGCTATCAGGGAAAGGAAGAGCGCATTATAGGGGGCGATATTAAACTCGTCAAGCCTTTTTAGCCATTTTAAACCTCAAAAACGGCCTAATAAATACAAATCATTGGTAGTTCTATATATTTAATTGCAGATATGGTTGTATAGCTTAAATTCTATTTGCTTTTATACTCTAATGAACGTATTCAGGTTCTGCGCTTCTTGGTTCAGACCAGAAAATTGATAAAATATATTATGGTTTATTCACGCCAAGCAGATACTATATAGTTTTTTCCTTATACAAATTACTTTATCGGAATTTTCCTGAAGAATTTATGATAAAAATAAACTGAAAGTATTTTTATCAATATAGAATTCTTTATCCAATAAATCATAATATTAATTATTTTCCTGGATTATTCTGATACTTTATTTTCTTGTCTGCTGGTGTAACTAAAATCAATGTAATTTCTTACATATCATTATTGTCAAATAAATAATAGATACTTAATCGTGCAATTTTTTTTGCACGCAAGTGCAATTTTCTGCGCCAAGTTTATTTAAAACTCTTTTGTCATATAAAATTTATTTTTATAAATCAGCATTTTATTATTTTATTTTTCTTATTCCAATCTGGTATACAAATTGCAATAGCAAAGTGGCTTGCTTTTAAGCATAGATGAATTTTTAACGTGTAACAAGGAGCCGTTGATGCAAACAAAATTAATCACTACCGATAAAATCCGGGATTTTCTTAAAGACGGTATGACGATTATGTTTGGCGGTTTTATGGGGTGTGGTACGCCGTCAAAGATTGTGAATGCAATTCTGGAATCGGGTATTAAGGATGTAACACTTATCGGAAATGATACAGCTTTTGTAGACACTGGTGTCGGACCGCTGATTAACAATAATCAGGTCAGAAAAGTGATTACTTCCCATATTGGCACCAATCGTGAAACAGGCAGAAGAATGATTGCCGGTGAGATGGAAGTTGAGCTGGTACCGCAGGGTACGCTGGCTGAACGGATTCGCTGCGGCGGTGCCGGACTGGGCGGAGTTTTAACACCTACCGGAGTGGGTACGATTGTTGCTGAAGGCAAGAAAGTTTTATCAGTTAATAATCGTGAGTATTTACTTGAGCTGCCAATCCGTGCTGATTTAGCCATCATTCATGCGCATAAGGCTGATTACAACGGTAATCTGGTCTATCAGTATGCTGCACGTAATTTTAATCCGCTGATTGCTACCGCTGCTGACACGGTGATTGCTCAGGCTGATGAACTGTTAGAAGTCGGCCAGATACATCCTGATGCGGTGATGACACCGGCAGCATTAGTTGATTTTATGGTTAGCACTAACGATTAAGGAATAAAGACAATGGATAAAAAAGAATTAATTGCTCGCCGTGTTGCTCAGGAATTACGTAACGGGGATGTTGTTAATCTGGGGATTGGTTTACCAACTCAGGTGGTGAATTATTTGCCTGAAGGTATCAATATTACACTGCAATCAGAAAATGGCTTTCTGGGGCTGGGGCCTAAAACAGTTGATGAACCGAATATTGTTAATGCAGGCGGTCAGCCTTGCGGCATTGTTCCCGGTGCGGCGATGTTTGACAGTGCATTTTCTTTTATGCTGATTCGCGGCGGTCATGTCGATGCCTGTGTGCTTGGCGGACTGGAAGTTGACCAGCATGCCAATCTGGCTAACTGGATGGTACCGGGCAAAATGGTGCCAGGTATGGGCGGTGCTATGGATCTGGTTACAGGTGCGAAAAAGGTAATTATTGCCATGGAACACTGTACTAAAACCGGTGAACCGAAAATATTGCCGGAATGCACTTTGCCGCTTACGGCGAAAGGTAAAGTCAGCATGGTTATTACTGAGCTGGCTGTATTTGAATTTATAAACGGTCAAATGTATTTGATTGAAACCGCTGAGGGTGTAGATGTTGATACTGTAAAAGCGCACACCACGGCAGAGTTTATTATTGCGGATAATCTGAAAACGATGTCCATTGCTACAGGGGCATAAGTTTTATGATTTCACGTTTATCCAGACATACGACTAATCTGGTCAGTAAATATCTGCCTGACCCGCTGATATTTGCTTTACTGCTTACATTTATCATTTTTTTCATGGCCTGGGGATTAACTGATTCACAGCCTCTGGGTCTGATAAAAATGTGGGGGGACGGCTTCTGGAATTTGCTGGCCTTTGGTATGCAGATGGCTCTGATTGTGGTTACCGGTCATGCCTTAGCCAGCTCACCTCCGGTGAAATCTGTTCTGGTATCTATTGCCTCTCTGGCCAAAACTCCTACACAGGCAGCTATGCTGGTTACGTTTGTCGGCTGCATTGCCTGTATTTTAAACTGGGGGTTTGGTCTGGTTGTAGGTGCCATGCTGGCAAAGGAAGTGGCCAGACAGGTTAAGAATGTGGATTATGGCTTACTGATCGCCTGTGCTTATATTGCTTTTATGACATGGGGTGGTGGTTTGTCCGGGTCAATGCCTTTAATGGCGGCAACTCCGGGAAATCCTGTTGCACACTTTATGATTAGTGACGCTAATCCGCAGGGCATCGTGCCGATTTCTCAGACCATGTTTTCAGCCAGTAATATTTTTATTACTTCTATGCTGATTATCTGCTTACCTCTTCTGGTGCGGTTTATGGTCAGAACTGACGGTAAGGTGAATGTGGTTAATCCTGAGCTGCTGGCACCGGAACCCGATTTTCAGCGTAAGCTTGACCGGAAAACAGCTACCATAGCTGAAAAAATGGAAGAAAGTAAGCTGCTTTCTTTGCTGGTAGGTGCTCTGGGTATCAGTTATCTGCTGATTTACTTCTATCATAATGGTTTTAATATCACCATTAATACCGTTAACCTAATATTCCTGACTGCCGGTGTTTTGTTACACCGTACACCTATGGCGTACATGCGTGCTGTCTCCAATGCAGCCAGAAGCACAGCCGGTATTATCATCCAGTTTCCGTTTTATGCGGGTATTCAGCTGATGATGGAACATTCCGGTCTGGGTGGTCTTATCACTGAATTTTTCATCAATATTGCCAGTAAGGATACCTTCCCTATCTGGACGTTCTTCAGCTCCGGCATTATTAATTTTGCCGTACCGTCAGGTGGCGGCCACTGGGTTATTCAAGGCCCGTTCGTGATTCCTGCCGCACAGGCTCTGGGTGCTGATTTAGGTAAATCTACGATGGCAATTGCCTACGGCGAACAATGGATGAATATGCTGCAACCATTCTGGGCATTACCTGCACTGGCTATTGCCGGTCTCGGGGTGCGTGACATTATGGGATATTGTATGACAGCGCTGATATTCACTACGCCGATATTCCTGATTGGTCTGTACTTTTTCTAGTTAAAAAAAGGGAGTTTATTATGACAAAAACCGTAATCGTCAGTGCTGCACGCACCGCCATCGGCAGTTTTAATGGTTCACTTGCCTCTGTCAGTGCCATTAATTTGGGGAAAGTCGTTATTGAAGAAGCTTTAAAACGTGCTGCACTAGATGCCGGTGCGGTAAATGAAGTGATTATGGGTAATGTGCTTCAGGCCGGACTGGGACAGAATCCTGCCCGACAGGCTGCACTGAATGCAGGTATTCCCAACAGCGTACCGGCTTTTACTGTAAATAAGGTATGCGGCAGCGGACTTAAATCAATCGTACTGGCCACACAAAGCATTTTAACTGGTGACAATGATATTGTTGTCGCCGGCGGTATGGAAAATATGTCTCAGGCACCCTATCTGATTGGCAGTAAAGCCCGCTGGGGGCTGAAAATGGGTAATGCCGAACTGTACGATACCATGGTGAATGACGGATTAACCTGTGCTACCAATCATTACCATATGGGAATTACCGCAGAAAATATTGCTGAACAGTATTCTATCAGCCGTGAGGAACAGGACGAACTGGCATTGCGTTCTCAAAAGCTGGCTACGGAAGCTAATAACAATGGTGACTTTGAAGCAGAAATTGTTCCGGTTACCATCAGCTCACGCAAGGGCGATATTATCTTCAAACAGGATGAATATCCCAAAGCAGACAGCACTGCGGAAGGTCTGGCAAAACTCAGACCGGCGTTTAAAAAAGACGGTACAGTGACTGCGGGTAATTCTTCCGGTATTAATGATGGTGCGGCTGCTCTTGTGCTGATGTCAGAAACCAGAGCAAAAGAGTTAGGCTTAAAACCATTGGCATATATTCGCAGCTACGCTTCTGGCGGCGTAGATCCGAGCATAATGGGGATGGGTCCGGTACCGGCAACCCGGCTGGCTTTACAAAAAGCAGCACTACAGCTGTCTGATATCGATTTAATCGAAGCAAATGAAGCTTTTGCTGCTCAATTCCTCGGTGTCGGACGCGAGCTGAATTTTGACATGGACAAAACCAATATTCATGGTGGTGCCATTGCTCTGGGTCATCCTATTGGTGCCAGCGGTGCGCGTATTCTGGTTACCCTGCTTTATTCTATGCTTCATCGTGATAAACAGCTGGGACTGGCAACATTATGCATTGGCGGCGGACAAGGTACGGCTGTTATTCTGGAACGCTGTTAATGATAATCCGTTCAAACTAATAGTTATGTCTGGTTAACAGACATATGATTAGGTTAATCGGTCAGGTGGTAATGAATTTATCCGATATCGCCTGACTTGTTAATTTGCATAATTCATCTGATAATTTAAAATTAATTCAGATAAATATTTTGGCTGTGTACCAGCCGGATACTAAAAATATTTTATTGATAATTATGGATATTTGAGCACTTATGAACACCAGTTTTCTTCAGCGCCTATATCCGGAACGAATCAGTGCCCGTATTTTTTTACTGGTGACCTTCCTATCCTGTTTTTCAATTTTTGTCTGTGCCGTTCTAATTGATAAAGAAGGGCGCGAACTTCTCAGACAGGAAAAAAGCCATAAACTTTATGCCATTACCAAAACTCTGGATTTGCTTTTAGGTGATGCTTACCAGCAGGTGGATAAAAACCTGCCCCGAACACAACAAATTACCCAGCTTAATCAGTATCTCACTCCTAAAATTGAACCGCTACTGAAAGACATGCCGAATATTGCAGCCGGTTATTATCATAAACAATTAGATGCCATTGTGTTGTATGCCCCGCAGTCAGCCTATGGTGTTAATGTTGGTAAATCTATTCCGGCTGAGCATAAAGGGCGTGAAGTCATGACCAGCGGCCGGCATATGATTGAAACCGGCCAGCAAGTCCGCGGCAATATCATGAATGCCATGACTCCTATTGTGCGCAATAATCAGATAATCGGCTATATCTGGGCTAATGAAACTTTGGATGACATTGAAAAACAGGCCTTTGTATTTGATAAAAATGTCATTATTATCAGCCTGATCTGTATGCTGAGCTGTATTTGTATTGCTTCTGTTTTATCCAGAAAACTGAATACTGATATCAATATAATCAAACAGGGGATGGAAAAACTCCCCTTCTCGCTGGATAGTCGTCTGCCGGTTATTCGCGGTGAGCTGAATGAAATTGTCAGCGGAATTAACAGTCTGGCCGAAAAGCTTAGAAAAACCAAAACTATCAACGAGCTGATTCTGGAAAATACACTGGATGCGGTTATTACCGTGGATAATAATGGCTTTATTACCATGTTAAATCCGGCTGCAGAAAAAATCACCGGCTACCAGCTGGAACAAGTCCTTGGCCGGCCATATTCAACCATAGTTGATGATAAAAATTTTCAAAGTCCTTTACTGGATACTTTATACAATGGTATCGATCATGTCGGTGTGGAAGTAGATTTTCCGGTTGCTCGGCAAATTATCCGAATCTCAGCCAGCACCAGCCATCTGAAAGATTATCAGGGTAATATTATTGGTGCCGTCGTTATTTTTAAAGATATCACCGAACGGGAAGAAGTAGAAAAATTAATCCAGCAAACCGAACGTCTGGTGGCACTGGGCGAGCTGATGGCAGGCATTGCCCATGAAATCCGCAACCCGCTGGCTGCAGTACGCGGTTTCGTGCAATATCTGCAAAATGATTTACCCCGTGCTGAACAAAATGAATATCTTGAGATTATTCTGAAAGAAGTGGATTCGATTAATCAGGTTATCCAGCAGCTACTTGATTTCTCAGTACCCTCAAAAAATTATTATGTTTCGGTACAATTAAACGACCTGATTAATGAAGTGCTGGTACTGGTTAATTCATCTCACCGCTCAAATAACATCTTCCTGACTCTTTCATTAGCCAGCCAGTTACCGCCATTGTATCTGGATAAAGAATTAATCAAACAGGCAATACTGAATTTATTAATCAATGCCATTCAGGCAGTCAGTGATCAGGGCAACATTGAAATCTCTACATTAATGTCTGCTAACCAAAAGTATCAGTTAATCCGGATAAAGGATGATGGTGAAGGCATTAAAAGCGAAATAATGGATAAAATCTTTACACCATTTTTTACCACTAAAATTTCTGGTACCGGACTGGGTCTGGCCATGGTTGAAAAAATAGTTTCCTCACATAAAGGGCAAATTAGCATTAAAAATAATGAGCACAGCAACGGTGTTACGGTTGAAGTAGCACTTCCCGTTAACTGATACACAATAATCCGGAATTTATGTCAGAAAAAATCTTAATTGTCGAAGATGAATTAAATCTGCGCAAACTGTTATCTATTTTTTTATCACAGGAACATTATCAGGTTATTGCTGTTGATAATGCAGAAGACGCTATTGAAACCTTAGAACAGCAGCCGGTTGATTTAATTTTAATGGATAATCGCCTGCCTCAGATGAGCGGGCTGGAAGCACTGAAAATAATTAAACAGAACTATACGGATATATCCATTATCCTTATGACTGCCTATGCCGGTGTGGATACAGCGGTAGAAGCATTAAAACTCGGTGCAATTGATTATATTGTTAAACCCTTTGACCTGAATGAACTCAAAGCACTGATAAAACGTACCCTGGAGTTGAGCAAAGCTAAAAAAGAGGGAATGGATTTATCGCCGAAAATAGAATTATTCAGCTCGGATAATAAGGGGCATATTCTGACTAACAGCCCGAATATGATGGAACTGTGTCGCAATATTGCCAAAATTTCACAAACCAAAACCACCGTATTGATTACTGGTGAAAGCGGTACGGGTAAAGAATTAGTCGCCAAAACCATTCATTATTACAGTACCCGCTCAACCGGCCCGTTTATCAAAGTAAACTGCGGTGCATTACCGGAAACCTTGCTGGAAAGTACTTTATTCGGGCATGAAAAAGGATCATTTACCGGCGCTTATCAACGCCAGATTGGTTTATTTGAGCGGGCACACCAGGGTACACTTTTTCTGGATGAAGTAGCTGAAATGTCAACCAATCTTCAGGTTAAGCTTCTGCGGGTAATCCAGGAAAGAGAATTCGAACCAATCGGTGGCAGCAGATTAATTAAAACTGATTTCAGGCTGATTGCCGCTACCAATCGCAGCCTTCAGGATATGATCAGCACTGGTGAATTCCGCGAAGATTTATTCTACAGACTGAACGTAATGGAATTAAGCTTACCACCCTTACGCGACCGGAAAAATGATGTCATGCTGCTGGCGCGCTATTTTGCCAATCAGTTTTGCCATGAAAATAATAAGGAGTTACTGGATTTTTCGATTAGTGCGGTAGAAGTACTTAATCAATACCCATGGCCGGGCAATGTGCGTGAATTGTCTAATGCCATCGAACATGCAGTAGTCATGTCTAACGGACTATTTATCTATCCGCAAGATTTGCCTGCACAAATTATTGCTCATAAAAAAACACCTGATTTTCATCCTGATTTTAGTGAAGATGAACAGCTTGGTGCTACCTTAAAAGAAAAAGTCAAAATTTATGAGAAGGAATTAATCATTAATGAATTGAGACTGAATAACGGACACCGGGAAAATACCGCCCGCTCACTAGGCGTCAGCAAAAGAACATTATTATATAAAATGCAGGAATACGAGATTGTAGAGACCATTAATTAAATCACATTAACTCAGTTCCATGAATACCGGTTCCTGATATTCCCATATTTATTACCACGGCAAATATCAGTCTGCCATCAGACAATCAATATACAGGCGTTTACTGAACGCTTTACGCGAATGCAATTAATGATAGCGATGGGAAATAGAATTTATCATAAACGGATAAAGCATGCTTACCCTACCCGCTTCTGCCTATTCACTGGCAGCCGGTGCCTATTCACTGGCAGCCGGATTAAATATATTACTGGTCACGCAAACCACCCGCTGATCAGATTGTTATATGACTGCCGAAAACCAATTGCATTACTTCGAGCACTTTATTTGATAGTCATAATCAACAATCAAAGGCGCATGATCAGAAAATTTTTCTTCTTTATAGATCGTAGCAGTTTGTGCACAGGCAGCCAGTGCTGGCGTAGCCATCTGATAATCAATACGCCAACCTACATCTTTGGCATAAGCCTGCCCGCGATTGCTCCACCAGGTATAACCGGGAATCTCAGAATACAGCGTACGCCAGATATCCACCCAGCCAAGCTCATTGATAATCCTGCTCAGCCATTCACGCTCTTCCGGCAAAAAACCAGAATTTTTCAGATTGCCACGCCAGTTTTTTAAATCAATATTCTGGTGCGCTATATTCCAGTCGCCACAGATTACGATATCGCGCTGTAAGGCCTGCAATTCGCGCAGAACCGGTAAAAATTTATCCAGAAAACAGAATTTAGCCTGCTGCCGCTCTTCCGAACTGCTTCCGGACGGCAAATACACAGAGATAACACTGAGCTTGCCAAAATCAGCACGTACATAGCGGCCTTCATGATCAAAATCTTCCCATCCTAAGCCGATTTGTACATCATCAGGCTGCTGTTTACTGTAAATTGCCACACCACTATAGCCGCGTTTCACTGCGGTATGCCACGCACCATACATGCCCAGCGGATGCTTCATCTGCTCAGTCATATCGGCTTCCTGGGCTTTTAACTCCTGAACACACACAATATCAGCCTTTGCCTGCGCCAGATAATCAATAAAACCCTTACTGGTAGCTGAACGTATTCCGTTTACATTGGCTGAAATAATGCGCATCCGCATGTCCTTTCGATTAATGATAAAATTTACATCTTAAAATTTTTAATCTGCCATTTTACCATTAAGGATCATTATGTCTGATTTCCGTCAGGATTTTCTGCACTTCGCTCTGCAACAACATGTTTTAAAATTTGGCCAGTTCACAACCAAAGCCGGCAGACAATCACCTTATTTTTTCAATGCCGGACTGTTTAACGATGGCTATAGTATTTTGCAACTGGCACGTTTTTATGCACGCTCGATTCTTGCCAGCGGTATTGAATTTGATATGCTGTTCGGACCGGCCTATAAAGGCATTATTCTGGCCGCAGCAACAGCCATGATGCTGGCGGAAGAAGGGCGTAATGTACCATATGCCTATAACCGTAAAGAAACAAAAGACCATGGCGAAGGTGGCGTACTGGTTGGTGCACCGCTTAAAGGTCGTGTACTGATTATAGATGATGTTATTTCAGCCGGTACTTCCGTACGTGAATCGGTTGCCATCATTCAGCGTGAAGGCGCGGTTACCGCAGGTGTAGCCATTGCACTTGACCGCATGGAAAAAGGTCAGGGAAATCAATCCGCCGTTCAGGAAGTCGAACAACAGTATCAAATACCGGTAACGGCCATTGCCACATTGGAAGATTTACTGCTGTTATTAGAAAATGACTCAACACTGGCTGATTATCGCCAGCCGGTAGCAGATTACCGCCGTCAATATGGTGTGTAAATTTTGTCTGGTTCTGGCAAAACAGATTGCCAGAACAGTTCAAACAACCTTATGTTTAACAAATGATTTCTTTCTAACCCTATTAAACAGATGAATAGATGAATGTTGAGCAATTACTGAATTACTATGGCTATCTGGCTATATTTATCGGCAGCATTCTTGAAGGTGAAACCATACTGACCCTGGCCGGCTTTTTCGTACACAAAGGCTATTTATTATCTGCGCCTTCAATCCTGTGCGCGGCAGGTGGCGGGATGCTGGGTGACCAGATATGTTTTTTGCTCGGTCGTTATTACGGTAAACATCTATTGCAGCATTTCCCTAAACTGGATCCGATGGTAGCCAAAACTGATCGTTTGCTGTGTAAACACAGCTCTGTCATTATTATCGGAGTACGCTTCATGTATGGTTTGCGTATTGCCGGCCCGATTGCCATCGGTATGAGTAAAGTAACATTCCATCGGTTTCTGTTATTTAATGCATTGGGCGCTTTACTCTGGGCAACCATTATCGTTAGTTTTGGTTATCTGTTCGGACAATCAGCGCAATGGCTGTTTGCAGAGTTTCAACAATATACGAAACTGCTCTTTGTTGTTATTCTGATAGTAGCTGTATTTGCTTTGCTGATATACTGGTATATCAAACGGCATCGTAATAAATAAAACAGAAACAAAAACGGCTTTTAAGCAAAATCAGTAATTAAATAATTATACAAATTTGATTGCAGATACAAAATACAGATGTATTTTATTTCAATAATTAGCTGGTTGGATTTACCGGATACAAAAAACAAACCCCGCTGCTGCGGGGTTTATTCTAAAATCAGCTAACAAAGCCTGATTAGAAAGTATGTTTCAGACCAACACCAAATGCAGTAGTTTTATTTTTACCTCTGCTTTCGTTCAGTTCATTGTAGCCGTTACCCTCACGCAACCAGCCAGCCTGTACATTAGCAGTAGTATGTTTAGAGAAATCATAATCAGCACCTAATACGATCTGATCGTATTTGGTATTTTTCATTTTATCGCCATCCAACTTAATGTCCCAGCCATGGGCATAAGTGAATTTCGGAAAAATATTACCAAAGTGGTAACCAACAGTCAGAGCCGCTTCCTGTCCCTGATTATCCCAGGTTACATTATGATCACCAACATTCATGGTGATTAAGTTACCTTGCTCATTTACACCTACAGGAATAGAAGCACCTTTTAAACCATTGAAATACGAGCTGGTATTTTTGGTATATTGGTAACCTACACCTACAAACAGATTATTAGCATCATAGCCGCCTTCAACGCGATGTACCTGACCGTCTTTTAATTTAGTGTTACCGGATTCAGTAATTATAGCTGCTGAATTTTTCAGATAATCGAAACCATATTTTGCAAAATATCCGGCATTGTGATAATTCAGACCGATACTGTATTTATCGCCGGCACCCATACCATAATCATACTCACTGTTCCGGTCACCGCCATTTACATTATCACGCGGAGAGTATAATGCATTAAATTTGAAACCAGCCCATTCCGGAGAATCGTAAGCAATACCTACATAACGCTGACCGGTACGGGTAAATTTACCTAAACCCAGCACTTCATTGTTGTATTCCCATGGATCTACTGTATCCATATTGGCTTTCATCTGATTACTAATGCGACCGGCACGAACAGTACCGAATTCAGACTGAAAACCAATGAAAGAATCACGATTAGCCCAGCCATCAGCTTTACCATTACTGTTACCCAGATGGATAGCAGACTCAACCTGCCAGATAGCTTTCAGACCATTACCTAAATCTTCAGAACCCTTGAAACCGATGCGTGAACCATAATCAGCTATACCATTCTGGTACGGACCACGGCTGTCACCACTGGTTTTAGTAGAAGATACTTCATAGCCTGCTTTCATTTGGCCGTATAAAACAACATCTGCCATAGCAACAACCGGCAAAGTGGTCAAAGCCAAAGCAATCAGGTTTTTTTTCATTACTGTATTCCTAGTCTCAACGTCAAAAATACAAACTTCAAAAACCAAATGAAGAGCTTTTGAAGTTTTACATCAATCGCCATTACGACGAGTGTGCGGAATATACTGGTCGGGTAATAAAAAAGCAAACCACTGATTCTAATTATTGATTCAGGTAATTTTCCTCATTAAAGAATAGGTAAAATAAATATTAGAAATGTATTTAAATGCTGATTATATTTTTAGATACTAAAATAATATTGACTAAAAAAAACAGCAATTCACTTTAATAAATATTAAAAATACATTTTTTATTTTTCAGAAAAAAATTGTATAGAAAAGTCATTTACAACAACCGGAGAATTAATTTATAAATATCCTTGACCGGAACCACAATACTGATAAACCATTTTTTACTTGTATTCAGTTAAACCAGTACTGTTAAGATAAATATCAATATTCTTATATGGTTTATTTTTTGAATTCTCATTGATTTCTGAACTTAATTACAAATAATTATTGAATTCAAATAATAACTTATACCAGTATATATTCATCACAATATAATAATTCAGTAATATCAATATCTATATTTTTTATAAAAATAATAATTTCTATTTAGTTTTTCTATATCAATAATTTATCAGAGTATTTCCATACATATTTGCCTAAAAATGATTTATTCGAATATAACATTAATCATTAGGTTTCGATGTATTCGTATTGAAATTCTGAAAGGAAAACCGAGAATGAAATGTAGAAGAACCAGCTGTTAAATAATTTGGAATAGCATTTTATTTATATTATTAAAAAACTAATCCCTGACTGAAAAACAAACTAAATTGTTCTACAATCAGGGATTAGACTCAAATACTAATCAGTAAGAATTAAACACTAATTAGAATGTGTGTTTCAGGCCAACACCGAAAGCAGTAGTTTTGTCTTTACCAAGACCTTCGCCGTTACCTTCACGCAACCAGCCTGCCTGTACGTTAGCAGTGGTACGTTTAGAGAAATCATAATCAGCACCTAACACAACCTGATCGTATTTGGTGTTTTTCTCTTTGTCACCGTTAATTTTTACATCCCAGCCATGAGCATAGGAAATTTTCGGGAAAATATTACCAAAATGATAACCAACAGTCAGAGCTGCTTCCTGTCCCTGATTGTCATCAGTTACATTGTGGTCACCAATACCACCCAGACTCTTTTCACTTAAACCTCTGTAGTATGAAGTAGTGTTTTTAGTGTACTGATATCCAACACCCACAAACCAATTATTGGCATCATAACCACCTTCAACACGGTGTACCTGACCATCTTTCAGATCTGTTGTGCCATCGTCATCAGTTTTAATAGCAGAATTTTTCAGGTAATCAAAACCGTATTTAGCAAACCAGCCAGAGTTTTGGTAGTTCAAACCAAGGCTGTATTTCTCACCAGTACCGATACCGGCTGTGTACTCAGAAGGACGATCACCAAGGTTTACATTATCACGCGGAGAGTACAATAAGTTAAAGTTGAAACCAGCCCATTCCGGAGAATCGTAAGCGATACCTACATAACGGGCATCAGTACGGGTGAATTTACCCAGACCCAATGCTTCATTGTTGTATTCCCAAGCATCAACAATGTCCATATTAGCATTCATCTGATTGCTGATACGACCAGCGCGAATAGTACCGTATTTAGTTTCCAGACCTAAGAAAGAGTCACGGTTAGCCCAGCCATCAGATTTGTCATTACTATTACCCAAATGAATTCGGGATTCAACCTGCCAGATAGCTTTCAGACCATTACCCAAGTCTTCAGAACCTTTGAAACCGATACGTGAACCGTAGTCACCAATACCGTTCTGGTAAGGACCGCGGGTTTCGCCACTGGTTTTAGTAGAAGAAACTTCATAGCCTGCTTTCATTTGGCCATACAAAACAACCTCAGCCATAGCGGCAACCGGCAAAGTGGTCAAAGCCAAAGCAATCAGGGTTTTTTTCATTGCTGTATTCCTTTTCTATGTCGAAAAAACAAACTTCAAAAACCTAATGAAGAGCTTTTAAAGTTTTGCATTAATCGCCGCATTAGCGATTTCATGGCTGTCAATATAATGCTTTAGTTGCAAAAAAACAAATTCATTTGCAAACACACAACACTTTTGACCAATCCTACTGCGGCAAATAATAGGTGAATAACAATATTTTCAATTAAATTCAATGAATTATATAAAAAATAATCCATTAAAATAAAATGTTTTCAGTTTTTAAAAGTGTTGCACTTTTTCAACACAATAACTGAATTAAATAATCAGTCTGAGCAGCTATTGTATCAGAGGTAACTTATTGTCACCTGTGCAAAATACATTCCAATAGCTGCTTAATTGGTTACCAGTATTGTACAAATTAATAAGTAATTTATAAATATCATTCTTAATTCAGCATGATATTTTCTCAGAAGCGCTGATGGTATTCATACAAACGAAATACTAATCATTTAGCTACCAAAAGCGCGCACATCTGTCTATGCTCTGGTTTCAACCTGCTCCAAGGCTGCCGGTGTCACAGCAGCATCCGTCTTGCTAAGCATAATATCTTTACGCCGCAGTTTAGACTGCACCGGAACCGGCTCTGCATCATTACCGGTTAAAACTGCCTTATCCGCACTGGTCTCAACCAGTATCAGCCCGCCTTGTTCAGCAATACGGCACAAACTGATACCTGCATCTGTGCTGGTAATCATTATTTCAGGCTCAGTTATAATCGCCTCTTGAGTCTGAATAAGAGTTTCAGTACCAGCAATATCTGCTTTATCAACAACAGATAATTGCCGCTCAGTTTCTAACTGTGCCAGCACATGTGTAATAGCCAGCTTTGCCTGTGCAACTGCATTTTGCACGATTACATCATGAGTTTCACTCAACGTATTCGGTTGCGCTGAATAAATACTAATACGATTAATATCTTTTTCAGGATTGAGTACATGCTCAGCAGTTAACTGTATTTGTGCAGTAATAGCGGCAATATCAATATTTCTACTTATTTTTCTGGCAGAAACAATGTAATTGCGTTTTTTCTTACCATTCTGTCGACGGCTGTTTTTATCATGTCGTGCTTTATGCCGTTCATTTTTCGATCCGGTATCTGTCAGAGTAATAATCAGAGGATCTCCGGCCTGAGTTTCATCAACCGCATTAATTATATCAGCATGTTGCACAGGCATTTCATTTTTGCCTGATGTCCGCTGACGACGTCTGCGCGAGGTATTCTGCTCCTGTTTAAAAGTATTTTGTTCCTGAACTGAATCAGTTACTGTATCTGCCTGTGCCGTCGCATATCTGTCAGCACGCTTTTCTTCACGCCGGTTACGATTCTCATTGGCTGACCGATTAGTTATTGCCGGATCAGTTGATACTTTATTGTCATTGGTACTATTACCTTTGGAGGCTGAATCAGTATTTTTAGCCAGCCGGCCGGCACGTGCCTGACGGCGTTCTTGTGTCTGGGATTTCTGATTTTTTTTCTGATGCGCGGGTTTGACGGTTTTTTCTGCCGCCGCACGATCTGCCGTGGCAGATTCAACCGCTTTTCCACCCAGCAGATTACCCAGCCAGCCAGTCAATTTTTTCCACATACCTACTGATTCAGTTTTACCTGTAGCAGTTTTCTCAATAAGCGGAGCAGGCTGAGTATGATGAATTCCTTTAACAGCCGCCTCTGGCTTAACCGGTTTATTCTGACCAATAGAAAAAGGCAGTTCGCCTATATTTTCCGGTTCCTGTACCTGATGGTAGCTGGGAACGGTATTTTCTTCCACATTATCGGTACGTACACGGGTCACGCTGTAATGCGGATTTTCCAGATGAATATTCGGAATCAGCAATACACATACATCCAGGCGTTCTTCCAGACCAAACAGTTCAGCACGTTTTTCATTCAGCAAAAAAGTAGCCACATCCACCGGTACCTGTACCCGTACTTCGGCGGTGTTATCTTTCATTGACTCTTCCTGAATGATGCGCAGGATGTGTAATGCAGTTGATTCAATACTGCGGATAAAGCCAGTGCCGGCACAGCGCGGACAAATGGTATGACTGCTTTCTCCCAATGATGGTTTCAGGCGTTGTCTGGATAATTCCATTAAACCAAAGCGGGACAATTTAGCCATTTGTACCCGGGCACGGTCTTTTTTCAGCGCTTCACGCAGGGTAATTTCTACATCACGCTGATTTTTACTGTTCTCCATGTCAATGAAGTCAATAACCACCAGTCCGCCCAGATCACGCACACGCATCTGCCGTGCAACCTCTTCAGCAGCCTCCATATTGGTTTTGAAAGCAGTATCTTCAATATCCGCACCACGGGTTGCTCTGGCAGAGTTAACATCTATGGATACCAACGCTTCGGTGTGGTCGATAACTATAGCACCACCGGATGGCAGAGCAACTTCACGCGAAAACGCAGACTCAATCTGCTGCTCTATCTGAAAACGGGAAAACAGCGGAATATGGTCGGTATAATGCCGCAACCGGTTAATATAGGCTGGCATCACATAAGACATAAACTCACGAATCTGATCATACACTTCCTGAGAGTCAATCAGGATTTCCCCGATATCCGGCTGGAAATAATCGCGAATGGCACGAATAAGTAAGGAACTTTCCATAAACAACAGGTAAGGCTCACTATGCTGCTGCGCCGCCTGCTCAATTGCCCGCCACAATTGAATCAGATAATTAAGATCCCACTGTAATTCTTCGGTACTGCGACCAATACCGGCTGTACGTGCAATCAGGCTCATTCCGCGCGGTGTATCAAGCTCACTCATTGCCTGCTTGAGCTCCTGCCGGTCTTCTCCTTCAATACGACGGGAAACACCGCCGCCACGCGGATTGTTCGGCATCAGTACCAGATAGCGTCCGGCCAGACTGATAAAAGTGGTCAGAGCTGCGCCTTTATTACCGCGCTCATCTTTTTCCACTTGTACAATGACTTCTATACCTTCTGAAAGTACATCCTGAATCCGGACACGGCCACCTTCATAATTCTGAAAATAGCTGCGTGAGATTTCTTTAAATGGTAAGAAACCATGACGGTCTGTGCCATAGTCTACAAAACATGCTTCCAGAGAAGGTTCGATACGGGTGATGACACCTTTATAGATATTGCCTTTACGCTGTTCTTTCCCCAGCGTTTCGATGTCAAGGTCAAGCAGACTTTGCCCATCCACAATAGCCACACGCAGCTCTTCTGCCTGTGTAGCATTGAATAACATTCGTTTCATGAAAACCTCGTTGTGTGCACTGACGAGGCGTGGTAATTAGTATTTGACACCCATAGCCTTGCCCGATTAAATCATTCGCGGCAAACTAAACAGGCTTTCATCATAAAGAAGGTGTAAAGATCATATCCGCCATTCAGCATCATAATTCCTGCTAAACAGGGTGTGTTCGGTATCCGATCAGTATGGATTGGACACTTAACTGGGGTAGCCATTCTTCTGTTATTCTGTCAGGTGCTCGGGCACATTAGCGGCTGCGTTTTCAGGTTTTGTCCTGCCTAATCACGTCTGAAGCCGTGGCTTGCCACCTGATGGAGTCAAACTTAATCACTAACCCTTGCTGCTGACGGCTGGTCAGCAACATGGGGAAATACGCCTGCAACAGTGCGTTTTTCCGGTAAATACGTTAACATTTCATTATTTACAGCCAAATTGCGCTTTCAGGCACTTTTTCAGCTTCGGGCAAAATGCGGCCATTTTTGGTTCAGTTCAGTCTGCCAACACGATATTTGGTCATGACCACTGATGACTTTTATTTATTTATAAAAGCTTACGGATTATAAGCAATATGACGGTTTTAAGCAAAGATTCAGTGCAGTTTTTATCTGTCTGTGCAGAAAGTGCCGGTCAGAGACTGGATAATTATTTAATACGGGAATTAAAAGGAGTACCGAAAAGTCATATTCAGCGCATTATTCGTAGCGGAGAAGTCCGGCTGAACAAAAAACGCTGTAAAGGAACAGACCGGATTCAGGTCAATGATGAGATCCGTTTACCTCCTATTCGCATTGCGGCCAGACACGCATCTGCAACAACTCTGGCTATTCCTGCTCAGAAATTTACGGTTGTTTATGAAGATGATGTATTACTTGTGATTAACAAACCAGCCGGTATTGCTGTACATGGCGGCAGTGGTATTAGCTTTGGCGTCATTGAGCAGCTGCGCCGCGCCTGCCCTGAATCCCGTTATCTGGAGCTGGTTCACCGGCTGGATAAAGATACCAGCGGCTTGCTGATGATAGCCAAAAAACGCAGTGCTTTGGTCAAACTGCATGAATCAATCCGCCAGAATCATCCGCATAAAGTGTACCTAGCTCTGGCCATTGGCAACTGGCCGGAAAATATACGGCAAGTTAAACTTCCACTGCTGAAATATACCGGTGCACAAGGGGAAAAAATGGTACGTATCGCCGGCAATACCCAGGAGGGACAACGGGCACATACGCAGTTCCGGATACTGCAACGTTATGCAGGCGAGCAATTACATCATATGGGCATCAGAGCATTAACACTAATGGAAGCAACACTTAAAACAGGCCGCACCCACCAGATACGTGTCCATATGCAATCACAGTTATGCCCTATTGCCGGAGATGAGCGTTATGGCGATTATCAGATAAATAAGCGCCTGCAAAAAGCCGGGCTGAAAAGAATGTTTTTACATGCTTCTGAATTAACGCTGACTCATCCGGTTAGTGGCGATATTTTACAGCTTACCGCTCCTTTACCGGATGATCTGCAACTATTCCTGAATCATTTGCCAAAAACATCCGGCAAAATGTAAACGATGCTTATATCTATCTGTGTATCTGCCTGCATCAAAATGCTTGCTGCTGCAGCCATTGTCTAAGTGCGGTACCGCATTGATTGTGACGCAGACTATATTCAATGAAAGTTTTCATATAGCCAAGTTTGTTACCGCAATCATGTGAATAACCCTGAATCACAAAAGCATCTACAGCTTCCTGCTGCATCAGGGCGGCGATGGCATCGGTAAGCTGAATCTCGCCTCCTGCACCGGGCAGTGTTTTTTCCAACTTAGACCAGATACCGGCTGAAAGTACATAACGGCCAACCACAGCCAGATCAGACGGAGCCTGTTCTGTTGAAGGTTTTTCGACAATAGCACTCATCCTGATGCTGTTTCCAGAATCAGCCTGCTGACCATTACAATCAACAATACCGTATTTATTAACTTCACTCATCGGTACACGTTCAACCATAATCTGGCTGCGCTGCGTAGTCCGGAACTGTTTTAGCATTGCAGCCAAATTATCTGTAGCCAGATTACAGGCTTTTTCATCTATCAGCACATCTGGCAGTAAAACAGCAAATGGTTCATCACCAATAACTGAACGTGCACACAGCATTGCATGACCCAAACCTTTGGCTTCACTTTGACGGACTTGTATTATTTGCATTCCACGAGGTAATACATTTCGGATTTCATCCAATAAAGTCATTTTACCTTTGTTCTGCAACTGTGTTTCCAGCTCAAATGCCGTATCAAAGTGGTTTTCAATTGCTGCTTTAAATGCATGGTTAACCAGAACAATTTCATTAATTCCTGCAGCAGCACATTCCTGAACGATATATTGAATTAATGGTTTATCGGCCACAGTCAGCATTTCTTTTGGAATAGCTTTTGTGGCCGGTAACATACGTGTACCCAATCCTGCTACAGGAATCACTGCTTTCATCTAATTCAATCCTATTAAAATAGTATAAATATATTATTTAAAATAATATTATTTTAAAACAAAAAATTACCAGCTTAATTTAACATAAAATATGTCATAGATATTACCCGTTTATTATTCAGAATCAAAATTAATTTATGAGTAATATCTAAACACTTTAACCTTCATTTTACAGCTTAATCTGTAACTTACCCAGTGCAGTAAACACCTCAGCCACTGCCACTGCCCCCGGATCAGGCACTCCGGCGAGATTTTGCTGATTAACGTAAGATGAACGCCCTGCTCCGGCTTTATGTATACCAGCAGTTTTTTCTGCTCCCTCTCTGGCTGCCTGTATGGCGGCAGAAAAATTCCGGTTCTGCCATGCATCTAACGCCGGTTGTAATGCATCAATCAGAGTTCGGTCACCTATATCTGCACCACCATAATGTTTCATTTGTGCCAGCCCGTTTAATAATGCATCTACCAGCGTACCGCCTGTCTGTAGTTTCTGACCGGCTGCGGTGAAAAAGATAGACATTAATACCCCGCTTGAACCACCCATAACAACAGACAGTCGTTCGCCAATGCACAGCAACAGTTGAGGCAAATCATTTAACGGTAAGTGTCTTTGTGCCAGCTGCGAGGCTATAGCATGAGCAGCATGAGCAAATGTACTTCCAGTATCGCCATCACCTACTTTTGCATCCAGAGCATTAAGCTGATTTTCCAGTCGAATCAAAGTATCAGTAATGACAGTAATATATTCTGCTATCCGGGCATTTTCGGATGGAATATAAACTGACTGTTTATATTCAGTTTCACATACTACGGTTTTTAGTGGCTGTAAAACTACGGGTTTCTGCCATCCCTGTGTTTCTACGGGCGCATTAAGTGCCTTACTAAAGTAATCGTTCAGCTTAAGCAAGGAAAGTGAAAAACCTTTCATATCCAAGGAAGTTACCAGTGATGCAGGACCAATCAGTAAATCTGTCTGTTTACTAATAGCTGAATGCGCTAACTCACGTGTCAGTACGGCCATTTCTAGCGCAGACACACCGCCCAGATTATTAATTAAAACAGCAAAACGGCCTGCCCCAGCTGACTTCGATAATGCCCGAACCAGTGTATCAATCAGTATTTTGCTATTGTGCGTATCCTCTACAGAAGCACCCGGTTCGCCATGAATACCCAGACCAAGTTCGACCTGTCCGGCTTTAATTCGTCTTTCTTCTGTATAGTCCGGTAAATTACAGGTTTGCATGGCTACACCTAAGCTATACAGATTGTCACAGGTTTGCTGTGCTATCTCGCGTACCTGAGATAAGGATTTACCTTCCTCTGCCGCATAACCTGCTATCTTATGCACCAGTACTGTACCGGCAATACCGCGGGGTTGTCTGTTTTCCGGCAGAGAAATATCATCTGCAACAATAACCATCTCCACATTTATCCCATGACTTTTAGCCTTTTCCGCCGCCAGTCCGAAATTCAGCCGGTCTCCGGTATAATTTTTGACGATTAACAAACAACCCTGTTCTCCCGTTACTGCCATAATTGCGCTAAATACCGCATCGACGCTGGGCGAAGCAAATAAATCTCCGCACACTGCTGCAGTTAACATACCTTTGCCAACAAAACCGGCATGTGCGGGCTCATGACCGGAACCACCGCCGGAAATAACTGCTACTTTGCTTTTATCCCAGTCATTACGCATCACTACCCGAATTGCCGGGTCCGTATCCAGCCTGACAAGGTTACCTTCAGGTACGGAAATAATTAAACCCTCAATCGCTTCATTAACCAGTTGTTTACGGTCGTTAAAAAAGAATCTGGACATGATTTTCCAAGTTTTAATTACAAAATGACAAACATGAATGATGCTGAATACAGACTAAGCACATTAAACGGACTAATCGATTTCATCCTTCGAATATAAAGGTATCAGCACCAACAGACTCAGCTTCAGTTTCGATACAATGTTTAAATTTATCTATAAAATACAGTACCGGATGTAGTACAACAACTTCCTTTATTCTATTGTTTCAGCTTACTAACTATCGTCTGATTTAACTTGCTCCGGTTAATAGCTGCGCTATTATAATTTAGACACTCATACAGATAAAGCTTGACCCGAATTCTTAAACAATAAGAACATAGACAAATATTAATTCAGATATAATTAGATTCTGGTTTAATTTCAGATATAAACCACTTTACACAATCAACAGAGCTGACAGAAACAGAATAGACTGACACAGACTAACAGCAGAGAATAAAGCAAATGACAATCAAAATTAATGGATCAGGATCGACAAATGGCAATCCTGAAAAAAATAGCAGCTGGGAACGCAATATGCTGGAGAAGCTGTTACTTGAAGTATACCGCGAACAACGGCGCAATCGAATCTGGCGCTGGGTCTGGCGATTACTCTGGCTGTGCATTATTATTTTTATCATTACAGCAGCGATGGGAAGTTCAATACCCAATAGCCCGCACACAGCGGTCATTGATCTGAGTGGTGTGATCAGCAGCGAGAATAATCAGGCAGAATTATTACGTAAAAGCCTTAAAACAGCCTATAAGAATAAAAATGTTAAAGGCATTATCATTCGTGCCAACAGCCCGGGCGGTTCACCGGTCATTTCCAGTATTGCCTATGAAGAAATCCGACATCTGAAAGCAAAACATCCGAAGATACCTTTATATGTTGTAACTGAGGATATGTGCGCCTCCGGTTGTTATTATATTGCCAGTGCTGCAGATAAAATTTATGCAGATCCGTCCAGCCTTGTCGGCAGTATCGGTGTTATTGGCAGCAGTTTTGATTTTACAGGTCTGATTGACAAACTTGGAATTAAACGCCGGGTAAAAATAGCCGGCAACAATAAAGATATGGGCGATCCATTTGTGCCGGAAACCCCGGAACAGGCGGAAATCTGGCAACAAATGCTAAGCAGTATTCATAAGCAATTCATTCAGGCGGTGCAGCAGGGGCGTGGTGACCGATTAAAAGTTGCTGATAATCCGGACATATTCAGCGGTCGTGCTTATACCGGTGAAGAAGCTAAAGCAGTCGGACTAGTAGATGATTTTGGCAATATTTACACAGTTGCCCGCGATGTTATTGAAGCTCCGGAACTGGTAGATTACACTGCTGAAACCAGCTGGAAACGCTTCGGACGAAGCATAGGCAGCACATTACAGCAGAATTTTCAGGGTATGGCTGACAAACCATGGTGATATCCGGCTATAACCGCAATAATGAACAGATATTCTGATTATTATGCCCGTTTATGCTTTCTGCTCTAAATTACAGAACCATAAACGGGTATATTGTTATATATCATCAGATGAAGAGGTTATTGTTATAAAACATAAAATATTTATCGGCAGCAATTAAATAATTTATTCACCTACGCATACCGAATTTGATTATTTTCCACCCGAATTGATAGTGTTGTTGGTTATAATATTTCTTCCTTTTTCAATCACCAATATCATGTATCCTATTATTAAACCATTGCTATTCAGACTGGATCCCGAAAAAGCCCATTACCTGACATTAAAATCGCTGCAATGGTTACATCGTTATCATTGTGGTTTTTTACTGGGATGCAAACCAGGCTTCTCAATCATGCAGAAAAATACCAATAGTATTTTTCCTGACAACAATATTAACAATACTACAACTCTGATGGGACTAACGCTCCCCAATCCTGTAGGACTGGCTGCCGGTCTGGATAAAAATGGTGAATATATTGATGCACTTGCTATGCTGGGATTTGGTTTTATAGAAGTAGGCACTGTGACACCTCTACCTCAGGCAGGCAATCCTAAGCCGCGGTTATTCAGATTACCAAAGCAACAGGCAATTATTAATCGTATGGGCTTTAACAATTATGGTATTGATACTTTAATCAATAATATTGCAAATAGCAGGTATCGCGGCATATTGGGGATTAATATTGGCAAAAATGCTGCCACACCGATTGAAAAAGCAGTGGATGATTATCTGATTTGTCTGGAAAAAGCCTACCCGCATGCCAGTTATGTCACTGTTAATATTTCTTCACCCAACACACGTGATTTACGCAGCCTGCAAAGTGCCGGAGAGCTGGACAGATTATTAAACCACCTCAAAAACCGTCAGGCCCAGCTGGCTACTCAGCAAAGCCGCTATGTGCCTATTGCCATCAAAATTGCTCCTGATCTGGATGAAGAGCAAATTGAAGCCATTGCAGAGGTTGCATTGAATACTCAAATAGACGGAATTATTGCCACCAATACTACTATAGACAAAACTCCTTTGGGTACGCATAAATTTGCTCAGGAAACTGGGGGGTTGTCTGGTCATCCCGTACAGACACAGAGTAATTACGTTCTGAATCAGTTATCTGCACACATTAATACACAAATTCCGCTTATCGGTGTAGGGGGGATTACAACCGGTGCGGATGCAGCAGAAAAAATCCGCCTTGGTGCCGCCGCCGTCCAGTTGTATTCAGGTCTGATTTTTCGAGGTCCTCAGTTAGTTGCCGAATGTATCAAGAGCTGCTCACAGTTAAAATAATGTGTGTGCTATTACAGCAAATACTACAAATTTAAGTTTTATATTTATTTGCAGACTATTTCGCCAGATAACATTATGCAACTGCGTTTGGCAGGAAACTCTTGGCTGCGCTATGATGTCAATCGCACTATACAAACAGACCAGATTACTTTGTACAGTTTTTATCTGTACAGATGGAGACTGCACAAAGTGATTTGATTAAATTGAAAGCTCCATCATGCATAACAGCGACATATCGCTGCCGAAGGATATTCAGCGGCCAGCTGAAACGGTACTGGTAAATATTACTCCGCAAGAAACCAGAGTAGCCGTAATGGAAGAAAATACGTTGTGTGAAATTCATATTGAACGTAATTGCGGCCATGGTCTGGTAGGCAATATTTATCTGGGTGTGGTGCGCCGTGTATTACCCGGTATGCAAAGCGCCTTTATTGATATCGGACTGGAACGTGCCGCTTTTCTGCATATTGTTGATGTACTCGAGCAGCGTCAGCAACCAGAGCAGATTCAGCGTATTGAACACACGCTGCATGAAGGACAATCAATTGTTGTACAGGTCATCAAAGACCCGATTAATACTAAAGGCGCACGTCTGTCTACCCAGATATCACTGGCTGGACGTTTTCTCGTATATCTGCCTCAGGATGAGCATATCGGCATCTCACAGCGTATTGAAGACGAAGAGGAACGCAACCAGTTACGTGAACGGCTGGAAAATCTGTTACCGGCGGATGCTGCCCATGGCTATATTATCCGTACCAGTGCCGAAAATGCCACTGATGCAGAATTGCAGGCTGATATCAATTATCTGACCAAGCGATGGCAGCATATTCAGCAACTATCCAAAACCTGTCCGCCTGAAACATTACTGTATCAGGATTTACCCCTGAGTTTACGTGTATTGCGTGATATGTACAGTGACAATATCAATCACATTATTGTGGATTCAACCAGCCATTATCAACGCATGCACGAATTTGCCACGAATTATTCTCAGGGTGCACTGGATAAATTGCAATTATTTAAGGATGATTGTCCGTTATTTGAAAAATACAATATCGAAGCCAAAATTAACCGCTCTCTGCAACCACGGGTGAATCTGGATTTTGGCGGTTATATTATTATTGAGCCGACAGAAGCTATGACTACCATTGATGTAAATACGGGCGGTTTTGTCGGCGCACGCAATTTTGAAGAAACTATCTTTAAAACCAATCTGGAAGCCTGCCATGTGATTGCACGTGAACTGCGTTTACGCAATCTGGGGGGAATTATCATTATTGATTTTATCGATATGACCAACGAAACACACCAGCAGGAAATTCTGACCGAGCTGGCTCAAGCGCTGGCCTACGACCGTACCCGCGTTACACTTAACGGTTTTACCAGTTTAGGTCTGGTAGAGCTAACACGCAAACGTACCCGGGAAAATCTGACCCAGATACTGTGTGAACCCTGTCCTGTCTGTCAGGGGCGTGGTCGCATCAAAACAGCACAAACTATGTGCTATGAGATTTTGCGCGAAATAGTATGCGAATCACGTCGTCCTGATATTAAGCAATTGCGCATACTAGCCTCTCCCAGCGTCATAGATTTATTTCTGGATGAGGAAGCCGATTCTTTGAAAATGCTAAGTGATTTTATTGACAAGCCGATTGCTCTGGCAGTAGAAACCACTTACACTCAGGAACAATATGATATTGTGATTCAATAAATTTAATCTGCAAACGAGAAATTAAACATATGAATTTACCTGATGCTGCTCAGGCTGAAAACCTGTGGCAAACCATTCGTCATGAAACCGAAATAGCAGTCAGCAATGAACCTATACTGGCCAGCTTTCTGCACTTGAGTGTATTACGTCATAAAAATTTTGCCCGCATGCTGGCCTTTCATCTGTCTACCAAAATGTCCAGTGCTGTAATGGATGCGCGGGCATTATTCGAGATTTATCTGGAGGCCTTACATCAGGATACTTCTATTATTCATGCAGCCCTGGCAGATATTGTTGCCTATTATGAACGCGATCCCGCCTGTGAAACCTATAGTTTACCATTATTGTATTACAAAGGTTTTCACGCCATACAGACCCATCGCATTAACCACTGGCTCTGGCAACAGAATCGCCATACTCTAGCCTATTTTTTACAAAATCGTGCTTCAGAAGTTTTAGGAGTTGATATCCATCCTGCTGCTTCAATGGGCTATGGAATTATGATTGACCACGGTACGGGTGTGGTTATTGGCGAAACAGCGGTGCTGGGTAATAATATTTCGCTGTTACACGGTGTTACTCTGGGTGGCTCCGGTAAACAAAGCGGTGACAGGCATCCGAAAATCAGTGACGGTGTCATGATCGGAGCCAATGCCTCTGTATTAGGCAATATTCGTGTACATACCTGCGCCAAAGTAGGTGCCGGCAGTGTCGTAGTTAATGATGTTCCGGAATATTCAACAGTAGTAGGCGTACCTGCGCGCGTTATCAGCAAAACAGATAATCATGAAAGTCCTGCTCAGGAAATGGATCAAAGAATTTAATTTGAATAAGCAAAAGTACGCAATAGTTAATGTTAACCAGAAAATTCTACATAAATCTGTATTTAAGATCACAGGCAGCAAAATAAACAGCTGCCTGTATTTTACAGTTTACCAATAAATCCGGAAAACATCTGCGCAGGAAACAGTCAGGGTAATCAAATTATATGCCATATGAATAAAATAACATAGATAATAAAAAACGCAAACTCAACCAGAGCTTGCGATTTATTTGGTGGCGAATCAGGGATTCGAACCCCGGACACAAGGATTATGATTCCTCTGCTCTAACCGACTGAGCTAATTCGCCGTATCTCATTTCAAGAGAGACGCAATTATACGATATTTTTCTGATTATGCAAGCACTCAAAAAGAAAAAATTTTTATTTTATTGTTTTTATAAATCATTTTATATGACTTCAATTCATACAGTATTTATCTGGCGTTTAAAGAGCGATAAATGCGCATTTAAAGGAGAATAACACAGTGTTTTACCGGTTTGGCACAGGTATCTGCATGCTTTATGATACAATTCAGCCATTTTTAAATATCGCCTGTTTTCAAGGAATATCATGAGTTTGAAATGTGGCATTGTGGGTTTGCCCAATGTAGGCAAATCTACCCTGTTTAACGCCCTTACCCAGTCTGGTATTGAAGCTGCCAATTATCCTTTCTGTACTATTGAGCCTAATGTCGGTATTGTTGAAGTGCCGGATGATCGCATGGAAGAACTGGCTAAAATCGTTAATCCCAAACGAACCCAGCCGGCCATCGTTGAATTTGTCGATATTGCCGGACTGGTAGCCGGAGCAAGTAAAGGCGAAGGTCTGGGTAATCAGTTTCTGGCCAATATCCGTGAAACTGATGCCATCGTAAACGTTGTGCGCTGCTTTGATGATGATAACATTGTGCATGTTTCCGGAAAGGTAGATCCGATTTCGGATATTGAAGTCATTGGTACCGAGTTGGCACTTGCAGATTTGGCCAGTGTAGAAAAAACCATCATACGCGAAAGCAAAAAAGCCAAATCCGGTGATAAAGAAGCACAAAAACTGGTGGCCATTCTGGAACGCTTACAACAACATCTGCTTGAAGGTAAACCCGTACGCTCGGCAGGACTCGATCAGGATGAGCTAACACTGATTAAACCTTTATGTCTGCTTACTGTAAAACCGGCAATGTATGTAGCCAACGTAGCTGAAGACGGCTTTGATAACAACCCGCATCTGGAACGTCTGCAACAACTGGCGGCACATGAAAATGCACCTGTTGTTGCACTATGTGCAGCAATGGAAAGCGAAATTGCCGATCTGGATGAGGCTGATAAAGCCGAATTTCTGCAAGAAATGGGTTTAAAAGAACCAGGGCTGAATCGCCTGATTCGCGCCGGCTACGACTTACTCGGTTTGCAAACCTATTTTACTGCCGGCGTTCAGGAAGTCAGAGCATGGACCATCCATAAAGGCGATACAGCCCCTCAGGCTGCCGGTGTTATTCATACCGATTTTGAACGTGGTTTTATCCGTGCTCAGGTTATTGCTTACGAAGATTTCATTGCCTGCGGAGGTGAAGCCAAAGCTAAAGAGGCCGGTAAAATGCGTGCTGAAGGCAAGGAATACATCGTAAATGATGGTGATGTAATTCATTTTCTGTTTAACGTATAACCATTAATCTCTTTAAACCAGCTATATTCTTATCCAGAATGTAGCTGGTTTATGCATTTCGGTTAATAATAAATTTATTTTTTAGCCTGACATATCGAATCCCATCGGTTCGGTTATCTAAACTATCTGCCGGCAACCAATAAAAATCAGCCTTGATATTGATTATCCATATGATTTATCTATTATAAATATCACCATACCAATTTATAAACAGAAACTGAAAAAGTATTTCCGGCCACTACCAAACTAATGAATTATCTATTTATTACAACCACAAATGCAGCAATAAACAAATCGTGTAAAATAATGCATCATTATTATTAGGCGGTAAAACAGACTAACCACCCAAAACCAGCAAAAATATGATATTGCTATTTTGTTTTTATGAGCAGTCTGAGCCAGACAAACTTTATTTTAGCCAATTTATTTAATTTGAAAGAACAAAATCCAACCATGACCAGCGTTGTTCACGACTTACAGCAACGAGGCCTGATAGCTCAAACCACTGATGCTCAGGCTCTTGATACATTATTAAACGAAAAGAAAATTACTCTGTACTGTGGTTTCGACCCGACAGCCGACAGTCTGCATATCGGTCACCTGTTACCTATTCTGGTTTTACGCCGCTTTCAACTGGCCGGACATACACCAATTGCGCTGGTAGGAGGTGCCACTGGTATGATTGGTGATCCGAGCTTCAAGGCACAGGAACGTTCACTCAACACTTTAGAAACCGTACAGGACTGGGTAGCCAAAATACGCGCGCAGCTACAACCATTCCTTAGCTTCAGTGGTGACAATGCCGCCATTATGGCAAATAATTTTGACTGGTTCGGCAGCATGAATTGTCTGGATTTTCTGCGCGATATCGGCAAACATTTTTCTGTAAATGCCATGCTGAACAAAGAGTCAGTAAAACAGCGTCTAAGCCGTGATGATGTAGGTATTTCATTTACCGAATTTGCCTATGCTCTGCTCCAAGGTTACGATTTTGCTGAACTGTATCGCCGCCACGGTGCCGTATTGCAAATCGGCGGTTCGGATCAGTGGGGTAATATCACCGGAGGGATTGACCTCTCCCGCCGGCTGCATCAGGCTACCGTTTATGGTTTGACACTACCACTAGTAACTAAAGCTGACGGAACAAAATTTGGTAAAACCGAAGGTGGTGCAGTCTGGCTGAGTGCAGAAAAAACCTCTCCTTACCAGTTTTATCAGTTCTGGTTAAAAGTTGCTGATGCGGATGTATATAAATTCCTCAAATATTTTACTTTCCTCAGTGTGGCAGAGATAGAAGCCATTGAAGCCAGCGATCAGGCTAGTGACAGTAAGCCACAGGCACAGCGCATTCTGGCAGAGGAAATGACCCGCCTGATTCATGGTGAAGAAGCTCTGGCTGCAGCTCAGCGTATTTCTACCAGTCTGTTTGCCGAAGATCAGAGTGCACTTACTGAAAGCGATTTTCAGCAATTATCTCTGGATGGCTTACCAGCATTTCCGGTCACCGAATCCATCAATATCGTGCAGGCCTTAACTACTGCGTCACTGGCCAAATCCAATAATGAAGCACGCGGCTTTATCAGTCAGGGAGCAGTCATGGTTAACGGGCAAAAAATTGACAGTGCTGATTACGTATTCAGCAGCAATGATAAACGTTTCGGGCACTACACCATTTTGCGGCGTGGTAAACGCAACCATGCACTACTGGTATGGCAATAAATTTTCATATTTTGCAAATACATCACTCAAGGGAGTTAATATGAGTAACCACAGCACTATTCTGCAACACCTGCCCGTTGGCGAAAAAGTCGGCATTGCTTTTTCCGGCGGGCTGGATACCTCTACAGCATTACTCTGGATGAAACTGAAAGGCGCTTTACCCTATGCCTATACAGCTAATCTGGGACAGCCTGATGAAGATGATTATGATGCAATTCCGCAAAAAGCACTTGAATACGGAGCTCAAAAAGCCCGTTTGATTGATTGCCGTACACAGCTGGCGCATGAAGGTATTGCTGCAATACAAAGCGGAGCATTCCATGTACATACGGGTGGTATGCCTTATTTTAATACTACCCCGCTGGGACGGGCTGTTACCGGCACAATGCTGGTAGCCGCAATGAAAGAAGACGATGTACATATATGGGGAGATGGTTCCACCTATAAAGGCAATGATATTGAACGCTTCTATCGCTACGGGTTGTTAACCAATCCGGCTTTACGCATCTACAAGCCATGGCTGGATCAACAGTTTATTGATGAGCTGGGCGGACGGCATGAAATGTCTGAATTTCTGATTGCTCAGGGTTTTGACTATAAAATGTCTGTTGAAAAAGCCTATTCAACCGACTCCAATATGCTCGGTGCTACCCACGAAGCTAAAGATCTGGAAATGCTCAATAGCAGCATGAAAATCGTACAGCCGATTATGGGCGTGGCTTTCTGGGATGAACAGGTAAACATTCCAGCTGAAGAAGTAAGTGTGCGGTTTGCAGAAGGTGTACCGGTAGCTTTAAATGGTGTTGAATACCATGATCCGGTAGAGCTGATTCTGGAAGCCAACCGTATTGGCGGCCGGCATGGTCTTGGCATGACAGACCAGATTGAAAATCGTATTATTGAGGCTAAATCACGCGGTATTTATGAAGCACCGGCAATGGCATTGCTGCATATTGCTTATGAACGCCTGCTTACCGGCATCCATAACGAGGATACGATTGAACAGTACCGTATTAATGGTCTGCGTCTGGGCAGACTGCTGTATCAGGGACGCTGGTTTGATTCACAGGCACTTATGCTGCGTGAAACTGCGCAACGCTGGGTAGCCAAAGCCATTACCGGTGAAGTTACGCTGGAATTACGCCGCGGTAATGATTACTCTATTCTCAATACCGAATCATCCAATCTTACTTATCAGCCGGAGCGGTTAAGCATGGAAAAAGTAGATAATGCTGCCTTTTCTCCTGCCGACCGCATCGGCCAGCTTACCATGCGTAATCTAGATATTATCGATACCCGTAATAAACTGGGTATATATACTCAGAGCGGGCTATTATCAGTAAGTCAGGATGCACTGCTACCTCAGTTAACTGATAAAAAAGATATTTTATAAAAATCTATCATTTCTAGAACCGGATAATATTAATTTATTATCCGGTTTTTTATTTACTCACATAATAAATTGCAACAATAAATAATACGATTTAATTATTTATCAAAGAACAAACCGTATCTATAGTAGCCCCCGGCTGTACCAGAATTAATATATGCTAAATGATTAGAAGGTAGTAAAATCCATGCTTCTTCAATATTATCTTCCTCTCTGAGATACCGCGAACAGTATTCCTTACTGTTAATTTCCTTTTTACTATAGCTTGTTCCGCTAATTCCTACTTGTCGCGAAACAGCTTCAACCAACCCATCGGGCTTTTTATATTGTTATAAGAAAGAATATTTGTTAATTCATCCTTTTTGGAATGAGAAGAAATATAAAATTTTTCAAAGATAACTAATAGAAAAATAAAACTATTGTTATCTTTATTTTTCTACCCAACTTAAATATTGTGACCAGCCCGGATCAAATTCGCACTCAATTTTAACTGAAAGGGTTTTATACTGGTCTGCCAGACGTTGTGCCAATGCGATAGCTGATTGTTTATCCTGTACATGCCATAACATGGTTCTTACGCCCTGATAAAAGGTATTTTGACAATGAATGCCCTGTTTATTAAATCGTAGAGCCGGATTAATAGTATCTTCTAGCTCATAAACCAGAGATAAATTTTCCTTACTATCCACATCGGCTGTTATAGTTAAAGCATAGCAATAATTGAAATCACCTACCAATACATCGGCTGTCTCATTTCTTTGCACAAGTCTTTTGTTATCAGGATCATTTTGATCAATGATTTCAAATACATTCCATCTATCCTCTTTATCAGAAAGAGGAAAAATACCTGTATGCTTTAATTTATCTTGCCATAACTGATCAAACACCGTTACAAATTCAATAAGAGGTACAGCGGCTGCCTCTTTGGGAATTTCTAAAAAGTTGACACACCCGATTTTAATAGAAAAATCATATTCTCCTAATGCATGATCAAGCAAGATAAATGCAGTCGACTGGGCGATTTGCTTCTTCTCTTCAGGAATAGTTTTACCAAACGCAATTTCCAAAGAGATTTTGCGATATTCTTTATGATGATAAATCAATAAATCAGCCGGGCTCAATGAAAGAGAATGATCATGATGCGTTATAGAGAATGCATCCAGATTTTCAATCCGCGTCCTAAATGCTTCTATTTCAAAAAAATTCAGATCCGGTGCATTTTTAACGATTCGTATCACCAGCTCAAACAGCTCAATTCGGCCTTCAGCCGTAAAAATTATTTTATGATGTTTTTTATCTCCTCGTGTAAGCTCAGCAATAACATTTAATTGATTATCTATTAAAAGATTATTGAGATTTTCCATGATAGAGATTGGCTCTAGCGTATTAAATGTTTGCTCAGATGCTTTTACCTGTGTCCAGAATGTTTGAATAGCAACAGATATTTTATCTGGAGCGATTGATTTATCTTGTACTGATTGAATATCAGAATTTGATTTTTTTCTCCAGAATTTTTTAAAAAACATAAAGCTCCCCCTTAATTGATTGATAAAAACCATACCAGATAAGTGCCTGAGTATAAGTTAAAAATTGGTCATATTTTTCTTTTATCATAATTTTTATGATATATATCAGGCTATAAATAAATTTTCATTTATACAATATCTTAATGATGAATGATAGTTTATAACATATATAAATCATATACTTGACTGAATTCAATCCACAAACGAGCAAAAAAATAAAGATCAATTCAAGTTTTTTAGCCATATGAAGACATAAACACATATTTTGACAGGCTTAGCACTACCAATCTTTGACATGACAGCATAAAAACTTGATATAGTGTCTGGGGCTATTTTATGGGATACAGAAATTAATCAATTTAATTTAATTAGGAAAGAAATTAACTATTGTAAGAAATATATATTCAGCTTACCTTGAAAAACTATAGTATAGATAAATAGTACAAATAAATCATTTTAAATAAATAATGGAAAATATCAACATATTATCCTATAAATAGGATCTACCTAATCCTAATAAAATTAGAAGATATTAATATTAATTCAGATAAACAAATACAAACGGAAAATATAATGAAAATACGTGATTATTTTGAACATAATGGTTACGTAGTTATCAATGATTTAATTACTCCTCAGCAATTAACAGATATAGAACAACAATTAGAACAGATTAATTTAACTACTGCCGGCAGTCGTGAGCTTCTGACACAACCATGGTGTCAGATACTTGCTAACAATTTGAAAAATAATACTCAGCTTACTTCCTTGCTCCCAATAAACCCAGTGGCTATCCAATGCACATTATTCAAAAAATCTACCGATAAAAACTGGCTGGTACCTTTACATCAGGATTTAAGCATAGCAGTCAGACATCAGTTTTCTGATACTCAGTTTACTGGCTGGTCTCATAAACAAAATATGTTATTTGTACAACCGCCTGCACAATATATGCAGCAACTGGTAGCTGTGAGGCTACACATAGATGATTGCCAGCACGAGCATGGTCCGCTTAAAGTAGTTGCCGGTACTCATCAGTATGGAAGAATCAATGAATCAACGCTACCACAGCTTCGAGACCAAAAAGGCGAGCAGGAATGTACCCTGTCGAAAGGAGGAGCTGTTATCATGCGACCACTTATTATGCATTCTTCCTCAAAAGCTATTCAGACTAATGGCAGACGGGTACTACACTTTTTATACGCGCCCGGAGATTTGGCTGAAATTATTCCTTTTCAATTCTGTATTTGATTCTCTCAGCACAACTACTCAGGATTCAGATATAACTCATTTCAAAACGAATACTATTAATTTTTATAATAAATTTAATCTATTGAAAGCAAAAAATACATATTTATTATTAATAAATTAATTCAAACATGTTTTAATTTACCTAATTTTTTTAATCAATAATTTAATCATATCCTGCTGTTTGATACATTAGGCAGATATCTGAAGTTTATCAATATCAGATATCTGCCAGGGAACAATTGCGCTGCCATAAAGAGGTTTTACAGCGTAAATGACCAATATACTGTAATGGATATAATGGTACAACTGAAGGGATATCACCGGCACGCATATGTAATAAATCCCCGGGAGCAACCCATTCAGCCGGCGTTTTGGTTAAAGGCAATCCTGCATAATTATAGGCAGCGACAACCAGTTGCGAACAAAAGTAACGATCTGAAGAAAAAGGCGTTACCTGTACTACAGCCATGGTATTCAGGCACAAATGGCGAAAAGCTCGCGGAATAACTGGCAATTCACACACTTTACGGGTAACTGTATAAGGTGTCTGCTTGATAATCCCCATATAATTATATTTCCCGCCAGCCTCTGCTCTGGCAAATTCACGGATTTTTTCAGCCTGTAAATCATTCAGCTGCGGATGGCGATAAACGGCCAGTAACGGACTTTCATCAACGCTTTCAGCCAGAGACATAATATGCACACCACCACCCACGGCTTCTGCTATTTCTCCATCTCCTAAATACAAAAATGCATGGCTAACCGAAGTATTACCAAACAAGCGCAAAACACGGGAATTGAGACTTGAGTCGGCAGAAAATAAAATATCACCTCTTTGTAAATCCATCGGCTGAACCAATACTACTCCTGTCTGTGGCGCAGTATTTTGTCGCTGAAATTTTACTGATACATGTTTTTTTTCACCCGAAACATTAGGAACTCGCTGAAACTGTGCGGTACAGGCAAAAAGTAAATTACAGCATAAAATTAAAAACAGGAATTTAAAAAATTTCATAGATGAAATGATTTTATATTTTACTGAATACTTATAATTAAATAGATTTAATGTTTACTTAGTTATAAATGAATATGCCATTTTTATTTATATATTATTTGTATATTCGAAAAACCGTTACTATTAAAAATAATGAACAAATAATTCATATCAATCATATTTTATTTTTACCAACATGCATATTAACACTTTATTAATAATTATTCACTTATATGAGAATATTTTAAAGTAATACAATTCTGATGATTTTAAATTGATACCAGCTCATCCAACCTATTATTGTCAAATAAAACTATCAATTTTCTATACAAAGGATATACAGATATTCTGATTTCTTTAAAATTTTTATTGGCATAAAAAAACCCTGCTTTAAGCAGGGTTTTTCATCAATATAAAATTAGAAAAATTATCTAACTTTTTTAGCTACCTGAGTGCGGATTTTCACATCTACACGGCGATCAGGTGCAATACATTCGATTAAAGCAGTACGTTTCTTAGCAGCTGAAACTTTCTTGCCTAATTTAGCAACTTCACGCTGACAAGTTTCAGTCATGCGGGCTTCAGATTTACCCAAGCCGACTGCTGAAATTTTCCCAGCAGGAACGCCTTTAGAAACCAGATACTGAGCAACAGTATTAGCACGACGATCAGACAAAGTCTGATTATAAGCATCTGAACCTTTAAAGTCGGTATGACCTTCAACACGTACAACCTGTACGCTGCTGTCTGCCAGACGGGTAGCCAACTGATCCAGAGTATCGATCGCTTCAGGACGCAGGGTAAATTTATCAAAGCCAAACAGGAAGTTAGCAGACAAAGATACTGTTTCATCAACAAATTTAGGTGCTTCTGGAGCAGCCTGTGCAATTGGGTGACCACAATTGTTACCCAGAGTTGGTTCTTGATCGTTGTTGAAACGGTTCTTCACACATTCAGGTGTACCATCGGCACCATTTTCGCGGGTGACGATAATTTCGCCAGTTCCTTTTTCAGGAGCAGAACTGGTAGTATAGCCATTGTAAGCACCAGCAGGTTCACCGGTCCAGTCGGCACCCGGTACAACACCATTGGCAAAAGCGGCAGTTGAAGCAGCCATAGCAACGATCAATGCGCTCAATTTTAGCTGTTTGGTCATGTTATTCCCTCATCAAAAAATTTGTTATGTGCTGATTCAGCCTGAAATTCGTCTGATCAATACACAAATACCATTTACAGGCCGCTCAAACCGGGCGGGTAGCTTGGTAAATCAAGTCTATACTATAAAAAACCGCAGCATAAACTGTCAATATGCAAACTACCAAGGCGAAGCTGCTAGACGACCCGCTTCCTAACTGTGCATCATGCCTAAAAAATAGCTTTGTGTCACTTATTTACAACTAAATTCACGCGTTTACCCTAATTAAGTTGCATGAAAACAACAAGCAAGCTTCTATTATCTTAAGGGTCTGCTACAGGTGGATTAACGTGTAAAAATGTTAAGCTTAGAGTGAAAGTGTTCCATGTCAGAATGGGTAAATTGAGTTATGATGCAGATAAAGAAGCTTTTTTGTTGTATTTGAGCGACAGTTAAAAACTCCAAACCTAAAAGGGGCTGAAATACTATGAAGCTGCAACAGTTACGTTATGCAGTTGAAGTTTATCGTCAGAATCTGAATGTTTCAGAAGCAGCTGAAGTACTGTTTACTTCTCAGCCTGGTATTTCCAAGCAAATACGCATGCTGGAAGAAGAACTGGGCGTACGGTTATTTATTCGCCACGGGAAACGCATGGTTGCAGTGACAGCTCCGGGAAAAATTGTTCTGGAAACTGCCGAGCGGATTTTACGTGAAGTACAGAATATTAAAAGTATTGGTACAGAATTTGCCGACCAGAATATTGGATCCCTGACCATTGCCACCACACATACATTGGCCCGATATGCTCTGCCAAAAATTATCTCAGCGTTTGTTGAATGTTATCCGCAGGTACAGCTGAGCATCCATACAGCCAGCCCTAAAGCCATTAGTCATATGGTGCTGGAGGGAGAAGTAGATTTTGCCATTGGTATGGAAATGGAAAGTGAGCATCCTGAATTACGCAAATTGAGCTGTAAAGCCTGGAATCGCAGTATCGTAGTTCCAGATAATCATCCTCTGCTTGATTTAAAGCGGCCATTACGGCTCGAAGACATAACAGCTTATCCGCTCATCACTTATGATATTGCTTTCGCTGAACAATCTAAAATCGCCCGTGCTTTTACTCAGGAAGGCTATCAGTTACCTAGAGTTAAACTGGCTTCAGCCGATACGGATGTCATTAAAACTTATGTTGCTCAGGGACTGGGTATCGGATTGCTGGCCACCATGGCTTTTGACAGTAAACAAGATGAAGGTTTACAGCAGATTAGTGCAGAACATCTGTTTGAACCTTCCTTTATCCAGATAATACTCAGACAGGATGTTTATCTGCGTGGTTTTGGCTATGAGTTTCTGGCCTTATTCGCTCCTGGGTTAACACGGTCGCGGATTGAATCTGCCCTGTATTCTTCTTACGAAGAAGATTTTTCAATTTAATAGTATTTATCCCCGATACAAAACAAAGCCATTTTTATCAGATGATAAAAATGGCTTTGTAAATACTTTAACTGATATCAGGGCATCAGCATTCCGCCGTTCACATGCAGCGTCTGTCCGGTAATGTAACGAGCTTCTTCACTAGCCAGAAACAAAACTGCGGCGGCCACATCTTCTACAGTTCCAAAATGATTCAATGCCGTTTGCCCAGCAAAAAAATCACGCTGCTCTTGCGGTAAAACTTTTGTCATATCGGTTTCGATAAAACCAGGAGCTACACAATTTACGGTAATCCCGCGCGAGCCCACTTCTCGCGCCATTGATTTACTGAATCCGACTAATCCGGCCTTGGCAGCAGCATAATTAGCCTGACCGGCATTACCGATAAAACCAACTACAGAAGTTACATTGATAATCCGACCCCAGCGTGCTTTCATCATACTGCGAGTGACTGCTTTGCTGGCACGGAAAGCAGATTTCAGATTAATTTGCATGATTTCATCCCATTCTGATTCTTTCATGCGCATCAGCAAATTATCACGGGTAATACCGGCATTATTAACCAGTATGGCAATATTACCGATATTACTTTCAATGTCGGCAATCAGATTTTCAATACTGTTTTCTTCAGCGATACGTAATTCCCGCCCTTCTCCGCCAAAATCAGCCAGTGCTTCATTGATGCTAGTCACACCTGCAGCAGAAGTGGCTGTACCAATTACTTTAGCACCTTTTTCTGCCAGAAAACGGGCAATAGCGGCGCCAATTCCACGGGTAGCACCAGTTACCAGCGCAATTTTACCTGTTAAATCCTGATTCATAACTTATTCCTTTAGCTATCAACATGTGCAGCAATAAAACTTTCTATGCTTTGCACACTGGTTAATGCAACGCAACTGGCGCTCTTATCAATCCGTTTAGCCAGTCCGGCCAGCACTTTACCCGGACCGCATTCAGCAAATTCTGTTATTCCGTCAGCCACCAGTTTGCTTACTGTTTCAGTCCAGCGCACAGGTGAATATAACTGCTGTACCAGAGCCTGTTTAATTGTTTCTGGTTCTGAATGCACCGCAACATCAACATTATGCAATACCGGAATTTGTGGCTTTGAAATATTGATCTGCTCCATGGCCGCTGCCAGTTTGGTTGCAGCTGGTTTCATCAGACAGCAGTGTGAAGGCACGGATACTGGTAACGGCAGTGCACGCTTGGCACCGGCCGCTTTAGCCAGCTCACAGGCACGATTAATGGCAACAGCAGTTCCGGCAATCACTACCTGACCGGGTGAGTTATAATTTACGGCTTCGGCCACTGTACCGGATAATTCATTTTGTGCCTGTAAACATACCTGACGCACGATATCATCATCCAGTCCCAGTATTGCGGCCATGGCACCCTCTCCGGCTGGTACAGCTTCCTGCATTAATTGTGCACGCAGACGAACCAGTTTCACAGCATCATGAAATGCTAGGCTGCCGGCAGCGACCAGCGCAGTGTATTCTCCTAAACTGTGCCCGGCCAGCATCACAGGTAACTGACCATGCAATTGCTGATATACACGCCATGTGGCAATGCCGGCAGTCAGCATCAGGGGCTGAGTATTAACGGTTTCGTTCAGGGCTGCGCTGTCTTCCCCGTTCATCAATGTCCATAAATCCTGATTAAGTGCTTCTGATGCCTGTTCAAATGTTTCTTTAACAACTGGCATATCATTAAAGCCGGACATCATATTGAGACTTTGTGACCCCTGTCCGGGAAAGAAAAAAGCAATACTCATGATCTTCCTTGAATTGAATAAAACTAATGTCCGGACAATTATTGTGCCGGAGGCTGATTGGTCTGTAATGGCTGTTCGTGGTGCAGAAACATTTTGGCACCTGCCGGGGCACCTATTGCGTAAGCAAGATTAGCTTCCAGTGACTGGGCAAAAGGCCCCTGATAGATTTTGTTACCCATATGGGTCAGGTTAGAGCGTGCATCAACATAAATCTTACCGCCTAACTGATTCCATAAGCGGCAAAAACTAAAATCTTCAGATAAATAACGCTTCGTCACCGGATCAACAAGACAATCGTAAAAGCGATAGTGATATCCCCTATCAGTAACACCGATAGAATCAGGCTGATATTGCAACTCAGGATAAGCTTCCATCAGCCGGATAAATACTTCCCGCTTGATAACCATAAATCCGGTCGGTGCCTCTGGCAGCTCAATAAAGCCTTCATCATCTACCTGTACATGCACCTCATGATTAGTATCTGCCTTACTGATATTGATGGTATAGCGAGTATAAGCGGCATTAAACTGCTGCCGGGTCATATGCTCAGGAATACCTTCTTCCGGCCATGACTCACGCTTGAGCGGATAAACACCTGCAACAATATCGCGATCTGCCAGCAGCAGACGCTGAAAAGCTTCCGGTGAAAAACCGATATCAGTATCAATCCAGCATAAGTGCGTCCATTCCGGATGCGACAGAAATTCTGCGACACAGTTATTCCGTGCACGGGTAATCAGACTTTCACCCTGATGCATAAATACCTGTATCGGAAAACCTGCACTGGTATGCGCAGCAACTAAAGCCAGCAATGACTGTACATAATTACCAAAATACCGCCCGTCATGACTGGGCGACATAACAACCGGATACATATTGGCTAACGCAGATTGAGATAGCATAATCCGATCCTGATAGGAACAATATTAATATTTTAAGGTAACCGCACCCCAGGCAAAGCCACCTCCGATACCTTCAAGCAACAAGGTCTGGCCGCGCTTAATCCGACCGGATTTAATTCCTTCATCCAGTGCCAGCGGAATAGAGGCAGCAGAAGTATTGCCCTGCTCAGCAAGGGTAACAATAACTTTATCCATTGATACACCGAGATGACGTGCAGTAGATTCGATAATGCGCAGATTGGCCTGATGCGGAATAATCCAGTCTATATCAGACGGCTGTAAACCGGATTGATCAATGACTTCTTTTGCAATATTGGCCAGTGCTTTTACTGCAAACTTATAGACAGCCTGCCCGTCCATATACAGATAGGGTGAACCTTCAATTTTTCCTGCTGCAATTTTTCCCGGTGTTTGCAGAATATGACTGTAATTACCATCAGCCTGTAATTTGGTATGGATGATACCGCCTTCCTGTTCGGAAGCACCCAGAATAACTGCACCGGCACCGTCTCCAAACAACACACAGGTACGCCGGTCATTCCAGTCAAGCAGACGACTGAATGTTTCCGCGCCGATAACCAGTGCCTTACTGGCCATGCCACTTTTAATATAAGCATTGGCAGTAGCCATTGCATACATGAATCCAGCACAGACTGCCTGAACATCAAATGCCGGACAGCCGGAAATACCCAGCTTATTCTGCACAATACAGGCAGTAGCAGGAAATGTCATATCCGCAGTTGAGGTAGCCACAATAATGAGATCAATTTCATTTGCTTCAATGCCTGCATCGGCCAGCGCAATCTGCGCTGCAGAAACAGCCATATCACTGGTCTGTTCATTTTCTGCGGCAATATGACGCGCTTTGATACCGGTACGCGTTGCAATCCACTCATCCGAGGTATCAACAAATTTGCTCAGGTCATCATTAGTCAGGCGGCGTGCAGGCAGGTAACTGCCTGTACCCAGAATATGGGCATTCAGCATGGCATTGTCTTTAATTTACGGCAAAGGGCATATTTTAAACAAAGTCATTTGACTTGTCTGCCTTTGCAACAAGGTGATTTATTCTTCCATAACAGCCAGCTGACGTGCAACACCGGCCTGAATTTTAGTGATTGAATCTGCCTTAATGGCTTTATAAGCTTCCTGCAGGGCAAAACAGAAACCTGTAGCATCCGTACCGCCATGGCTTTTAATTACGACACCACGTAATCCCAGAAAAATGGCGCCATTAAAACGCCGCGGATCAAGACGCCGCTTAAACCCTTTTAATGTTGGTAATGCAATTAATGCGGCCAGTTTATTAAACCAGCTGCGGGTAAACTCTTCTTTAACAACTGAACCGGCAAATTTCACCGCTCCTTCAATACTTTTGAGCATTGCATTACCGGTAAAACCATCAACTACCAGCACATCAACTTCAGCTGTAAAAATAGAATTACCTTCAACATTGCCGACAAAATTCAGATCACTGCGTCGTAAAAGCTGATGAGTTTCTTTAGCAGCTGCGTTACCCTTGATGTCTTCAGTACCGACATTGAGTAAACCTACTCTTGGCTGCGTATTTTCAGGAAACAGTGCCGCCACCTGCTGGCTACCAACAATAGCAAATTGCAAAAGCTGGGTGCTGCTGCAATCGACGTTGGCACCCAGATCCAGCACCAGTGTCATATGATTATTGCGGCCGGGCAGGAATTTAGCAATTGCCGGACGATCAACACCGTCAATGGTTTTCAATACAAAGCGGGCAGTTGCCATCAGTGCACCGGTATTACCGGCTGATACAGCTGCCTGTGCCTGGCCATCTTTAATCTGGTTGATGGCCACACGCATCGAAGAATCTTTTTTATTCTTGAGCGCAGAAGTCGGTTCTTCATCCATGCCTACCACTTCACTGGCCGGACAAATGGTAATCCGCTCCATGGAAGCATTAGCTTTATTTAATGCATTTCTGATTTTGGCTTCATCACCAACCAGAATCAGTGCAGCGTCAGTTTGCTGCTGTAAAAATGTCAGCGCCCCCGGAATGGTTATATCCAGACCGAAATCGCCACCCATGGCATCTACAGCAATGGTTTTCAGGGTCATAGATCATGCCTCTGATGTAGCTTGGGCTGCAACATGCTCATAGTGCTCATCAATATCAAGCGCATCCCAAGGATAGTTAATCCACCAGTCATCAACCTGTATTGCACTATAAAAAGGTAAATCTGCCGGCAATACCCCTTTTTTGGGTTTGCGCTTTTCATGCAGTACTGCTACCCCAAGATGCTGGAATCCTTCATGCTGTAATTCGCGAATACAGTATTCGAGCGTAGCCCGGCTGTCATCCACTTCATCAACAATCAGTAGTTTTTTGTTTTTTAATTTTTCGTCAAAACCATTGGTCCACTGTATTTTCTGCGGCTGGTCAGTCGGGCAGTCGTTAACGTCATAATAAGACAAAGTAACAGTATATACAGGAATATTCAAAAAACTACGCAATATACGTGCCGGAATAAATCCACCACCACCGATAGCGATCATTGCATCAAATGAATGCTCTGATTTCTGAATTTTTTCTGCCAGCTGTTTAATGGCACGATGTATGTCTTCGTAGTTATACCAGATTTTTTTCATGGGAAACCCGAGTCAGTGTAAAGCAGGCCATTGAGGCTGCCGGGAAAGTGGAAGCAGTTTATTTTAGCAGGATAATTACCCTGCTAATATTGGATACAAAAAAGCCAGTGATTGCAGATGCAATGTCTGGCTTTCATACGTATTGAATAATCAAAGGTGTAAATTATTCACCTTTGGCTTTGACTACTTTACGTCCGCGGTACATACCGTTTGGAGAGATGTGGTGACGCAAATGTACTTCACCGGTAGTGGTATCAGTAGAAACCTGTACAGCGGTCAGACCATCGTGTGAACGGTGCATACCACGTTTTGAAGGTGATTTTTTGTTTTGTTGAACTGCCATGTTAAAGCTCCTGGGTAATGTAAGTTAATTCGTTAGTGGCCGCTTTTCAGTCCTGCCAGTCTGGCAAAAGGATTACCTGAGTCTTGATTGGTTTGGGTTGCCAGAGTGTGATCACAGTCTTCATGTCGCGGTGCAACCGGAATAGCCATTAAAATCTGGTCTTCCAGCAGTGCAGCAAGATTATATTCTGCACTCCATACCGCGCCTTCAAGTGTTTCATCAGCGGCCATGGCCTCGTCCAGCAACTGTTCGCTGGTAAACAGCACCACATGCGACTGGTCATTCAGCGCCCAGGAAACAGCCTGTAAACAGCGCTGACACACCAGTTCCAGCTGACCTTCCACACTGATGTCGAGAAAAGGACGCTGCCAGCGGTCAATACCACCACAAACCTGATACTGGATAATGCCTTCGCGTTGCGCTAAAAGTTCATGCGACCAAACCCGCCGGTCAAGTGCCTGAAGCTGCAATTGACCGCTGCGTTGCTGCTGTTCACGTGTGAACGTGGCCGTATCAATCAAAATAGGGTCTAACATAAACGGCGGATGATATAATTTAAACTTTATAATGTCAATGAGTTCGCACTTATGCCAAGAGAGAAAAAGTTGATTCTGGCTTCCAGCTCCCGTTTTCGCCAGCAACAACTTCAGCAGTTAAACATTCCTTTTGACGCGGCTAAACCTGATTTTGATGAAACGCCACTTTCTGCTGAAACCGCACCACAAACAGCGTTGCGTTTGGCCAGCGGCAAAGCATACTCTCTAGCCAGTCTTTATCCGGATGCTCTGATTATCGGTTGCGATCAGGTTGCGCTATGTCGCGAGCAGCAACTGGGCAAACCACTAACCGTAACAAAAGCACAACAGATGTTACACTATTTGAGTGGTCAGCAAGTGATATTTTACAGTGCACTTGCGGTACTGAACGCTGCTGAAAACCGCCTGCATCAGCATATTGATGAAACACGCGTCATGATGCGTTCACTGACTGAGGCGCAGATTAAGCATTATCTGAGTCGTGAACCGGATGCTGTACATTGTGCCGGCGCGGCAAAAAGTGAAGGATTAGGCGCTTTACTAATTAAACGCATCGAAAGCACCGATCCGAATGCACTGATTGGTTTACCGGTTTTTCGTCTGGTGGATTTTCTGCTGGCAGAAGGAATGAATATTTTATGAGCAGTCCTGTACTCTATCTGATCCCGACACCGCTGGGAAATGCGGATACACCGTGTCTGCTTGCGCATGAACAAAAATGCATTGTTAACCTGACTGACTTCGTTGTTGAAGCAGAAAAAACAGCACGGGCTCATTTAAAAGCCTTCGGTGTGCAAACACCGATTCGTGAGCTGAATCTGTGCACTTTGAATGAACATACTCCTGAGCGGGATATTGCTAAGTTATTACAACCTTTGCAGGCCGGTCGCAGTATGGGATTACTCAGCGAAGCCGGTTGTCCGGCTGTTGCAGACCCGGGAGCCCAGCTGGTGGCACTGGCACATCAGGCCGGGTTTACTGTAATGCCGCTCGTGGGACCGTCCAGTATCATGCTGGCTCTGATGGCTTCTGGCGCCAACGGACAGTGTTTTGCTTTCAAGGGTTATCTGCCTGCTGAAAAAAACGCACGTATTGAATGTTTGCATACTCTGGAAAAGCGCTCACGACAGGAAAATGAAACTCAGCTTTTTATTGAAACGCCTTACCGTAATGATGCTTTACTGGCTGATGCCATAGCGACTTTACATTCTGAAACCCGTTTGTGTATTGCCGCAGATTTAACTATGCCGACCCAAACTATTATTAGTCAGAATATTGCAGCATGGCGAAAAATGCCGGCATTGCCACCGCTGAAAAAAAGACCATGTCTGTTCGTTGTTTATGCCGAATAATTGTAACTGATATTTTTTGAAATTAATTTGCGCTTCACTCTTGTCAATGTCTTCGTCGCTGCCTATAATGCACAACTTCTTTCGGAGTGTAGCGCAGCCCGGTAGCGCACCTCGTTCGGGACGAGGGGGTCGAAGGTTCGAATCCTTTCACTCCGACCATATTTTACAAACCGTCTGCTTATTTCAAGCAGACGGTTTTTTTTATAACTAAAATAAATTTATTTTGAATGAAATTATCTTAAATTAAATAATATAAATTATTTTTTACTTCAAAAACACGATAGAAAATTATCGTCAATTCCTAATACAACCATCTATTTTTCTATAAAAAATTTTCTTATCATACATCCTTTTGTCTCATGGTTCTTATTTAGTAATTAATAATGCTTTTCTGTTAAGTTATGTAGGCTTTATAATCAGCCAATTATGTTACATCCTACTACATAATAACGTTAAAAAACTGTAGCCTTTAAACACAACCCATTGAAAGGTAAACATGTTACCACTCGAAATTGAGGAAATGAATCCGCCACCGAAAAAACAGCGCTGGTATCAGATCCTATATGTACAGGTAATTATTGCCATTATTATTGGTATCTTACTTGGCAACTTTTTCCCTACTGTTGGCGAAAGCATGAAACCTTTAGGTGATGCTTTCATCAAATTAGTGAAAATGATCATCTCCCCAGTTATTTTTCTTACCGTGGTAACCGGCATCGCCGAGATGACCAATATGAAAACCATGGGGCGGGTCGCCGGCAAGGCTATGGTTTACTTTCTTACTTTCTCTACTCTGGCACTGGCTATCGGGCTGGTCGTGGCCAATATTGCCCAGCCGGGACATGGTCTGAATATTGACCCGAGCTCACTGCAAAGTGCCAAGGTAAACGAATATGTGCAGAAGTCCCATGAATCCAGCCTGACCGGCTTTCTGATGGATATTATTCCGACTACTGCCATGAGCCCGCTAACCAATGGCAATATTCTGCAAACTCTGTTTATTGCTATTCTGTTTGGTATCTCACTGGCACTGATTGGAGAAAAAGCCCGCCCGCTGATTAATATTTTTCAGGATTTATCGGCGCCCGTTTTCAAAATGGTATCTATTCTGATGCGTGCAGCCCCGATAGGTGCATTTGGCGCCATGGCTTTTACCATAGGTAAATACGGTATTAGTTCTATTGGTAATCTGCTCTATCTGATTCTGACTTTTTATATTTCTTCCGTTCTGTTTATTCTGATTGTTCTTGGTGCTGTAGCACGTTATAACGGTTTTTCGATTATCAAGCTGGTCAAATACATTAAGGAAGAACTGTTACTGGTACTGGGTACAAGCTCATCTGAAGCCGCCCTGCCCACACTGATGCAGAAAATGGAAAAAGCCGGCTGCAAGAAATCAATTGTCGGATTGGTTGTACCAACCGGTTATTCGTTCAATCTGGACGGTACCAATATTTACATGACCATGGCGGCATTATTTATTGCACAAGCATGTAATATTGATCTGACACTGGAACAGCAAATACTGCTGTTACTGGTTGCCATGTTAAGTTCAAAAGGTGCCGCAGGTGTAACAGGAGCAGGATTTATCACTTTGGCTGCAACCTTATCGGTAGTACCTTCTGTGCCGGTGGAAGGAATGGCGCTGATTCTGGGTATTGACCGATTCATGTCTGAGTGTCGTGCTCTGACTAATCTGGTAGGTAATGCCTGTGCCACTATTGTGGTTGCGCGCTGGGAAAAAAGCCTTGATGAAGAGCGTTTACATGAAGTACTGAAATAAGCACTTCATACAACTTAAAATTCTGCTTACAGAAATCTGATTTCCTTATACCAGGTGATGAGATTAACCATCTCATCACTTTTTTGATTCATAAATAAAAAACCAGACCAGCAATATTAGCTGGTCTGGTTTTTCAGCAAGATAATCAGCCGACTTTCATACCTGGTTCAGCCCCACTATCCACATCCAGTAAAAATAGTTTGCCATTACCGGCAGCTGAAGTAATCATTCCTTCAGACATGCCAAATTTTGCCATTTTACGCGGCGCAAAATTGGCTACCACAATGACCATTCTTCCGGCCAGTTTTTCCGGTTCAGGATAGCTGGCGGCAATACCAGAGAATATTGTGCGCTGCTCAAAACCAAGATCAAGCTGAAATTTGAGCAGTTTGCTACTGCCTTCGACTTTTTCGCATGTCAACACTTTGGCAACACGCATATCGATTTTCATAAAGTCATCAAATGAAGCCGTATCTGCCACAGGCTCATACTTTGTTTCAGCAGCAGCCTCAACTGCCTGAATATTCTGCTGATTCGCTGCAATCAAATCATCAATCTGTTTCTGTTCCACTCGGTGCATCAGATGCTGATATGCATTGATATGATGACCGGCAGGTAATAAGGTCGTACTATCAGCCCAGCTTAATGGCACCACATTCAGAAAAGCGGCTGCTTCTGCAGCAAGCTTCGGCAATACTGGTGACATATATACGGTCAGAATACGGAAAGCATTAATCAGTTCACTGCATACTTGCTGTAAACGTGTCTCCTGTCCTTCCTGTCGCGCCAGCTCCCATGGTTTGTTGGCATCGACATACTCATTGACCGCATCAGCTAATGCCATGATTTCACGTAAGGCACGCGCATACTCACGTGCTTCAAAGCTGGCAGCAATATTTTCACTTTGCGCCTGTAGCTGTGGTAACAGCTCGCTGTTGCTAACATCAGCCAGTGTTCCCTGAAAGCGTTTGCTGATGAATCCGGCAGCACGCGCAGCGATATTTATGTATTTACCAACTAAATCACTGTTAACCCGAGCAATAAAATCATTCAGATTTAAATCCAGATCTTCAATTCTGCTATTGAGTTTGGCTGCAAAATAATAACGCAGCCATTCGGGATTCAGTCGTTGCTCAAGATAGGAACGGGCTGTGATAAAAGTACCGCGTGATTTGGACATTTTCTGTCCGTCTACCGTGAGAAAACCGTGTGCAAATATGCCTGTCGGTGCCCGCAGATTGGCGTATTGCAAAGTAGCCGGCCAGAATAATGCATGAAAATATAAAATATCCTTACCGATGAAATGATACATTTCGGTATCAGTATCAGCACAGAACCACTGATCAAAATCAATGCCCAGACGTTCACAAAGGTTTTTAAATGATGCCATGTAGCCAATAGGTGCATCCAGCCACACATAAAAATATTTACCGGGAGCATCCGGAATTTCAAAGCCGAAATAAGGCGCATCACGACTGATATCCCAATCACTCAGGCTATCGTTCTGCAACCATTCATTCATTTTATTCAGGGCTTCTGCCTGCAAATGCGGCTGCTCGCGACCATTTTTCAGCTTGGTACTGCCGGCAGTCCACTGTTTCAGATAATCCGCACATTCTCCGAGTTTAAAGAAGAAATGCTCAGATTCTTTCAATACAGGAGTGGCGCCGGAAATAGCAGAATACGGTTTAATCAGTTCGGTAGGACTATAAGTAGTGCCGCATACTTCACAATTATCACCATACTGATCCTGTGCATGACATTTCGGGCATTCACCTTTAACAAAACGATCAGGCAGAAACAGATTTTTTTCCGGATCAAATAATTGCTCAATAGTACGGCTTTCAATTTTTCCATTGGCTTTTAACGCCAGATAAATGCTGCGTGATAAAGCTTCATTTTCAGGTGAGTGCGTACTGTAATAATTATCATAGCCAATACCAAAGCCGGTAAAATCGGCCAGATGATTCTGACGTACCTGAGTAATCATTTCTTCCGGTGTTATTCCCTGTTTCTGTGCCGCCAGCATGACCGGCGTACCATGCGTATCGTCTGCACAGACGTAATAGCATTCATGTCCGCGTGCTTTCTGGAAACGCACCCAGATATCAGTCTGAATATGTTCAACCATATGTCCCAGATGAATATTACCGTTTGCATAGGGCAAGGCTGAAGTAACCAGTATTTTGCGTTGTTTTGTCATGATTGATGTATCGTTAGAATCTAGTAAAAATCGTTGAAATTATACCAGAGCCGTTTCTCTGCTACAGTAACGGCTCATAAACCACTCACGTGCTGGAATATTAGTCAGTTTTCTGCTGCAAGCGGGAAATTCGGGCGGCCAGTCGGGCTGTATCATCACGTAATGTTTCGACCTGAGCAGAAAAACGTTGTAATTGCTTCTGCCCGACCACAATCGCATCACTTTCCTGTGCATAATCTGCAACCTGTGCTGCAATATTCTGACCAATAGCGCAGCCTTGCTGATAGAAACTCTCCAGTTCCAGTGCCACCTTTCCGCCCACAGCATCACCAAGCAGTCTGGCCAGATCGTCACGCCAGTCATACTGCAATGCCTGTATAAGCGGCAAAATCGCCATACCCAGGGTACGGTCACCAGTAATTTGTACGTCACCCACTCCCGGCTGTACACCACTGAGCATTTTAGTCAGAGCTGTCGGAGCGATAATAATGGTGGTTTCAGCTTCTGCAGAATCTTCCTGCCAGAATCCTTGATCATCAATGCGCCCTTTAAGAGTCAGCATAGGTAACACCAGCGCTACAACCCGTTGCCGGTATTGCTGCCAGCGCACTTTAAGTTCCACATTCTGCTGGATAAGATGATTAAGTACAGCTAAGGTCAGCATAAAGTTTCTCTGGTTTGCTGCGCCCATTGCGGAGTAACCCATTTAACTGCATCACGCGGCTGCCAGAGGCGCATTTGTTCCAGCAGCTCCGCTGGTTTAGCGGACTGACAAAGTAAATCCATGTTTTCCGGCGGCATAAAACCGGCAGTGACTGTATTTTGCAGCATTTGAATTAAGGGATCAAAGAAACCGGCTACATTCAGAATTCCTATCGGATGAGGATGCAGTTTCAGCTGAGCTTGTGAGAGAACTTCAAACAGTTCTTCATAAGTTCCCAGTCCGCCGGGCATGGCAATAAAGCCGTTAGCCAGTTCAATCATTTTATTTTTGCGCTCGGTCATATTGGTGGTTTCATACAATTCGGTTAACCCCGGATGCGCACCTTCCAGATTTTTCAGAAAACTCGGAATAACACCAATAACTTCACCACCATGTTCCAGTACAGCAGTAGCAATCGTACCCATCAGACCAATATTGCCGCCACCATAAACCAGACGGTATCCCTGCTGAGCCATTTCCTGTCCCAGCTGCTGAGCTGCGTCGAAATAAGCTTTGTTCTGCCCCAGATTAGAACCACAATATACAACAATATTTTTCATATTTGTTTTATCTCCATGCCAGAAGTCAATGGTATCTGCTTCAGATAAATATTAACTTTGCATTTAAATCACTGCCTGCGGATAAGAACCAATTATTTTCAGAAAAGCTGAACGCTGTTGCAAGACAGCCAATGCAGCTGCCACATCCTCACTCTGCTGATGACCTTCGATATCAATAAAAAACACATATTCCCACAAACCACCACGACTGGGACGACTTTCTAGTTTTGTCATAGATACCTGATGATCTGCAAAAGGCTGAAGTAAATCATGCATGGCACCAGCTTTATTGGGCGCAGCCACAACCAGTGATGTTTTATCTTTACCACTGCTGGTCGTAATATTCCGTCCTAATACCAGAAAACGGGTAGTATTATTTGGCTCGTCTTCGATATTCTGAGCCAGTATCTGTAGCTGATAGTAATCGGCAGCCATCAGTGAGGCAATGGCTGCTGCACTACTGTCTGCGGCAGCCAGTCGTGCTGCTTCTGCATTACTGGCAACAGCTATCCGGGCTACCTGCTCCGGCAGATTTTTATCCAGCCAGTTCCGGCACTGTGACAGTGCCTGAGCATGTGCATAAACCTTAGTGATATCCTGTTGCGATGCTACAGCACGCAGTAGCTGATGATGAATGCGCAGATTGACTTCACCACAAGCTTTTAAAGGCGTGGTTAATAACAGGTCGAGACTGCGCCCCACCGACCCCTCAGTAGAGTTTTCGACAGGTGTAACCACATAATCGGCCTGCTGCGCTTCGACCAGACGGAAACATTCATCAATTGAAGTACACGGATGTGTCTGTGCAGCCTGACCGAAATGTTTAATAGCAGCCTGTTCGGTAAATGTACCCTTAGGTCCGAGATAAGCCACAGTTAACGGTCGTTCCAGTGCCAGACATTCACTCATAATCGCCCGCTGTAAACGTGCAACTGCCTGACCGGACAATGGTCCCGGATTTTGTTCCTGAATCCGGCGTAAAACGACTGCTTCACGTTCAGGACGGTACACTATGCCCTCACCCTTTAATGTACCAATGGCCTGAGCATGAGTAGCTCGCTGGTTTAACAAACGCAGAATTTCACTGTCAATCCGGTCTATAGCATCGCGGTGTGGTTTGAGTTTATCGTTATCAGACATAATTAGTAGTGTTATTAATAGTTTATTCAGAAAAACAAGAAAAAGGCAGCCTACTGCGGGCTGCCCGTTATTATTTATGTTTTTTTTGCCATGCGGTATGTGATAAAGCCCATAATAATACGGCACCACAACTGGTGGAAATCAGCATCATTGTCGGCATCACATGTGTCGAACTATTATGCAGCAGTGTAGTCAGCCAGCCTACAGTAGCGGCAATCAGAAACTGCATTGTTCCCAGTACAGCATTGGCACTGCCACCAATTTTACGAAAATAGCTCATGAAACACGCCTGAGTATTGGAACCAATCAAACCCTGTGAACCAATTGAAAACATAATCAGCAACAGTAACAGGAAGAAAGGCGGACGATCCATACTCCATACCACAATGGTTAATAATAAATTACAGCTTAACTGCAACAGCACACCGCCAAGCAAAATGTTGCGAGCCGGCGTAGTACGCAGACGATAGGCTGTTACCCGGTTAAACAGCATCATAGTAATCACATTGGCACCAAAGGCCCATGAATACTGATGCGGGCTAAGACCATATATATTCATGTACAAAAAGGAAGATTCAGTCAGAAATACAAACATAGCTGCAAAAGCAGCAGTTTGGAAAAACATGAATCCCAACGCTTCGCGTTCATGAAAAACCACTGAAAAATTTTCTTTTATCTTACGAAAAACTTTGCTATCCAATGGCTGAATATCCATTTTAACCTGTGGCATAAACCGCCATACACAAATCAGTACGGCCAGAGCATATACCAGCAGAAATATAAAGATAACCCGCCAGCCGCCAAGAGCAGCCAGTGCTGTACCCAGCATGGGCGCAGCCAGTGGTGCAGCCAGAGTAATAATACCAATGGTGGCAAACATTTTCGCGGCTTCATTGCCATGAAAGAAATCACGTACAGTTGCACCAACTGTAACAGTGGCCATACCGCCGCCCAGTGCCTGAATCCAGCGCCAGAACAGCAATTCTCCGGCTGAGTGAATAAAGACAATGGCAATAGCAGACACCAGATAGACACTCAGACCAATCATAGCAATGATTTTGCGCCCTTTAATATCGGATATTGCCCCCCCAAGCAATTGTCCGAGCGCAACACCAAACATGAAACTGGCCAGACTGCGTTCAATCTGATCAATCGGTGCATGTAAAGAAGTCGCCATTTCCGGTACAGAAGATAAATAAATATCTGTGGAAAACGGCATAATAGCCACCATCACTGACAACAATAATGCCAGATAATGCGGATTAATAGGTAACTGATTGGGGGATGTTTTCATAACCATTCTTTCCATTTACTACAGGCCTGCCCCGGTCAGGTAGTTAATAATGCTACCAATACTGCTTTAATGGTATGCATCCGGTTTTCTGCCTGTTCAAAAACAATAGAAGCAACACTTTCAAATACTTCTTCACTTACTTCGGCGCCATCCAGAGAAAACTCATTAAAAAGCCACTGTCCTACCTGAGTATCGCGGTTATGAATTGCCGGCAGACAATGCATGAATTTCACTTCAGGATTATTGCTGGCAGCCATCAGACGCGCATCAACGCGGTAAGGTCTGAGCTGCTCAATCCGTTCCTTCCAGGTTTCTTTCGCTTCTCCCATTGATACCCAGACATCGGTATGAATAAAATCAGCCTGATCAACAGCTGCGGCTGCATCTTCAGTTAATGTAATCCGTGCACCGGTCTGCTTTGCAATTGAGCGGCACTGTTCTACCAGAGCGTCATTCGGCCAGAAAGCCCGCGGTGCACCAATACGTACATCCATACCCATTTTGGCACCGGCAACCAGCAAAGAATTACCCATGTTGTAACGGGCATCACCCACATAAGCATAGGCAATCTGATTCAAAGGCTTTTTGCTGTTTTCTTTCATAGTAAGCAAATCAGCAAGCATTTGCGTCGGATGGTATTCATTGGTCAGACCATTAATCACCGGAACTCCGGCATATTCAGCCAGCTGCTCGACAATTTCCTGTCCGTAACCACGATACTCAATCGCGTCATACATGCGCCCCAGAACCCGTGCAGTATCACGGATACTTTCTTTATGCCCGATCTGGCTGCCACTGCTGTCCAGATAAGTCACATGTGCACCCTGATCATGCGCAGCCACTTCAAAAGCACAACGGGTACGGGTAGATGTTTTTTCAAATATCAGAGCAATATTTTTACCAGTCAGACGCGGCTGCTCCGCTGCATTTTTCTTTTCAGCTTTCAGGCTGGCGGCCAGATCAAGCAGCGTCTGAATTTCTGCCGGCGTATAATCCAGCAGTTTTAAAAAATGTTTCTGTTTCAGCATCCCCATTAGTTTCTCCTTATGCAGTATGAGTAAAATCAGCTTGTGCCAGCTGTTGCAGCATATTCTCATAAATAGCCGATAACTGAGCTATTGCGGCAATATCCACACACTCATCTATCTGATGAATCGTGGCATTAACCGGACCCAGTTCTATTAATTCGCTGGCGATAGCCTTAATAAAGCGACCGTCTGACGTACCGCCCGTAGTAGATAATTGAGTATTCACACCACAAACACGCTCAATGGCAGCCTGTGCTACCGTAGTCAGACGTCCTGCAGCGGTCAGGAACGGTTCTCCGGACAAAGCCCACTGCAAATCATAGTTTAAATTATATTTATCCAGAATGGCATGTACCTGCAGGCGCAGACTTTCCGCTGTCGATTCCGTTGAGAACCGGAAATTAAACTGTACGGTAAGCTCTCCGGGAATTACATTAGTAGCGCCTGTACCAGCATGAATATTGGAAATCTGAAATCCGGTAGGCGGAAAATAAGCATTTCCGTCATCCCAGTGCGTGGCAGTTAGCTCAGCCAGTGCCGCAGCAGCCAGATGCACCGGATTGGCAGCCAGATGAGGATAAGCGATGTGTCCCTGACGTCCGTGCACCTGCAGCGTACCCGACAAAGAACCACGTCGTCCGTTTTTTATCATATCCCCCAGTGTATCAACTGCCGTAGGCTCACCCACAATGCAGTAATCAATGTGCTCTCCCCGCTCTTTTAAAACTTCGACCACACGTTTGGTACCATCGTGTCCGTCACCCTCTTCATCAGAAGTAATCAGTAAAGCCAGACGCAACGGCAATTCAGGTTGTTGAGCCAGCAAGCGTTCGCAAGCGGTCACAAAAGCTGCAATACTGCTTTTCATATCGGCAGCACCACGCCCATACAGGTATCCATCACGCTCTGCAGGTGTAAACGGAGGCGAAGTCCAGCGACTTTCATCGCCGGTTGGTACCACATCAGTATGTCCGGCGAAACAAACCAGCGGCCCCTGCCGGCCGTAAACGGCATAAAAATTATCCGTTTCCCCGAATCTGAAGGTTTCAATATTGAATCCCAGTGCTGTCAGACGGCTCATCAGCAGCGGCTGACAACCATGATCATCCGGCGTGACAGATGGCTGTGCTATCAAATCTTTGGCCAGTTTCAGTGTTTCTATTTCCATTATCATAAACTCAAAAAAAAATAACTTCAGGCAGCTTGAAAGGCTGCCTGAGAACATATTACATCTTTATAAACCAATTTTTCTGTCTTGCCAAACATTTACCCAATAATTGACAATCCATACCATTTATTCATACACCATTTCAGCACGTTTAACATTACACAGCAGCTCATAGGAAATGGTTCCGGCGGCGGCGGCTACTTCATTTACATTAACAATATCACCCCATAATTCCACTTCACTGCCGAGTGACTGCCGGTGGTCATCCAACTGAACTGTCATCATATCCATGGAAACCCGACCGAGAACACAACTGCGTACCCCGTCAATTGCCACCGGCGTGCCTGTTGCCGCACGGCGCGGATAGCCGTCAGCATAGCCGCAGGCCACCAGCCCGACACGGGTTGAACGGGTAGTGACATAACTGGCACCATAACCAATCGGTTCTCCCATCTGCAAAACCCGTTCTCCGAATACTTTACTTACCAGCCGCATTACCGGCTTGAAACGGCTATCAGCACCACCCATCGGCGAAATACCATAAAGAGCCAGCCCCGCCCGTCCCCAGCCGCACTGTGTTTGCGGATAGGCCATTATGCCAGCTGAATTAGCCAGACTTACCTCACCGGGCAAATTGGCACAGGTCAGCTCAAAAGTACGAATCTGTTCAGCCGTCATGGTTTTCATCGGCTCATCTGCACAGGCAAAATGGGTCATTTTCACCACATCAGCTACCTTACTGCTTTGAATCAGAGCCTGAAAGGCAGGTGCATAATCATGAGGGAAAAAGCCGGTTCGGTGCATACCGGAATCCATTTTCAGCCAGACTGTTACCGGTTTCTGCCAGTCATAATCCAGTAAGCTTTCCAGCTGCCATAAATTACCTACTACAGGCCACAACTGGTAACGGTCTGCCAGCGCATATTCTTCAGCAGCAAAAACCCCTTCCAGCATGATGATCGGTAATTGTATACCAGCTTCACGCAACTGCACTGCCTCACTGATACAGGCCACCGCAAAACCATCAGCTATATCAGCCAGTGCCTGCGCGCAGCGCACAGCGCCATGTCCATAAGCATTGGCCTTAACCACGGCCAGCATTTTGCCGCCGCCATGCATCTGCTTTAAAGCCAGAAAATTATCACGCAAGTGATTCAAACGAATCTGCGCAACTAACGGACGCATCATTGCTCCCCTGTTATCCTGATTATCAAATTTCATTATTTAAGCAAAGCCGCCATGCAGCAACAGCTTTCAGTAATAAAATTTTATCATTATCTCTATCTGAATTTCATATACCACCATAACTGCCAGCCGTATCAGATAAATTAATAATATATTAATATTATGATAAAAAATTTTACCGTTTCTGTCTGCCCTGACAAACGGGACAAAATAAGCTCCAATGAGAGCAAAATTTACCCGAATCGTTCTGAACTTGCTTAAACATAACGAGCCAGCGATAAATCACTGGTTTCAATTTCCGGTTTAACACCACTAATCAAATCAGCCAGAATTCTTCCCGAACCCAGCCCCATTGTCCAGCCCAGCGTACCGTGTCCGGTATTGATAGACAGATTCACAAAACGGCTGGCGCCAATAATCGGCGTACTGTCGGGTGTCATCGGGCGCAGACCGCTCCAGAAAAAAGCTTCCGAAGTCCGGCAGCTATCCGGAAATAAATCATTCACCACCAAATCCAGTGTTGCTTTACGTTTAGGGTTCAGATGAATACGATAACCAGACAACTCAGCCATACCACCGGCACGGATACGTTTATCAAAACGCGTTACTGCCACTTTATAAGTTTCATCAATCACAGTAGAAACCGGTGCTTTTGCTTCATCGGTAATCGGAATAGTGAGTGAGTAACCTTTAACCGGATATACCGGCAGATTAATACCCAGCCCGCTCAGCATACTGCGACTAAAACAGCCCAGAGCACAAACATAATGGTCGGCAGTAAAGTACTGACCATTGGCCATAACACCCTTAATACTGCATTTATCCTGCTGTATTTCAGTAATAGCATGTCTGTAGAGGAATTTTACACCGAGATCTTCACATTTTCTGGCCAGCTCAGTAGTAAATAAATGGCAGTCACCGGTGCCGTCCTGTGGTAAATACAGGGCACCAGCCAGCTTTCCGGTCATATGTGCCAGTGCAGGCTCGTATTGGACACATTCGGCAACACTGCTGAGCTCCTGTAAAGGCACACCGAATTCCTGTAAAACAGCTACATCGGAACGGGAATCGATAACCTCTTTTTCTGTACGGAAAATCTGTAAAGTACCTTTGCTGCGACCTTCAAACTGAATATTTTCTTCTGCCTGCAATTGCTGTAACATCGCACGGCTGTACTCGGAAATCCGCACCATGCGTTCTTTATTGGTGGCATAGCTTCGGGCATTACAATTACGGTACATCTGCCAGAGCCATTGCAGCTGAAACAGACTGCCATCAGGCCGAAACAGCAAAGGGGAATGTTCTTTAAACAGCCATTTCCATGCTTTGGCCGGAATATTGGGTGCTGCCCACGGGGTGGTATAACCATATGATAATTGACCGGCATTGGCAAAACTGGTTTCCATTGCTGCCTGATCAGCGCGCTCCAGCACAGTGACTTCATGTCCTGCTTTAGCCAGATACCATGCAGTACTTACCCCCACAATACCGGCTCCCATAATCAGCACTTTCATAATATCCTCTCTCTGGTAATTAACCGGAATAACCTATTGGTTTAACCACAAATTTCACAAATACCTTAATTCAGTTACTTTCCCTAGTGTAAACAAAGCCTGATAGTGAATTTCACTTTATTTAAACAAAAAAATGGAGTATTTTAATAAATACTCACATTCATACTATCAAAAACCATGCACCCTATAGATAAAGTGGACATGAAAATCTTGTCCCTGCTTCAGAAAAATGCCCGGATGACCATGACCGAGCTGGCCGATAAGGTTGGCCTTTCCACCACACCTGTTACCGAACGGGTACGGCGGCTGGAACGGGAAAACATTATTACCGGCTATCACGCCCGCCTCAATCCTCGCGCCCTGAATCAGAGCCTGCTGGTATTTGTTGAAATCAAACTGCGCTCTAAATCCGGCAATATTTTTGAAGACTTCCGGCGTGAAGTTCTGACTATTCCGCATGTGCTCGAATGTCATCTGATTTCCGGTGAATACGACTACCTGATAAAAGTTCGCCTGCCGAATATGCACGCTTACCGCAACATGCTGGGTAATATTCTGTTGCAATTGCCCGCGGCGGCTGAAAGCCGCAGTTATGTTGTTATGGAAGAAGTGAAGGAAGAACAGATGTTGCATCTGGAATAAATCTTTGGCTGCATTATGTCCGGTACCATTACAACGCTGTATACTTATTCAGCATCCTGAATATACTTTACCAGCAATGCAGTTTCATCATCCAGCTGTTCTTCTTCCTGATTGAGAAATAAATAAACCGGCGTTGCACGGCGCATACCCTGGCGCAATGGCAATAATTTTAATTCTCCGCAGGCCAGTTGATTTTTAATCCGTTTTTCAGGCAGCCAGCCATAACCCACCCCCTGACTGACTGCCTCAATAGCTGTTTCAATCGTGGTGAATGTCCAGTTTTCTGATGCAGTAATCTGCCTGTAAGGCAGTTGCTGTTGTTCACGACTAACAATTTCAATCAGCGGATAACGCATCAGAACATCCTGACTCAATGGTGCCGGTAAATCCAGTAAAGGGTGCGAATGCCGCACAACTGCTACAAAATTCACCTCCAGCAATAACTTACCCTGCCTCATCATCTCAGCACTTGGGGTGATAATATAAACATCCGCCTGCCGCTGTTGTAAAACAGCACAACTTTCACTGCGCAATACCTCTGTGAGATGTATCTGAGTAGACGGATAAGCCTGCTGAAAACAGCGCAATGCTGAAAACAGACGATCTTTAGGAAAAATACTGTCTACTACCAAGTCTAATCTTGCCCGCTCTCCGCGTTTCAGAGCCCGGGAACGATTTTCCAGCGCTTCAAATCCCTGCAACAGTGGTAATGCCTGTGCCAGCAACTGCTGTCCGGATGCTGTCAGTTCTGCACGACGGCCGACAATAGTTAATAGCGTTACCCCCAGACGCTCCTGCATCAGCGTCAGCTGATAACTTAGCGAAGACTGGCTGCGATTAAAAGCTTCAGCGGCACGGGCAAAACTGCCGTAACTGACTACGGCCTGCAATAACTGCCATTGCTCCAGCGTTGTTTTCATTACTTAATCAATCGAAATTTTGAAACGGTTTAAACCAATATTAGCGTTATTCATCAGATAAATACAGGTTTACACTTTATTTGTTTTTATTCAGGTTAACTTCAATTCAAAAGGTAAAAAAAATGCCTGCATTTGATACTGCCGATTTAAGTAACATTCTTGGTAAACATCTGGTTTATACCTACGACAATGGCTGGAACTACGAAGTTTATGTTAAAAATGCCACTACCATCGATTATCGTATTCATAGCGGTCTGGTGGGTAACCGCTGGGTAAAAGATCAGAAAGTTTATCTGGTACGCGTAGCAGCCGGCGTATATAAAATTTCATGGACAGAACCTACCGGTACAGATGTCAGTCTGATTATCAATCTGGAAGACAAATTATTTCACGGCACCATCTTCTTCCCGCGCTGGGTAATGAATAATCCCGAACATACTGTTTGTTTCCAGAACGAGCATATTGCACAAATGGAAGCTTATCGTGAAGCGGGCCCGGTTTATCCGACAGAAGTTATTGACGAATTTGCTACCATTACTTTTATTGAAGATTGCGGCGAAAATAATGAAAACGTTATTAACTGTCCGGCCAGCGAATTACCGGCAGATTTTCCGCATCACCATTAATTACTTATCCTGAACCACAGGGCAGACAATAAATTGTCTGCCCTGTTCTGTTTATTTGGCAAAAACTCCTGTTTTTAAATACAGAAAGATAACTATAGTAGCGTTAACACTTAGCATGGTTATTTTTTACTGACCGGTAAAATTATATGTATGGTCTGCATTTTAACTATACATAACTCTACATTCGAACTGTACATAAAAACAACATGCCTCTTTCCTATAACTTAATTATTGTTATACTTTTTAAGCATAAAAAATAGTTGTATGTGAGGTCATTTTGGATATTAAAGTATTACGTTATTTTCTAGCTCTTGCTAGAGAGGAAAGTATCACTGCGGCTGCTGAGTATTTACATCTGACTCAGCCAACATTATCTCGTCAACTGGCTGAATTAGAGCAAGAGTTGGGTAAAACCTTATTTATTCGAGGCAGTCGTAAAATTACCTTAACCGATGAAGGTATGCGTTTACGCAAACGTGCTGAAGAAATTTTGGAATTAGTGCAAAAAACTGAATTAGAGTTTCAAACCTCAGCTGAGGAAATCAGTGGCGATATCTATATTGGCTGTGGTGAAACCCATGCCATGGGATTAATTGCTGAGGTTGTTAAGGCATTACAACACGACTATCCGCAAATTCATGTGCATATTTATAGTGGTGATGCTGATGAAGTAACAGAACGTATCGATAAAGGCTTACTCGATTTTGGATTATTAATTGGTGTGGAAAATATTAGCAAATATGAGTCGTTACTATTGCCCGAAAAAGATACTTGGGGAGTATTAATGCGTAAAGATAGTCCACTTGCGCATCAAGATGTGATTAGACCTAGCGATTTATGGAACTTGCCACTTATTATCTCTAAACAGAAAGAAGTCGATATCCGAATTACGCGCTGGTTAAAACGTGATTTAGATAAACTCAATGTGATTGGCTCATATAACCTACTTTACAATGCCTCACTTATGGTTGAAAAAAACATGGGTTATGCATTAAGTATTGATAAGCTGATTAACACGACTGGTAATAGTCATCTTTGTTTTAAACCTTTAGAGCCACAATTAACGGTTAATATTCACATAGTTTGGAAACGTTATCAAATTTTTTCAAAAGCAGCTGAAATCGGTTTACAGCGAATGAAACAGGCTTTTTCTCAATAAATCCCTCTGAATATAGAAGTGAGCAAAATGATTCTCCTATTTTGCTGAGCTTATTCTTATGACTTCTTTTTATTGATATTAATGACATTAAATACAGCTTATACCCATGCTTTTAAGGCATAAATAACCATAAAATATAAGTAATTTACATATCTTTAGCTGCTATTTAGACTATGACCCATTCAATTCATTCGTCTTTAATATAATAATGGGATTAACCATGTCAGATAACACATTAAATTCCCCAACTACGGCGTATTGGGGAGCAATATTCTCGCTATTTATTGGGGTAACAAGTTTGATTACCGCGGAATTTATTCCCGTTAGCTTATTAACACCTATCGCACAAGATTTCAATATTACTGAAGGTCAAGCAGGCCAAAGCGTCACAATGGTGGGGATTTTTGCGGTAGTCACCAGTTTGGTTCTCGCACCCATGACCCAAAATATTAATCGTCGAGTAGTATTACTCACTTTTTCTATTTTATTAGTATTATCCAATTTGTTCATTGCTGTTGCGCCTAATTATTTCATTATGCTGATTGGTCGAGCGCTATTAGGGATTTGTGTTGGCGGATTTTGGTCAATGGCATCTGCTGTAGTATTACAATTAGCGCCGAGTAAAGATATTCCCCGAGCATTAAGTATTGTCTATGCCGGAGTGTCGGTTGCAACGATTATTTCACTGCCTCTTGCCAGTTATTTAGGTCATTTAGTCGGTTGGCGTAATGTGTTTTTTATTGCTGCGGCATTAAGTTTTATCGCGCTAGTTTGGCAACGGCTTACCCTACCATCTTTACCGCCGCGTGAAAGCAGTAATTTTAAAAATATGTTTGCCCTATTTAAGCAAAGTTGGTGTTTTCTTGGCATTATCGGGACAATTTTTAGTTATGGAGGTTATCACCTCTTTTTTACTTATCTGCGACCGTTTTTAGAGCACAATTTAGCACTACAAGCCGGTCCGTTAACCCTTATTTTATTGGTGTTTGGTATCGCTAATTGCATCGGAACCTTTGTTGCGGGTTTATTACTTGGTCGATTTTTTAGACCTGTGATGATCGCCATTCATTTAGTTTTAGCCGCTATAGCCATGCTCTTATTTATTAAATATAGGTTTTTAAGTTCTGATAATGTGACTATGGATACTACATTAGTGATTGCTTGGGGATTTGTGTTTGGATTTATCCCTGTTGGTTGGTCAACGTGGATCACTCGAACGCTTGCTGATAAAGCTGAACTGGTTGGTGGATTATCGGTTGCCGCGATTCAATTTTCCATTGGTTTAGCGGCTGGTGTTGGTGGAATGACCTTTGACCAATTAGGGTTTAGTGGCATTTTTATCACGGCCACGATTATTTGTATTATGGGTGCCATCATTACCGCCTTGTGTTTTAGTTTATATAAAAAAGCAACAGGCAATCTTGCTTAATCAATCTCATATAGATAAAAAGGATCACAAATAAAATTCAAGTTGACGGCTTTAATGTTTATGCTAACTTTTGTACAAACAACACTTGCGAACACGGCAGAAGTGGCTATGCAACATTTTCCAAATCCATCAACAGTGAGTCAGGCATTACAACCTTTAGTATCTGGCGCCCCCCTTTGGAATGATCATCCTAAAATTAATGCCGAATGGCATCAATGGGTCGATACGATTGCTGCCCAAACTTTAAAAACACTCCCTACGTTAAAAGAACGAATGCAAGTCAGTGTTACAGCTACGCAGCTTGGTTACGTACTGATAAGACCCTGAATACCTGTACTTGGTTTTACCAAAGCATAGAAACAATCAAAATTATTTTCTTTCTCCGCTTAACAAAACCACCAACGCTGTTATTGAACATCATCATTCATAGTTTTATCTATTGCATAAGCTGACTATGATGCCTGACCCAGATTATTCAGAATAACCAAAGCCTGCTGCACATCATCATCAGCTACAAAAATATGATCATGATAATAACCGGCTATAACATTACAACTGATATTCTGTTGTGCCAGTGCATGCGCAAAAGCAGCAGTCAGCCCGACAGCCGCCAGCGAAGAATGCACCATTAATGTAATCCAGCCGGCAATATATTCATAATTCAGCTGATACTCATCAGCAACTGCCTGCGGTAAAACCAGCGTAGTACCCTCGTTTTCCTGCATAATCGCCACAGCAGCGGTCAGCAATGCTGGTGCAGGCTGCTGTACAGTACAAAATACATATTTGCCCGGATTATGCTGCGGTGAAGCAGATTGCAGCAAAATTTGCAGATTACTTTCACCAGAGATATTAGCGTCCATATCAAAGTATCCTCAGAAACAATCAAACCGGTCATCTAATGACTAAACTGGTCAAAAGAATTTATCCTGGCATTAATTCTATTTGCATGACAGCACCGAATACCTTTGCTTACCAGTATTCATATCTGTCTGGTAAATTCACTTACTCAGGCCGTAATGAACAATTCTGTCACCGAAGCTGAAAGCAACTAAACATCAGGCTATATTTACTCCAGCCATCAAAAAAATATTAATACACACCATCTGCTTTAAAATTCCATTAGCATAAAGAAAAAAAGATAAAAAAATGCGCACACGATTAAGTGTGCGCCAAGTCTACAAAGGAGAAATAGAGGAGAAACTGTTAAACCAACTAGGAGCTGATTTAACGAAGCGAATTATGCCTCAACTACGCATGCATAGCAAGTCATATTTTGTATTAATTCGACAAAATATAGTTATTTTAATTAAAAATACCGCAAAATTCATTAACTGCACATATCTTTTCCCGCAAACAGCATAAAAAAACACTTTATCTAACCATAACTTAGCCCAAACCAAACCATCGTCAGACAACATTACCGCTGACTTCGGTTCATGAACACTAATTATGCCAGTCTTCGCGTATTTTCTGTGCTTTTGCAAAAAAAGCAGTCAATTTTTGTGCATCTCCTTGTTGCAGACAGTCCTGTAAATATGCCAGTTCATATTGTTGCTGCTGGAGTAAACCAGCCAGTACCTGACGATTAGCCAGACAGATATCTGTCCAGATCTGCGGATTACTGGCTGCAATGCGGGTAAAATCCCGAAATCCGCTGCCGGCAAATTGCAACAATTCATCGGCATTTGCTGCTTCGGCCAACTGGTGTACATATGCATAAGCCAGCATATGCGGTAAATGACTGACAGCGGCAAAAATTGCATCATGTCGTGCCGCATCCAGATGATAAATCTGCGCCTGTACAGCCTGCCACATAGCAACAACTGTATGTAATGCAGCTTCGTCCTGCTGTTCATGAGCGCAAACAATACATTTTTTTCCGGCAAATAAACCAAACTGCGCCGCCAGTGCACCATGCCGGTCTGAACCGGCAATCGGGTGAGCGGCCACACAGCGCGGATAATGATGCGGTAATTCAGCAGCAAAGGCTTTTAATGCCAGCTGCTTGGTACTGCCCACATCAGTAACAATACAATGCTCAGATAAATAGGGAACCAGCTGACGGCAAATTGCCGGTAAAGTATTCACTGGAGTGGCTATCAGCACCATATCGGCTTCTGCCACACTCTCTGCATTAATCTGCGTATAGGTATAATCAACTACCCGCCGTTCCAGTGCACGAGTCAGATTATCGGCATCGATATCAATGCCGGCTACTTCAGCAACCAGTCTGGCACGTTTTAAATCCAGTGCCAGAGAGCCACCAATCAGCCCCACTCCGACCAGCACCAGCCTGCGCATATTCATCTCAGAAAACATCTCATACAAATCATCATTTCAGTTTTCGGCTTATTTGTTTTGATAATCAGACCGATCTGCCCCATGCACTCAGAAACTCCTGCCAGTGTGCCGCCTGTTGCGTACTCAGATAACCTTTAAGACAACGGATTTCCTGCTCATATTCGTCTGCATCCAGGAAACCGCGTAACAGATTAAAGCGCAGATACATTAAATAAGTATTGGCTGCATCGGTTTCGCAATAATGTCTGATCTGTGCCAGCTCGCCCTGCTGATAAGCTGCCCAGACTTTACTACCGTCCATACCCAGCTTTCCCGGAAAGCCGCATAGTTTGGCCATATCATCCAGAGGTACACAGGCACGGGACTGATATAAAGCCAGTAAATCCATTAAGTCACAATGGCGTGCATGATAGCGGCTGATGTAGTTATTCCACTTAAAATCACGACTGTCGCCAAAATCACCCTCGCCCATATCCCAGTAGCGTGCCGCACTGATGCCATAAATCAAAGCACGATAATGTAATACTGGTAAATCAAAGCCGCCACCGTTCCAGCTCACCAGCTGAGGTGTATGGGTTTCAATCAGCTCAAAAAAACGCGCAATTAAAGTTTCTTCGCTGTCTTCCGGTGTTCCGATGCTGCCCACATGAATTTTATCTGCGCCCCAGCGCATACAGCAGGAAATAGCCACTACCTGCTGCAAATGCAGCTGCATAAAATCGTTACCGGTTTTGGCTCGTCGCTGCTGCAAGGCAAATTCCACCACATCAGCATCACTGACCTCTGCCGGCAAATGATTCAGAACACGAATGCCGGCTACATCCGGCACAGTTTCTATGTCGAAAGCCAAAATCGGAGTCATAGCAAGAATTCACATTAATTATCGAATAAGTATTGTGGCATGAAGCTACTGGCTGCGCCAGCCGTTTAACTACAAAACAACATTACACTTATAACATGATTGCTTTATACTAACGCGTAGCCGGACAGGCCTTGCATAAAAGCAGATAAAACAGACTATAGATTTCGTTGTTTTCAGCTAGTCTGGCGTTCTGCCGGATTTATCCTGTTTAGCGATAAAATAGCAAAACTTCCCACTTGGATACTTTTATGCCTTTCTCAGTCAGGGCATACATTAACAAACAGAAAAAGAATTTCAATATGAAAAAATCTTATCTATGGCAATGGCTTGCACCCTTACTGGCCATACCGCTAATTGCTTCATGCGACGGTACACCTGTACATAATATTGATTCTGCGGCAAAGTCGGCCTCAGGTAGTACAACTGCATCTGTATCAGCAGCCAATAATGTAACTGACGCAGGTCGCCCGGCTGATGCGGAAATCAGTAAAAAAATAAATGCCAATCTGGCTAGTAAAATGAGCAAAATGCTCAAGGGTTCTGAATTAAATATACAGGGTGTATATACCACACCGTTACAAGGTATTTATGAAGTAGTCATTACCGGCAATCAGATTATTTATACTGATGAAAATGCTGCCTATGTTATGATTGGTAATCTGATTGATCTGGAACACCGGAAAAATCTTACCGAACAGCGAGTCAGCGATATGTCCAAAATAGACTTTAAAGAATTGCCATTAGAAAAAGCAATTAAAGAGGTTCGCGGTAATGGTCAGCGAGTAATGGCAGTATTCTCTGATCCTGACTGTCCGTTCTGTAAAAAACTCGAAGAAGAAATTGCCCAGATAGACAATATTACTGTCTATACTTTCCTGATGCCGGTACCTGATTTACATCCGAACGCACAGAAAAAGGCTGTGCAGATATGGTGTCAGAAAGAGCGTACAACCGCATGGACTCAGTGGATGCGCAAGGGCAAAGAACCTGCCACTGTTGCCAATTGTGATAATCCGGTAGCTGACATCATAAAACTGGGCAATAAATATGGCTTTGATGGCACACCTACCTTGGTTTTCCCGAATGGTAAAACCATTTCCGGGCTAATGCTTAAAAATGAATTAGAGCAGGAACTGAATAAAAATCAGAAATAGCATTATTCATAGAAAAAAGCAGCCGTACCGGCTGCTTTTTAATTTTCTGTTACGATACACAATACTGATTATTACATTCGAACCATGACGCTGGCCGATATTGATTATTAGTTTTTTACCACATCAGCCTACCCATTTTGCTACTGGTACACTACCATGCTTGCCGATACAGATATTGAAAATTATGATTGATAATTTATAGAGTTAAGATCAATCGCCATGTATAACATTCAACGTATATATACCTATCAGCATCAGCAGCCGGCAGTATTAATAGACCGCCTGTGGCCACGCGGTATCAGTAAAATCAGACTAAGCGGAGTTGAGTGGATTAAAGCTGTTGCCCCGTCCGGCCCACTCAGAAAATGGCTGCACCAGAATCCTGAAAATCATTATCAGGAATTTTGCCGGCTGTATCAGCAGGAACTCAGCCTGCCACAACAACAGGAAGCATTGCGTACACTGAAGCAACTGCATGAGCAGCATCAGCAACTATGGCTGCTTACGGCGGCCAAAGATATTGCCCGCAGCCATGTACCGGTATTACTGGCACAGTTACAGGCATAGCTCAAAATTAACTGATGTATTCTTTTAGTCTCTATCAATAAAAATGCCCTGAAAAACATATCAGGGCATTGCTATAACCATTATTCTATTATACAGATACACAAACTGTGTCAGGCGGCATCCGCACTGGCTTCTGAGCGTAACAAACCAATCAGTCGAACAATTCGATCTTTTAATTCACGCCGGTCAACAATCTGATCGATTGCCCCTTTATCCAGTAAAAACTCCGAACGCTGGAAGCCTTCCGGTAAAGTTTCACGTACAGTTTGTTCAATTACCCGCGGACCGGCAAATCCAACCAGAGCATTCGGCTCAGCCAGAACAACATCACCGATAAACGCAAAGCTGGCAGACACACCGCCCATAGTCGGATTGGTTAATACTGATATAAAAGGCAGTGATTTATCAGCAAGCAAATGTAATGAAGCACAGGTTTTAGCCATTTGCATTAATGAATTGAGACCTTCCTGCATGCGTGCACCACCGGAAGCGGCCACACAGATAAAGGTGCAGTTATGTTTTACCGCCTCACGTACGCCGCGAACAAAGCGCTCACCCACAACAGAACCCATTGAACCGCCGATAAAGTTGAATTCAAAAGCAGCCACAACCACAGGTACACCATTCATGGTTCCGCGTACCACCAGCAGCGCATCATCTTCCTGCGTCAGCTTACGGGCAGCACTTAAGCGGTCAGTATATTTCTTGCTGTCACGGAATTTGAGAATATCAACTGGTTTGATGTCTTTACCAATTTCATACTGTTTGGTTTCATCCAGCATCATACTGATACGTTCCCGTGCTGACACCGGATTATGATATCCGCACTTCGGGCACACTTCCATATTCTTTTTCAAATCCGTGGCATATAAAGTTGCCGCACAGGACGGACATTTCTGCCACAATCCCTCAGGGATACCTGCGGATTTAACCGCTGCATCTTTTTTAATCTTAGGCGGCAGGATTTTATCTAACCAACTCATTCTTTTATTCCCGGTTATTGCCGGCAGCCGGAACAGGCCGCCATACAGAATTAGGATGTTACACAGATTATTCCAGAGCCTGTCTGAGCTCAGCGACAACAGGAGCCAGAGCTTCGGCCTCATGACCAATATGCTCGGCTATTGTCTGCACAAAGCGGCTGCCAACGATTACGGCATCCGCTACTGCTCCGATACGGCGGGCACTGTCGGCATCGCGAATACCAAAACCCACACCGATAGGCACCTGTATAAACTGGCGTAAATGATCAATTTTACGCGAAACTTCGGCCGTATCCAACTGTGATGAACCGGTCACTCCCTTAAGTGATACATAGTAAACAAAACCACTGGCCTTACTGCCAATCAGTTTAATCCGCTCATCAGTGGTAGTAGGGGCAATCAGAAAAATGCAGTCCAGCCCGTATTTCCTGAGCTGCTCATGCAAATCATCAATTGTTTCGGCCGGACAGTCTACAGTCAGCACACCATCCGCACCAGCCTGCGCAGCAGCACTGGCAAAACGTTTATAACCCATATGATAAACCGGATTCAGATAACCCATGAGCACCACTGGTGTCGTCTGATTTTCCTGCCGGAACTGTCTGACCACCTGAAATATATCATTCAGAGACACATTCTGGCGTAAAGCACGCTCGGCAGCTGACTGAATCACCGGCCCGTCGGCCATCGGATCAGAGAAAGGCACACCCAGTTCAATAATATCTGTACCATTGGCTACCAGCGTTTTCATCAGCTGTACTGTTGTAGCCAGATCCGGATTACCACAAGTGATATACGATACCAGAGCAGTCCGTCCATGCAGCTGCTCAAACGTATGTTGAATTCTACTCATTATGTTCTCAACTCATTTCCGAACACTTTAGCAGTGTATTGATTCAGGCAGCCATCATCCTGCCGCTCCCTGCGGACAGCCAGATTTTATCTGCCTGCAACACTGCCAGTGCTGATTATCATAGCCTGCATCATACCATGCGGTACAGCACATTCCTTAATTTTTCATTGACTGCACCGGTGCCGGTACTCGTCCGCCACGATTAATAAATACCTCACAGGAACCGGATTTCACCGGCATAACCGGAGCTCGACCAAGTAAACCGCCAAACTCTACGTAATCACCGACATCCTTACCGGTAACCGGAATCACCCGTACTGCAGTAGTTTTACTATTAATCAGGCCGATAGCGGCTTCATCAGCAATAATTCCCGCCAATGTACTGGCCGGAGTATCGCCCGGCACAGCAATCATATCCAGCCCGACCGAACACACCGCCGTCATAGCTTCCAGTTTATCCAGCGTCAGCACACCGGCTTCTACCGCTGCTATCATACCTTCATCTTCAGATACCGGAATAAACGCACCGCTCAGTCCGCCTACTGCGCTTGAAGCCATCATACCGCCCTTTTTCACAGCATCATTCAGTAATGCCAGCGCCGCAGTCGTGCCGTGCGTTCCGCAGACACTCAGCCCCATCGCTTCCAGAATCCGAGCAACACTGTCCCCCACTGCCGGAGTAGGTGCCAGAGACAAATCCAGAATACCGAACGGAATACCCAGCATTTTACTGGCTTCATGACCGATCAGTTCACCCACGCGAGTAATCTTGAATGCGGTTTTTTTCACCAGCTCGGCAACTTCTGTAAGGGACAGCCCTTGTGTATTCTGCAACGCAGCACATACCACGCCCGGTCCGGATACACCGACATTAATGACGCAGTCTGCTTCTCCCGCACCATGAAAGGCACCGGCCATAAACGGGTTATCTTCCACTGCATTACAAAAAACCACCAGTTTGGCACAGCCAAAACCTTCCGGCGTGATTGCCGCAGTCTGGCGGATGGTTTCCCCCATCAGCCGTACAGCATCCATATTAATACCGGCACGGGTAGAACCGATATTTACCGAGCTGCATACGACATCTGTGCAGGCCATAGCCTCAGGAATTGATCGGATTAATATCTCATCGGCAGCACTCATTCCTTTGTGCACTAATGCAGAAAAACCGCCGATAAACGAAATACCAATGGCTTTTGCCGCTTTATCCAGTGTCTGTGCTATCGATACATAAGAATCAGCACCGGTAGCAGCCCCAATCTGAGCAATAGGTGTGACAGCAACGCGCTGATTCACAATTGGTACACCATATTTAGCCGACAGCTCAGTTGCCGTCTGTACCAGATTTTTACCGACACGGGTAATCTTGGCATAAATTTTTTCATTCAGGCGCTTAATATCTGTATCAATACAATCATGCAAATCAATGCCAATAGTTATCGTACGCACATCGAAATGCTGGTCGGATACCATTCGTACAGTTTCCAGAATTTCATTATTCTGAATAGAAAAAGACATAAATAACTCCTAAATCCGGTGCATGGCATTAAACAATGCTTCATCCTGCACACGGATGTGCAATCCCCGTTTTTCGCCTTCACTATCCAGAAATTTACTGAACTCTAAGCGCGGTAAAGTACATTTTTCCGCATCCAGCAGAATAATCATAGTGAAATAATCATCCATTAACTGCTGACTGATATTCACAATACTAACCTGATGCTCTGCCAGCAGCGTGGCTACCTCAGCAACTATACCAATACGGTCTTTACCAATCACTGTCATCACAGCATGATTAGACATAAATAATCCTATTCACAATAATAATTATTACCAACCACAGAAACTAATCCGTCGCCGGCCGGCAGCCAGATCAGTTCAGCAGCACAGATTTAAGATATACGTTCACATTTAAAGAATAGTGCACACAGCAAAATCAGCGTTGCCACTCCTCCGCCCAGCAACGAAACCCCGTTCCAGCCATAATGTGCATAAGCCATAGCAGAAGCAAGTGAGCCGAGTACACCACCGATAAAATACATACTCATATAACCGGAAGTAATCCGGCCTTTGAGCGCCGGATCAGAACGATAAATCAGCGACTGGTTACTGATATGCAATGCCTGAATCGCAAAATCCAGCAAAATTACCCCGCTGATCAATGCCCATAAATGCACCCCTCCGGCATACAGCAGTGACCAGCTAAGCAAAAACAGTAAGGCACAAACTATTGTCATCGCATAAGTGTGGCCTTTATCTGCAGCCCAGCCACCTACATTGGAACCAAAAATCCCCAGCGCACCAAATAAACCAAATAAACCAATTGTACTCAAACTGAAATGATAAGGTGCATGGCTGAGCAATAACGTCAATGGTGTCCACAACACTGAAAACAAACAGAAATCCAGCGCCCCGAGCACACCACGCTGCCGCAATAACGGTGTACGCCATAATAACGACCAAACCGATACCAGCGTTTTCCAGTAACCCAGAGTACTGTGTTCACGCTGGACATGAGGCAGTTTGCATTGCAAAATCAGTGCCATTAACAGCAGCATTGCCGCACCGAGCATATATACCGTACGCCAGCCCCACCAATGGGCAACCATACCGGAAAAAGTACGTGACAACAGAATACCCAGTAACAGCCCGCTCATCAGCGTACCGATTACCCGCCCGCGCTGTTCGGGTTCTGACAGACTGGCGGCCAGCGGCATCAGCACCTGAGCCACTGTACAAAAGGCGCCGACCATCACCAGACCGGCAATAAACAGCCATAAATCAGGAGCAAATGCTATCAGCAGCGCACTGATACCTACTACAACATACAGCGATACAATCAGCTTTTTGTTATCGAGCAAATCACCCAGCGGTACCAGAAAAATCAGCCCCAGCGCATAAGCAAGCTGCGTCAGCGTAATCAGCATGCCGCTACTGGCAACATTCATACCAAAATAGCGTGCAGTTACTTCTATCAGCGGAAAGACAAAATAATTACTGGCTACGGCCAGACCGATGGCCAGAGCCATCATAAAAATCTGACCGGAAGACAGTTTAATACTCTTATTCATACATACAACAAATATTTACTACAGACTGATTCCGTCCAGCCGGGCAACCGTATTAATATCTTTGTCCCCTCGGCCGGACAGATTCACCAGAATGACTTCATCCGAACTCATTTTCGGTGCATTGGCTACTGCCCATGCCAGCGCATGGCTGGATTCAAGTGCAGGAATAATACCTTCCTTATGACACAGCAAATGAAATGCTTCCATCGCAGCTTCATCACCCATGGCTTCGTACTCAACCCGGCCAATATCATGCAGCAGACCATGCTCCGGACCCACACCGGGATAATCCAGACCGGCGGAAACAGAATGAGTATTCATCACCTGTCCGTTTTCGTCCTGCATCAGATAACCCCGGAATCCGTGCAATACCCCCATCGGGCTGTGCGAGCTGATAGGCGCGGCATGCTGAGAACCGGATAAGCCCAGACCACCTGCCTCAACCCCTACCAGACGAGTTTCAGTCACATTAATATAAGGATAAAACAGACCAATCGCATTCGAACCGCCGCCGACACAGGCTACTGCTACATCAGGCTGGCGACCGATAGCTTCCTGCATCTGCTGTATTGCTTCATTTCCGATAACACACTGAAAATCTCGCACCATTTCCGGATAAGGCATCGGACCGGCTGAGGTACCAATAATATAATAGGTATCATCCATCCGTGCCACCCACTCACGCAATGCTTCATTCATGGCATCTTTCAGCGTACATGAGCCGGAATCCACCCCAACTACCTGAGCACCAAGCAGCTTCATCCGGTACACATTCGGTGCCTGACGGCGGATATCCTCAGTACCCATAAATACCGTACATTCCAGACCGAAACGTGCAGCTACCGTAGCAGAGGCCACACCATGCTGACCAGCACCGGTTTCAGCGATAACGCGCTTTTTACCCATTCGCTGTGCAAGCAAAGCCTGACCGATCGTATTGTTAATTTTATGTGCACCGGTATGATTTAAATCTTCCCGTTTCAGATAAATCCGCGCTCCGCCCAGATAGTCAGACAAGCGCCGTGCATAGTAAACCGGACTGGGACGGCCTACATAATATTTTAAATCCTCATGATACTGTGCCCAGAATGCCGGATCAGCTTTCGCTGCATAATAAACCTGTTTTAATTCAGTCAAAGCTGCAATCAGTGTTTCCGATACAAACAGCCCGCCGTGCTCACCAAAAAAGCCCTGTTCGTCAGGATAGTGATAATTTTCCATATTTTTTTCCATTGAGCGACAATTTACCCGCAAAGTAAAACTATCCGGTCATATTATCACCTTTTAAATCCATTATCCCGTTATCCATACTTAATCCGGAATAAATAAAAGAGTTCTGCTTCTGTGTTAATAAAAAATCCCGATATCACCAATATAAACCCTGCTATCCAGAAAGATATCAGCATACCGCGGCAGAACAGCATAAATGCTTTGTATCAGACAATACAATATTAAAAACGAAAACCAATAAAAATACAGGTTGTTAAATTCATAAATAAGCGCTGTTTCAAATAACAACGTGAACTTGATTACATGCTTATTGATATAGCTGTCATTATTTAAAAACCCAATCTTAATAAAACCAATATCGGCTGTCTGATAATCTAGCACCAACATCAAGACATTACTTCCAATAAAAATCCGGGAAAATAGAATCACGATACAAAATTTTCTTTTATTTTTCTGTTTTAAAACAGAAAAATAAATCAGTCGTACTGGTTAGTATTATTTTTATCGGGTCTGTTATGATAATCTGTCAATAAAACGTAAAATAGCCAGTTTCAGCACCAGAATATCCACAAGTTCAATCATTTCAGCCATATTTGTTTGAGTACAAAAATAATATTCAAACAGGATGATTTCACTCTCCGGCTTTTCATCTTCAAAACCAGAACCGCACTTTCCTTATAAATATATTTTTATTGCTCAGTAATAAACTGAATAAAAATCAGACTTGCGGATATTGCTTTTAGTTCCTATGCAATAATAAATACCGCATAAAAATTCTTATTTTTTATTATAAAATCAGATTATTACTTATTCAGAAAACTGATTAACTGCCGCCATCAGAGCCCGCATCTTTTGCTCATCTTTAATTCCGGGCGATGCTTCCACACCACTGGATACATCAATAGCCATAGCTTTGCTTTGTCTGATTGCCGAAGTAATATTTTCCGGCTTCAGACCACCAGAAAGTATCCATGGAATATCCAGCCTGTCTGGCAGCATCTGCCAGTCAAAAGTCTGACCTGTACCGCCATACTGCCCGGCAACAGCTGCATCAAACAGCAAAGCACGGGCATCTGTATATGTAGCTGCTGCAGCTTCAATATCAGCTGTTTCACCTACTCTTATTGCCTTAATATACGGACGCTGAAACTGACGGCAGAATTCAGCATTTTCATCTCCGTGAAATTGCAGAACATCCAGAGGCACATGCCTCAGCACTTCCTGTACATCAGTTGTAGCAGCATTAACAAACAACCCGACTACTGTTACAAACGGAGGTATACACTGAGTAATTGCCTGCGCCTGCTCAATAGAAACACAGCGTTTACTGCCAGAAAAAAATATCAGTCCGACTGCATCTGCCCCAAGCCGGGCAGCGAGTATTGCATCTTCAGCGCGGGTCATCCCGCAAATCTTGCTTCGAATTTTCATCCTCTGCCCCTTTAGAAACTTGCCCGCAATATTGGCATTAATCCAGATATGGCCACAGCCATACGGGTAAAGCAGCTGTTTCCACACCCCATTGCTGCGGATAATCAATACCGGTCAGATATAATCCGTCCGGCATAAATGTTGGCGGTGCCAGCCGCCGGCTTCTGGCTGCCAGCAATTGAGCAAAGCCGGCCACACTCAATTTACCTGCACCCACATACACCAAAGCACCAACAATATTACGTACCATATTGTGTAAAAACGCACTGCCATAAAAATCGATCGCCATTAATTCCGGGCTGCCGACAAGATCTAATTTATATAAGGTTTTTACCGGTGATTTAGCCTGACAGTCACTGGAGCGGAAACTGGAAAAATCATGTTCTCCCACCAGCATTGCCGCAGCTTCACGCATTAGCGCCATATTCAGCGGATAGTGAGTCCAGCCGACACGGCTACGCAGTTGCGGCATACGTACCCTGCTGGATTCAAGCATATAACGATAACGTCGCCCGAATGCGTCAAAACGGGCATGAAATTCAGCGGCTACCGGTTGTGCTTTGATAATACGAATATTTTTATCCATCGCTGTATTCGTACCGCGCAACCATGCTTCGGCACTTCGCAGCGCACACGTATCAAAATGTACCACCTGCCCCGTTGCATGAACACCGGCATCGGTACGTCCTGCTACCACAACATTGATTTGTTCAGCAGCAATGGAACTCAAAGCATCTTCCAGAACCGACTGAACAGTATACAAACCATCCGGCTGCTTTTGCCAGCCATGAAAGGCACGCCCATCATAAGCCAGAGTTAATGCCCAGCGCTGCACAGGCAAACTACCTTCATGCGTAATTACCTGATTCTCTTCTCTGTTAGCAACCATGCCTGTTTCTAATCCAAATAAATCACATCAACCACATACAATATTATCGCATAGCCGTTAACTGCTTTCATATTTGAAACCTATGTAATTGCTCATTGCAAAGCAGCAATAAAAAATTGCCTGGTAATAAATCGCTTACATTATTAATAGTCCAGTCAAATCAGAATATATATTAGTTCAGAATGATTTTATCTGGCTGCAATGCCCGTTTCTGCGCGCCATTACGCACCACTACCCTATTTCTTAACAATTATATTCAGCTTGTTTCATAAGCTGATACACCTTAAAAGCAAATTTATAACCTGCAATAAAATCAATTAATAACTGAAATTTATATGCGTGATATATATTAAAAAATACGGCAAATTTACAGCAAATAAAATAGCCGAATTCCATAAACAGAATTCGGCTATTTAGTGTTTCATATACAGAAATTAATGCAGCTGACAATTCAACCAAAGCAAGGAGAATTAGCCACCTAATTGCTGTAACAGATTTTGTGCCTCTGCCAGTATCGCGCCATTAGCTTCATCAACCAATTCACGCAACGTCTGACGAGCAGTAACTGCATCATCCATTTCCAGATACATTTTTGCCAGTTCCAGCTTGGCTTGTAATGGAATAGCCTGCTGTTCAGGAGTCAGAGGTTTATCAACCTGCTCAGGTTCAGCTGATTGTTCCAGCCAGTCCTGCCCACCATCACCGGTAGCAAATGAAGAGGTCGGCCCTGTTGGTGCAGCAGTTGCATTAACAGCTGGTGCCGGTTCAGATTTATCGTCTTCAAGCGCAAAGTCCATGGACGGAATATCAATTTCTTCCGTGTCGGCCTCAGGAGCAACAACAGGTTGATTGTCGGAATCATCGCTTATTCCTAATGAATCCCAATCAATATCTGTGGAAATAGCATCATCTTCTGCTGCAAATGCATGCTGATCATGCGGAGCCAAAGTCTGCTCAATAGAAGAATGCACTTCTTCAGGGGCAGAAGTATCCTGTTTAGATTCATCATCAAATTTAAAGTCTTCATCCCACTGCAAATCAGCCAGAGAATTTAATGAATCATCTTCTGATGCTGCCGGTTTAGACTGCTGTTCGGGCTGTACGACATCCAAATCAGAGCTGAAGGATATATCTGACGGTTGTAAATCACTATCTGATGATGCGTTATCCTGTAACACAAAATCCTGATGTGCTTCAGCCTGAGATTCATCCGGATGTTGCTCTTCTGCAACTACCCATTCAAAATCCGTATTGTCTGCCACCTCTTCCTGAGGTTCTGTAACAGCCGGTTCATGCGAAGTCAGAACTTCGGGCTGTTCAGTTTCATCAATCTGATCCAGCCATGATAAATCGTCATTACTATCCAGCTCAGCAGATGACGGTGCAGCCGTATCTGCGCTAGTTGCAGGTGTATCATCAGTGAAATTGAAATTCAGCCAGTCAGTATCGTCTTCTTCCTGCTTGGCTTCTGTTACTTTTTTATCAGGTACCTGTGATACAGGCTCTGAATGTACTTCCTTAGCAGGAGCAGATTTATTATCTGCCTGAGCCGGTTTATCCGATGCTGCGGCATCATTCAGCCATGACCAGTCGTCGTCATCTGCAGCAGCACTGGCTGTAGTCGTTACTGCTGTAGCAGCCGCAGCTGTTTTAGCTGTAGTAGCTGGTACAGATGTAGATGTAGACTGACTGACTACAGAAGGTTCAGTCTCAAATACCACATCATCATCTTCATCATCAGAAGAGTAATCTTCATCATACTCAGTACTGTATTCTATACTGTTGCGTTTTCTGCTTCGTTGCCAGAGTAAGGCAGCAATTAACAGAACACCGGCCAAACCGGCCAGAGCATATGGCCACCATGAAGGCAGCATGGATTCTTCAGCCGGTTCTTCTGCAGGCTGAACAGGTTGTGTATTAACCTTAGGCTGTACTGGTACTGCCTTCACCACAGATGCCGCACTTGCAGCCGGAGCTGAAGCCTGAGCAACTTCTGAAGCCTGAATAGTGGCTGAAGCCTGAGCAGGAACTGAAGACGCTGCTGATATTTCTGCTTTAACAGTATTTTCTTTAGTCTGAGCTTCCGACGCGGCGGTATTTCCGGTATTAGCGGCTACTTTAGGATTTTCTTTTGTTACCGCCGGTGTTGTATTTTGTGTCACTTCCGGTTTTACAGCTGTTTTAAGTGGTACTTTGGATAACTTTTTCAGCTGTGAAGTAGAAGGAATATCCAGACTAATATTGCGATACATCAAATCAGGATTACCGTTACGAAAAGCATTCGGGTTAGCAACCTGTATAGCATGCATAGTCTGCTCTAAACTCAGTCCCTGCGGCCGTACCTTACGCGCAACATCCATCAAGGTTTCATTATTATCGACATTATATTTCACTACCGCATTTTCGGAAGCAAGGCCGTTTTGCAGTGCTACAGCAGCCCGTGCTGCAGATTTTTCTCTTGCAGAACGCACTGGTGCAGAATGTACAGGCTTATGATGTTTGCCGGCTGCTTTATTTTTTCCTGCTGAATGATGGCGTTCAGGCGGATCCAGCAACGCAGTATACTGCCGCCCCTGACTGCCGGTAACAAGACTGAAAGTCAGCATTGGATCATGCACAGGTTTACTGGAGCGCAAATGAATTACGGCATTTTGTCCTTGTGCTGATACACGCACCTGTAACGGAGCTCCGGAAACAGCAGGTCGCCCGTGCAATGCTGCTTTGGCTTCATCACCAGTTACCACAATACTACCTGAGAACGGCTCTCCCAGCGCCGAATTAACCTGTAAGCTACCCAGACCTGCCCATGCAGGTGCACTGGCCAACATACATAAAGACAGTGCGATGATCTTTAAATTATTTGCGTTTTTCAATCCCGTACCCTCACCGGTAATGCACCAATGCCGTCAGGCGTGTGCCTATTCATTATGAAAATTTCTACAAGTATACTTAAATAAATGCAATTGGCGTTTAACTTTCACTAAACCTGTTTTTATATTATCTCACGCTATAATAGCTTTTGCGACACTTTAATGCCAACTTACCTGTACCTGATTTGCTTTCTAACTGTATTTATCTGTGGACATTTTCATATGAACCGCACTCAGGAAGGTCTGAAACCAATATACAACAATAGTTAAATTTTGTTTAATACCTTGCTTTAACACGTGCCAAGTGTAAAAACTCAGGGTATCATGGCAACTATCTGTCACCTTTAATTTAACCCGTAACCGGAAAATAAAGATATCCAGTCCTGATAATGAAAGCTGCATTTGAATTTTTGGTAGTCATACTTTTCTTTGCTACCTATGCCTTAACTAAAAATATTATCCTTGCCACCGAAGTAGCCGTCGCAGCAGGTATTATTCAGGCTTTGTGGTGCCTGTTTAAATACCGGCGCCTGCAAACAATGCAGTGGGTTAGTCTGTTACTGGTCGTCATACTGGGCGGAGCGACTATAATTTTAAAAAATGCGCACTTCATTATGTGGAAGCCGACCGTCCTGTTCTGGGTTATGTCCGCCGGTCTGATGATTTCACATTTGTGTGGTAAAAATGTACTGAAAAGTACCATTGGCAAAGAAATAAATATGCCTGAACCTGCATGGCGTAAACTTACCTATATCTGGGTAGTATTTCTGCTAGCACTGGGTTCGCTTAATCTTTGGGTGGCTTATACCTTTACAGAAGCACAATGGGTTAATTTCAAACTCTTTGGCAGTACCACCATATTATTTTTATTTCTTATTGGACAAGCAGTATATATTAGTCAGTATACTAAAAAGGATGAGTTGTAATGCTGTTTATGTTAATGGCCACTGATGCCGATAACAGTCACGAAGCACGTATGAAAGCACGGCCAAAACATTTGGCGCGTTTAGAAGAGCTAAAGGCACAAAACCGTTTGGTTCTGGCCGGCCCCAACCCCCTTCCGGACGACGACAGCCATTTTTCCGGCAGTCTGATTGTTGCCGAATTTGAATCTTTGGATGAAGCTCAGGCTTGGGCTGAGCAGGATCCTTATGTTGATGCCGGAGTATTTGAAGAAATTCTCATCCGTCCTTTTAAAAAAATTCTGTCAAATGACTGATATTCAAACTATTATTCAAACGCGTCTGCAAATACTGGCTCCGCAGCAACTGGAACTGACCGATGACAGTCATTTACATGCAGGACATAAAGGTCACAGGGGTGGCGGACATTACAGCCTGCTGATTGTCAGCGATGCTTTTATCGGTTTATCACGCCTGGCCCGACAGCGTAAGATCCATCAATTACTTGAAGATTTATTCAGAACAAATACCATTCATGCTTTAAGCATCAGGGCATGCACAAACATTGAATATTTAACCAGATAATAATCTACTTTATCTACTTAAACTAAAAGAGAGTTAACCATGAAAAAACAATTTATTGCTGCTGCCATTATGTTTGGATTAACCGGTATTGCTGCCGCCCAGACAGTAGTCACTGTTAACGGAACCAAAATTGACAGCAAAGAAGTCGATAATCAGGTAACCATACTGGTACAGGAAAGCCAGAATCAAATTCAGGATTCCCCTGAATTGCGTAAAAATATTACCAACCGGCTGATTACCCGTATTTTGCTGATTCAGGCTGCAAAAAACCAGAATCTGGATAAAGATCCTGAATACTTGAAAGCATTAAGTCAGGCTGAAGCTGAAGCCAAACGTCTGGGCGATGATAAGAAACCGGGTTTCAAAGAAGAATGGTCTTTCTTTAAAGACAATCTGCTGACTCAGGCCTATCTGGCCAACGTGGCAAAAAACAATCCGGTAAAACCTCAGGATGTAAGTAACGCATATAACGACATGGTGAAGTATTACAGCGGCACACAGGAAGTACAATTAGGTGAAATCATTACCCGTGATGCAGATACTGCAAATAAAGCCATTGCTCAGTTAAAAGCGAATAAAAACTTTAGCACTGTAGCTAAAGAATACACTATTGATCCTGCCGGTCGCGAAAACGGAGGCATTCCTAAAGGTTACGTTGCCATTAAAGATTTACAGGAAAGTGCCACTCCGGTTTATAACGCAATTAAAGACCTGAAAAAAGGTCAGTACACTGCCACACCAGTACAGGGTAACAGCAATATATATGCTGTATTCTATGTAAACGATAAGCGCAATGTTAAACTGCCGAGTCAGAAAGAAATGACACCTGTTCTGTCACGCCGTCTGCAAAGCGCTTTAATAGCACAGGCAATTGATCAGCTTTATAAAAATGCAACAATCAAATAATAATTTAACTCTGGTTTGATTGACTAATCAGAAGATAAAATAAGGAATACTCAACATGAAAAAAAGCATTCCTTGGCTGGCCGGGCTGAGTATCATGGCGGCCGGGCTCGCTTTTGCTGATGCGCCCAAAATTGACAGCCAGCGTATTAACGTTATGCTGAAACAGATTGAGCGTCAGATGCAGACTCAGCCAGATGCTCCGGCACCAGATAAGGCAGAAATTCAGAAAGAAATCACCTTGCGCCTGCAATCAGCTGAAATATTAAAATCTGAAGCTATTAAGGCCGGGCTCGATAAACAACCTGATACTCAGGCTGCATGGCAAAATGTACAGGCACAATTTTATGCTGCCCAGTATGTGGATTATCTGGCTGCCAAAACTGAAATCAACGACAGTGATTTGCGCCGGCAATATGAACAAGTGAGTCAGGAAATCAATTTACTGCCAATTGTTTTTCCAAGCAAAGAAGCGGCTGAAGAAGGCTTAACTAAACTGAAAAAAGGTTTGGCTTACGAAACCCTGTACAAACAGGTTAATCCGGAAGCTCCTGCCAGCAACTGGATGAACCCGCAACAGTTGCCGCCTGAATTTGCTCAGTTAGCTTCTCAGCTGAAAAATGGTCAGATATCACCTAATGTTATCAACATTGATGGTCATTTTTTTCTGCTGAAAGTAGCCGGTATGCGTCAGGCTCCTAACGCACCTGCATTTAATCAGATTAAAGAGCAATTGCGTGAACAGGCCAAACAGCAAAAGGTACAGGAACAAATTAATCAGCTTTTACAAAAAAATGGTATTAGTCTGAATGATCAATAAGTTTTGCTGAAAAATAAAACCGGTACAATCGTACCGGTTTTTTCTATTGCCAGAATATTAATCACTGCGATAAACAAGTTCTAATAACCGACTCTGTTCAGCCCGTCGCTTTTTTTGGCTGATACAGCATTTGTACGTAAGGTACTCCATTAGAAATATAGGGCGTTCCCTGTATCTGAAAATCATGCCGCTGATAAAATTTAAGTACTCGCCGGTCAGCCTCAATTTTAACCGGATATTCAGCATAATGATTTTTTGCGTAATGCAGAATGAGCTTAACCAGCTGATCACCCAATCCGGTACCGCGTACCGTTGGATGTATCACAAACCGGCCAAAGGTAAAGTGAACACCAGCCAGAAACATTCGTGCATATGCCAGTATCTGCCCGTCCCGCTGATAATAAACATGTTTAGCCTGCAAATCCCAATCATCCAACTCAGGATAAATACGTTGTTGTTCTACTATGAAAGTATCGATACGCAAGCGAGCAATATGAAAAAAATCGTGTGATGAAATTTCATTAAATTTTTTGATACACCACATAACGATTTCCACCTTTTACATTAAGAACGAATATCTGATTATTCACACCATAACTCTAATCATAATATTAACAAAGTACCAATATCAAATCTTTGAATCAATATTTCAGCTTTATAACAGTTTCTAGCTTAAAATCCGCTCTGTGATCTAATATTATTTTCAATAGAAGCAACCCTTTTAATCAAAATGCCCTCGGTTAAGTATTACAAATCCGGTATATTAAATACCTAACCGGCTAAAAACTAAATATTGTGCATAGCACAAACGGATTATCTGCTATTAAAACAGATAATCCGAGTAAATTACCCAGTTAGTTTACTGTCTGGCTGCTTCAATCTGAATATTAATTTTAACATACCGGCTGGCTGGTATGTCCGTCAGATATTCATCGATCCCCCATTGTGAGCGATCAATAATAGCCTCAAAATCACCGCCGCATACCTGAGACTGAGTCATAGGGCTTTTATAACAATTAAATTTAGTTGCCCGTAATGTCACAGGATGAGTTCGTCCAACCATAGTCAGCTGGCCACGTAATGCTCTGACCTTGCCTTGCTTATCAAAAATCCAGTCCTGTGAAGAAAAACGCAGATTCGGATACTTTGCCGCATTAAAAAAAGCTTCGCTTTGCAGGTGTTTCGTGAACTCACTGCGACCAGTATCCAGAGTACTGAGCGGGATGGTTATATCTACAGAGCCAGTTTTCGCACCTGCATCATATTGAAGTTCACCATTAAGATTATAAAAACCACCCACATTACTGGAGGTTGCAAAGTGATCAAGTGTAAAACGGGCATTAGCATGCAAAGGATCGATTTTATAATTTGCAGCTACAGCCGGCACGGTTATTCCCAGCAACGCTGCCATCAAAATACTGGCCAATTTATTCATGAAGAAACACCTCTAAACATTTGTCTGACAGCAACAATATTAACGTGAATAACCAGATAACAACATCTCAAAGAGTAAAATTATTATTTCTTATCATGAAATAATTACAGGATATTCATCTACTTTTAACTAAACAGATAATTTTACCTGTTTCATTATTATTGTGTTACCAGTCAAATACAGCGATCGACTCCACATGTGCAGTTTGCGCAAACAGATTCATAATACCGCCGGCACGATAACGGTAACCGCGCTTAACGAGTAAACCTGCGTCTCGTGCCAGAGTAGCCGGATCACAGGAAATATAAACTATCCGGCGTGGTAACTGCCGCTCTTCAATTTCATTTAAAGACTGTATCAATGCCTGAGCACCTGCACGTGGCGGATCAAGCAACCATTTATGCGCATAACCCAGCTCACGCAGACGCTGTGTACTCATAGCAAAAAGATCAGCCTGCTGAAAACGTACAAGTTTAGCCAAACCATTATGCCTGGCATTACGCGCAGCACGCTGACACATGTCAGCAACACCCTCAATACCCAGCACCTCTGCCTGCATCCGTGCAATCGGTAAACTAAAATTCCCTAAACCACAAAACCAGTCAATAATTCTCTCGCCGGCACATGGCTGCAACCATTGCATTGCCCGCTGTACCATAAGCGCATTAGTCACATGATTAACCTGAGTAAAATCTTCAGGTTGATATGGAATCTCAATTTGATATTCAGGCAGACGATAAGCAAGAACCGAAGTCGCAGATGAAGATATTAAAGTGGTTTTATTACCTTTTTGTAACCAGCACTGCCACACATAACCGCTTTGCTGCTGTAACTGTTGCAGCAAACCATCAATCTGCATACGCTTGGCCTGATTTAACTCATCAGCCTGTATAGTGAGTGCGATAGCATCATCACCCTGATGCAGCATAATGCCCTTAACCGTATTTGCAGACCAGTTTTGTAAAAAAAGCTTAATTGGTTTTAAAGCTTTCGACATTACCTCAGGTAATACCAGACAATAATCAATATCTACAATTGCATGGCTTTGTCTGGCCTGAAAACCCAGCTTTAACCGGCCTTTATCATAGACTGCACGTAATCGCACTCGTTGGCGATAATGCCATGCTAAGCCATAAACAGGCGGCATCAGTTCATCAGGCAGAACCTTACCCAGACGCCGCATCTGACTTAGCCATGCACGCTGTTTTAGTGCCACCTGAGCAGTAAACTCAATATGCTGGCTGTTACAACCACCACAATGAGCATAATAATCACAAGGCGGTTGTACACGAGCATTAGCCGGCATCAGTATTCGGCTAATCCTACCTTCAGTATAGGATTTTTTTATCCGCACCGGCTGCCATTCTACTAATTCACCCGGTAATGCCTCATCAATAAATACCGCCTTACCGTCTACCCGGGCAACGCCGCGCCCTTCCTGATTCCAGTCTGTAATTTGTGCTGTAAATCGTTGTTCCAAGCTATAACCTCAAGCTAGAAATGAACTTAAATAAATTTAATTGTATTTAATTTCTCACATTACAGACAAATTACGTTATGATTATATCCATATTGCCATACTGGATTTTAAGAATAATGTTAAAACCAATACTTTATGCAGTGGCCACTACCCTCATCTCCACAGGTGCATATGCTGCCATTCCCATGCCTGATTACGCAGTACCCAGTCAGGGACAGCAAGTTATCCTGAATGTTCCGCAACTGCGGCTATTTCTGTTTCAGGACGGAAAATTAATTAAAACTTATCCGATAACTGTAGGTAAAGCCAGCACACAAACACCGCTGGGTGAATACAAAATTGGTGCCAAAGTATCTAATCCTACATGGAGTGTTCCGCGCAGTATTCAAAAAGAAATGGCGGCAAGCGGTAAAGCCGTACAAAAATCTGTACCACCCGGCCCGAATAACCCGCTTGGTCCCGTATTTGTCCGTCTCGGTGAACCGCGGCTGGGGCTTGGCATTCATGGTACCAATGTACCCAGCAGCGTACCTGGTGTACGCAGTCATGGCTGTGTGCGTTTACGCAGCCCGAATGCACTGGATTTTGCCGCAACAGTACAAAGCGGTGCTGATGCTGCCGTCATTTACCAGCAGGTATCAGTTAACACAGATGAACAAAATGATATCTGGATTGCCGTTTATCGCGATCCTTATAATAAACGAAACCTGAACAGAAAGCTCTTAAACCAGAGTATCAGTTCATGGGCAGAACAGCATCAGCTTCGGGTTGACCAGCAACGTTTAAACAATGCTCTGGGCAAACCGGCCAATACTTTGATTTGTCTTACCTGCAGTACGGGCAAAACCAAAGTTAGCGGCAATCTGAGCTCACTACAGTGGACAAGCGGTAAAGGTGAAACTGTAGAATTCAAAAACGTTAATCCAGACAATATCAATTCTAAACAGGAAATCACACCGGAAGGCAGTAGTATTGAAGTAGATGAGGACACGGACGAAACACCTAAGCAACAAAATATTACTCCGTTACATCCAACCACCACACCTGCAAAAAAACAACCCACATCAGTAAAGAAGGTTCCAATTACTACCATTCCTGCCTCATCCGATGAGGGTTTTGATTCTCTGATGTAACATCGGACTAGCAGTTTAACTGATATATAAACTCAGTTTTAAGGAAGATAATTTTCCAGCAATTGCCATAAAACTGCCTTGTCTGAAGATTTAAGCCGCTTCAGCCGATATTCACATCGTGCTGCAGCGGCTTTAGTAATGTTCCGGCAAATCAGACGCATCTCAAGTGGCGGATACATGCGTGTATATCTTGCCCCCTTACCCGCATAATGCGCCTGCCAGCGCTTTAACGGCCGATTAGTTATCCCGCAATAAAATGTATCATTAGCACAGTATAAAAAATAGACAGCCCAATCAGCATCTGTCTGAGGTAAGGGTGGTAATGCATTCAGAACAGATGCAGACAAAATCAGCTTCATAGTTCAGTATAAACCGCAATCTCGGACTGATTGAAATTCAGTTATTCCAAACTCCGGTAAAAATTATGATATACAGCGTGTTAATAATAAACACACTTAATTCACAGCAATAAAATAATATGATTTTAAGCAAAAACCGATAATTTCAAATTTTACAGATACTGAATACAGGCCGAACACCTGGCCGCGCTTCGCCGATGTCCTTAAACATTTACCAATAACACATAAAATTTAAAATAATTATTTTTATCATACACTCAGACAAGAGAGTACTTATCGTACATAAATACGCTCAATTTTTCGGTTTACACTCAGAAACTCACCTGTACCGCCTCATCGCCTAGCAAGGTATACAGTTCATCAAATAAGGTAGCCTCAGGCTTGATAAGCCAGTTTCTATCCGCACGCAATTCACCATATGCCTGCTGATGCCGGCAGCAAAATTTCAGTGGCACATGAGCCTGCTGTTCACGGTATGGTTCCAGTAATCTGGCCAATTGTCCGACAGGAGTATCTGCAGTAATGTGTAAATGCAGACTGCGTGCATAGCGGGCGCTGGCTTGCGCCAGCGTGAATGCATCATCAGCAGTGATACGTAATCCGTCACCGCCATTGTATTCATCAACAGCAACCTTACATTCCATAATCAATACCTGATCTGCTTTCAGGCTGGCTCCGTATTCTTCCAGTGCCTGCCCCGCTACTACAACTTCCTGTTTAGCGGTACCATCCTCAAGCTGCACCACAGCAAATTTACCGCGTTTTCCCATAATATAGCGGACACCGGTAACAAAACCGGCTACTTTCTGCTTATTATTAGATGGTTTCAGTGTTGCCAGTTTGCTGCTAACCAGTGCACGTACTTTATCAGCATATGGTTCGAACGGATGGCCGGAAAAATAAAAACCCATTGCCTGTTTCTCTTCAGCCAGCTTTACCGCCAGTGACCATGGTGCTACCTTTTCCATTTGTAAAGGCTCTATAGCATCTTCAACCATATCAAACAGCCCGCCCTGATTCGCATTGGCAGCCACCTGCTCAGCATTCTCCATCGCCAGACCGATATTGGCCAGCAACTGAGCCCGATTCGGATTCAATTCATCAAAGGCACCGGCGCGTACCAAAGCCTCAATCGTACGGCGATTCAGATGTTGGCGATCTACTCGCTGACAAAAATCGAATAAATCTGTAAATGCACCACCTGTTTCGCGCGCACGTACAATGGCCTCTACGGCACCTTCGCCAGTTCCCTTAATTGCTCCAAGTGCATAACGAATCTGCTTTTTATTATTCGGAGTAAACCGGTAAAAGGATTCATTAATACTCGGTGGCAGGAAAGTAATCCCGTTTTCAATACCATCATCAACAAAAATTTTCAGCTGATCCGTATTAGTCAATTCACTGGACATCGTACCGGCCAGATACTCAGCCAGATAATGACATTTGAGCCATGCAGTTTGATAAGACACCAGAGCATAAGCTGCAGCATGCGATTTATTGAAACCATAGCCGGCAAACTTTTCCATATAATTGAAAATTTCATTGGCCGTTTGCTTATCTATGCCTTTTTCAGCGGCACCAGCCTCAAAAATGGCACGATGCTTCACCATTTCCTCAACTTTTTTCTTACCCATGGCACGACGCAGCAAATCGGCACCACCCAGTGTATAGCCACCGCAAACCTGTGCCGCCTGCATTACCTGTTCCTGATAAACCATCACCCCGTAAGTAGAATTTAATACCGGTTCAAGATTGGGATGCAGATACTCTACTTTTTCCTCACCATGCATACGCCGGATAAAATCCGGAATCAGATCCATCGGCCCCGGACGATACAGAGCCACAAACGCAATAATTTCTTCAAATTTGGTCGGACGTGCTGTCACCAGCATCTTTTTCATACCCACCGACTCAAACTGGAATACTGCTGTTGTATTACCTCTGGCAAAAATACTGGCATACGTCTCTGCATCGTCCAGCGGAATATGATTAACATCAACCTTCTGACCAGTGGTTTCCAGAATAAATTTTTGCGTCATTTCGATGATGGTTAAGTTGCGCAGTCCGAGAAAGTCGAATTTCACCAAACCAATCTGCTCAACATCATCCTTATCAAACATCGAAACCGGAGACGCATCATCACCGCTTGCCTGATAAATCGGGCAAAAATCGGCAATTTTTCCCGGAGCCATCAACACCCCGCCTGCATGCATACCCAAACCGCGCGTCAGATCTTCCAGTTTCAGCGCCAGCGTCATTAGCTCTTCAGCTTCTTCTTCCTGCAATAGTTGCCGGATTTGCGGTTCTGCTTCCATTGCTTTTGTCAGGCTGAGTGGTTTATTTGCTTCAACCGGTATCAGTTTGGACAAACGGTCACACAAACCAAACGGTAAATCCAGCACACGCCCGACATCGCGTACCACAGATTTCGACGACATCGTACCGAAAGTGACAATCTGACTGACCGCAGGCACACCATACTTATGGCGTACATACTGGATAACCCGACCACGGTTTTCCTGACAAAAATCGATATCAAAGTCTGGCATTGATACCCGTTCCGGGTTCAGAAAACGTTCGAACAGCAGGTTATAACGCAACGGGTCCAAATCAGTAATTTTCAATGAATACGCCACTAGCGAACCGGCACCGGAACCACGTCCCGGACCTACCGGACAGCCATTTTGCTTAGCCCAGTTAATAAAGTCCTGCACAATCAGAAAATAACCGGGAAACTGCATCTGAATAATAATTCCCAGTTCATAATCCAGTCGCTGCTGATATTCCGGCATTTTCTGTGCCCGTTCTGCTTCATCCGGATACAGAAATGCCATGCGCTCACGTAATCCTTCATTACTCAGCTGAACCAGCAGATCGTCCAGCGTCATCCCTTCCGGTGTCGGAAAAAGCGGCAAATAGTTTTTCCCCAGTGTCAGCGTTAGATTACAGCGTTGAGCTATAGCCACCGTATTAGATAAAGCTTCAGGTATGTCGGCAAAACGTGCCGCCATCTCTTCAGGCGTAACAAAATACTGACTAGGCATAAAATCATGCGGACGGCGTTTATCAGCCAGTACATATCCGCTAGCAATGCAGACCCGGGCTTCATGTGCCTGAAAATCATCAGTATCCATAAACTGTACCGGATGGGTTGCCACCACGGCTATCTGATGCTCAGCCGCCAGTGCCACACTACCGGCTACCACAGCCTCCCATTCCGGCCGCTCAGGTAAACGCTGCACTTCCAGATAAAAACCATCACCAAACCATTGCCGGTATTTAATTAAAGCTTGTGCAGCCTGCTCAGGTTTCTGTGACAGTAAAGCCTGACCAATTTCACCATACTGTGCTCCGGATAAACAGATTAAGCCAGTATTGTCTCCCTCTGCCAGCCACTGCTGACGTACTATTGCCTGATGCGGATTGCGGTCTTCACCCACATAAGCATTTGTCAGTAGCTCATTCAGACGCAAATAACCTGCATGATTTTTGACCACAAGCATCAGGCGAAAAGGCTTGTCCGGCTGTTCCGGATTCTCCAGACGCACATCTACCGCCATAATCGGCTTGATTCCCGCATTACGGCATGCCTTATAAAATTTCACCATGCCAAATACATTCATCAGGTCACTGATACCTAATGCAGGTATTCCCAAAGCACTGGCTCTTTTAACTGCCTCTTTAATCCGTACAATACCGTCTTCAATAGAAAATTCAGTATGCAGACGCAATGGAACATAGGAAAAATTTTTGGACATAGTACTTTTCATACCAGAACAATTGTTATCTGGTTTATCCGAAATAAAAAAAGAGAAAACCGGCTGGCTGAACTTTCAGCTTTCTAAGCAATATACTGAAAATTACAAATAACAGCATTCAGTGTATCGGCCAGTGCACAAGCACATTATTGCAGCGTTAATTTTACCTGATTTGTTCAAGTGAACAGCAATAATCCGGGTAAAAACTGGCTAGTTGATTATTCAGCAGTAGTAAAGCAGGTAGTAATATAAATATACAGACCAAAAACCATTAATTCAGACTTCTATAGTTGAAAGAAATATATCCGGCCACCAAACTACCCATAAAACCTTTGTCATTTAACTGAACCGCCGAAACTTGGAAATTCAGCGAGCGCTACGCAGCTAACCGATACATCCGGCAAATCAGCTAATGAAAACAGGCTGCCTGAATCATCAGACAGCCTGTTTATGAAAGTTTCCCCCGCAGGTGCCGGTTTGGACGCCATCCGCTTGAACCTTGAGGACAAGGCTGGCAGTATCGAATGGCTTCGGGTTCATTCACAGGGAATGCTCACGCCCACCATTACCCAACCGCCAAAAAAGCGAATTATTGGTTCAAAGGAATATATGTCCTTACGAACACCGCAGGGGAAGAAAACTTTATTTTACCACAAGTGTGAGTGTACTTTCACACAACTGTATCATATCCTGCATTTTACGCTCATAATCGCCAATTGCCAAATTTCCGTGCACGGTCAGTTTGAGCAAATCGTGAGCCAGATTGAGCGCAGCCATAATTACAATTTTATCTGTTTCAACAATTCTTCCGGAACTCTGAATAGCAGTAATTTTTTCATTCAGCATTTTTACTGCCTGCATCAACGTTTCGTGTTCACTTCTGGGCGTGCCTATATTAAAAGGACGACCAAGAATTTCCACACGAACCTGTTGAATTTCATCCATTTAAATCCTCCTGCATTTGAGGTAGCCGTTGCAGCAACCGCCGCAGCTCATCACTGGATGCTTTCACTACCGAAGTATATCGGTTCTTTTCAGCAATCAGCCCGTCAATCGTAGTTTGCATGCTTTCCTGTAAATGAAACTTTTCCTTCTCATGCTGACTACGTATCCGTTCACGTTCTAACTGAAAATCTTCATTTTGTTTGTGTAATTGTTCTTTCGCAGTTGCCAGCTGCTGAGTCAGCTGATGTTTTTCTGCCAAAAGAGAATTGAATTGTATTACCAGCCGCTTAACACTATCTTCCAGTTGTTCTAATTGATTTTCCATTCCCTACCCGCTTCCGTCCTTAATTAATGCAGCATGAATTACCTGATTTATCAATACTGCTAATCCGGTTATTTTTCGTTATAACAAATAATTATTATTCCGCTTTAGGCGCTCTTTCCATCAGAATTTCTGCCATTGCCTGTACTTCAGTACGACCATGAAACAGTTGCTTCAGGATATTGGCAATCGGCATATCTACCCCCAGTGAATCCGCCTGCCTGCAAACCTCTTCTACAGTATATACACCTTCGGCAACATGTCCAAGTTCAGTTAATGCTTCAGGCAGTGATTTACCCTCTGCCAGCAATAAACCTACCCGGCGATTACGCGACAGTGATCCCGTACAGGTAAGAATTAAATCCCCCATACCGGACAAGCCCATTAACGTTGCTGCCTGACCACCCAGAGCATGATTCAGACGCGATATTTCTGCCATACCCCGTGTCATTAATGCCACTCTGGCATTAATCCCGTAGTGCAGACCATCTGCAATCCCCGTTGCAATAGCCATGACATTCTTTACCGCCCCGCCTACTGCCGCCCCGATCACATCAGCATTCGCATATAAACGCAAAACAGTATTATTCAGTGCAGCCGCCAGGGACTGAATCCAGGCAAAATTTTCCGATGCCAGCGTAACAGCACAAGGTAACTGCTGAGCCAGTTCCTGTGCAAAACTTGGTCCGGACAGCACACCGATGCAGTTATTCTCGGGCATAACCTCTGCCAGTACCTGTTGCGGTAACAAGCCGGTTTGCTGTTCAAATCCTTTACAGGCTGCAATAACAGGTACTTTACCCATACCGGCCTCAACCAGCTTCCGGGCACTTTCCCGCAAAGCAGATACCGGTGTGGCAATAATGATTAAATCTGCCGGCGCAAATGCATCAACAGCAGAAAGATTTTCTGGCAGAACAAAATCAGGCAAATACCGTTTGTTTACCCGCTCCTGCTGTAATTGCTGCACATGCCGGATATTGTGTGTCCATAACCAGACCTTGTGTGCATGCAGAGAAAAGTGAATGGCAAGAGCCGTTCCCCACGCTCCGGCACCCAGCACACCAATATTCATGTCAAATATTCCCTTTAACAAACTATCAGCAAATAACTGCCCTGTTTCTCAATACGTTCAGAAGCCAGACAACTTACAAAGACAACATTTCATTCATTACCGGCACAAACAGCTTTAACGAAACATATTGTATCCAAAAACTCAGACTCAGGCTGCCTGAAATACCGTACCAAATTAGCAGAATACAGCTGATTCACATCATGCACCAGTCTGCAAAGAGCGTTCGGGTATCAATCCGCTCAATTCAATCATAGCTGCATGAATAGAAAAACACAGGCTGCCTGTTGTCAGACAACCTGTGCTCATAAAATACATTTAAAAATGATTAATCCTCAAAGCGTTTAAACGCCAGTGAACCATTCGTACCACCAAAACCAAACGAATTGGAAATAGCTGCACGAATCGGCAAATCACGCGCCTCATTGGCGCAATAATCCAGATCACATCCCGCTTCAATATCCTGTTCAAAGATATTGATTGTTGGCGGAGATTTTTGGGTATGAATAGCCATTACTGTATATACCGCTTCCACACCGCCGGCACCGCCCAGCAGATGTCCGGTCATGGATTTAGTTGAATTCACAACCAGTTTTTTAGCATGCTCACCCAAAGCCAGTTTTAATGCATTGGTTTCATTTACATCACCCAGCGGGGTCGATGTACCATGAGCATTCACATAATCAATATCTTCAGGATTTAAACCACCGTCTTTCAGAGCACGGGTCACACCCAGTGCCGGTCCCTCAGTATTGGGCGCAGTAATATGATATGCATCTGAACTCATACCAAAACCCACTAGTTCAGCATAGATTCTGGCACCGCGTTTACGTGCATGCTCATATTCCTCCAGCACCATTACCCCGGCACCTTCACCCATCACAAAACCGTCACGCTGTTTGTCCCATGGTCTGGATGCTGTAGCCGGATCATCATTGCGGGTTGATAATGCTTTCATTGCAGCAAAACCACCTACACCCAGCTCACAAATAGCCGCCTCTGCCCCGCCGGCTATCATAATGTCCGCATCACCATACTTAATCAGACGGGCAGAATCACCAATACTGTGCGCACCGGTGGTACAGGCTGAAACCATGCCATAGCTCGGTCCCTGATAGCCTTTAAGAATAGTAACATGACCGGAAATCAGATTAATCAGAGAACTGGGAATGAAAAACGGATTAATTTTACGTGCCCCGTGTTCCACAACAGTCCGTGCTGTTGCTTCAATCGCAGGTAATCCACCGATACCGGCACCGATATTCACCCCTACCCGGGTTTTATCCAGCCCTGGTATGTCATCCAGCCCAGCATCTGCAATTGCCTGCATCGCAGCAGCTACACCAAAATGAATAAACGAATCCATTCTGCGTGCTTCTTTTGCGCTGATGTACTGAGTTACATCAAAATTCTTAACTTCACCGGCAATCTGGCAAACTAAAGACGAAGCATCAAAATGGGTAATAGTGCCAATGCCGCTTTTACCTGCAAGTAGATTTTGCCATGCTGTGGTTACATCATTACCCACAGGAGATACCTGACCCAGGCCGGTAATGACTACTCTTTTTTTACTCATAATTTTGCTCGTAAGAAAAAAACCTCTACCGAATCAGACGAAAAAAGCGCCTTATTTCGACAGAGGAATTTGAATTTGACCAACACTACACGGAATTAATTCAAGTGAGCGCCAACAAAGTCGATAGCTTGTTGTACGGTAGTAATTTTTTCAGCTTCTTCGTCCGGAATTTCGCAACCAAAAGCTTCTTCCAGAGCCATTACCAATTCAACGGTGTCCAGTGAGTCAGCACCCAGATCTTCCTGGAAAGAAGATTCATTTTTTACTTCAGCTTCACTCACGCCTAATTGTTCTGCAACAATCTTTTTCACACGTTGTTCGATATTATTATCCATTGACTGATCTTTCTTTTCTTTGCCCGGCAGTAAGTGCGGACAGGGTTAATTGAATAAATCAACTTTTTTAGTTGTTGATATTATTGTACCTAATAAAAATAGAGTTTTCCATTTAAATTGTTTTTTGCCGTCTTTTCCGTGGTTTTCAGTGATTTTCACCGCACTTTTACTTATCACCCAAGTGCAAATTTAACAGCAAGCGGCAGCCATATTAGCACAGCCTGATTTTTTGCGACAAGCAATATGATTTATATTGAATCATTATTAACAATAGTTTTATATAAAAAATTCATAATCAGAGCCAGCTCCGCTGCTGTATTTTCCTGTGTTCCGCCACCGGCATGCCCGCCAGTATCAGGTGCTGCCAGCCATACCCTCTGCTTCAGCTGCCGCAGACGCGCATAGAATTTCAGTGCATGTGCCGGATGCACACGATCATCGTGCCGGTTAGTAGTAATCAATGCCGGCGGATAGTGTTGCAAATCACCCAAATTATGATAAGGAGAAAGCAGCTTTAATGCCGGTCTTTCCAGAGAATTTTCAGGATTTCCGTATTCATCAATCCACGAAGAACCTGCTGAAAGATAAGGGTAACGCAACATATCTGTCAGTGGCACTTCGCACACCATTGCCCCCATACTCTGCGGCTCACGGCAGAAAGCAGATGCTACCACCAGACCGCCGTTACTGCCGCCCTGTATCGCTGTATGTGCCGCCACAGCTCGATGATGTTTATATAAATCATGCAGCACAGCCAGCAAATCACCAACACTGATATGTTTATTAATCCCTTGAGCAGCCTGATGCCATAATGGTCCGAATTCACCTCCGCCACGGACATTTGCCAGCACAAAAGCATAGCCTCTGGCCAGCCAGTGCCTACCAATACTGCCCAGATAATACGGCAGTTGCGGCATAGAGAAACCACCATACACATAAACAATTGTTGGCGTATCCTCACCGATTTGTTTACCAACATGAAAATAAGGAATAAATGTGCCATCAGCTGCAACTGCATTAAATTGCCGTACCTGCATTCCTTGCGGATTAAATTGCCGTGGCTGGCGGCGCATAACACACAACTCACCCAGATGTATATCCAGCGTATATAAAGTCAGAGGCTCAAGAAAATTACTGATAGCCAGATACACCACATCACCGCCCCACGGCTGATCAGTAATTTCCAGTGCACCTTCCGGCAAATTCGGCAAAGTAATTTCCTGCCAGCGGCTATCTGCAAAATGCCATGCCAGCAAGCGGCTATGCACATTATCCAGTATGGACACCAGCACAAACCGTCGTGTAGTTTCAATATTTTCAATAGCCTGAGTTTCAGTTGGTAAAAAAATCAGCTCAGCCGCACCAAGCTCACCTTTATTCAACTTCACTGCCACCAGACTGCCTGCCGGATAGGATTTATTTGCCCGCTGCCAGTCACTGCGTAACTGCACCAGCAATTGCCCGTACAGATAACCCATCAATTCACAATCATCCGGCAATCCCAGCGGTTTAACACTAAAATCAGCCAGTACCTGATAATACTGTTTGTGATAAAACCCTTCTGCTGCTTCAAGTAAATCAATCGGTGCGCCCTGACTATCCAGATAACGCCAGGCATTAACCATCATGCCTTCTGCGGCCATTTCCAGTATCGGCAGTGCTTCTGCAAAAGATTGTCCGCGGCGCATCAGCCACACTTGTCTGGGATAACCCGCCTGCGTTAACTGCCGCTCATCCCAGGCCGGACATACCCATACGCTTTCAGTATCACGCCAGCTAATAATGCTTTTACTGAGCGGAAAATGAAAACCGCCTTCGACAACTTTACGCTCAGCCAGATTAAATTCAATTGTATAAGCAGCATCAGATCCGCCCGCACTCAGACTGATTAATACATGCTCCGGTGCCTGCACATAATGAGCCACTCCCTGTAAGTACACATCATCGTTAAGCAGAGAATCAAAATCAGCTACTGAAAACAAAATTTCCCATTCAGGCAAGCCTGCACGATAACTGGCCGCAGAACATACCCTGTACACACCCTTCGGAAATTCCGCTGACTGATAAAAATGATACATACGTGCACGGTGTTCCTGACAAAAAGGAATTTGCTGCTCATCCTGCAACATAGTCACAATATCATCACGCACCGCTGTATATTCATCACTCGATGCAAACTCAGCCTGAGCAGCTGCATCTGCCTTGTGAATAAAAGTCTGAGTTAGTTCACTATCCAGGTCTTCAAAATGCACAAAAGGATCAGCATCTGTCATCTTTATTTTTCCAATAATTTATATCTTTTAATCCATATAACACTTCTGATATAGCAGACTGTTTATCTGGCCAGACGAATCAGACGGTATACAGATATAAATATAAACAAATAGGGCAGCCCAGACAGGCTGCCCTATTATTTTAGCAAAATCAACAATATAATTTCATTATGCTTTTTACTAGCAACACACATTCGTATATACGATGTACAAAATATAAATTGTTAATTTTTATATGGTGCCGACAACGAGACTCGAACTCGTACGACCTGAGGTCACCACCCCCTCAAGATGGCGTGTCTACCAATTTCACCATGTCGGCAATTAACTGTAAAAACTGTTTATTCCGGTATCAGCGGTTTTTGTGCCGGTTTTGCCGGTACGGCTGGCGCACTGGCAGGTGTGGCTGCCGGTACTACTACCTGTTGCTTCGGTTTCACATTACTAAAATCCAGCCCGCTGTGCCGGTGTGTGGAAATATAGCCTAAAGCTAAACAGGTAACAAAGAATACAGTAGCAGCAATTGCTGTGCTGCGACTGAGGAAATTTGCATTGCCGGCTGCACCAAAAACACCCTGAGCACTACCGGAACCAAATGCTGCGCCCGCATCAGCACCTTTGCCCTGCTGCATCAGCACCAGCACAATAACACTCAGCGCCGCGAAAATATTCACGATTAAAATAAGGGTTTTAAATGCTTCCATGATATCAACTTTTATCAAGCAGGCGCATATGCAGCCTGAATAATAGCGGCAAAACTGTCAGCCTGCAATGAGGCACCGCCAACCAAAGCACCGTCAACATGTGACACAGCCAGAATTTCAGCCGCGTTGCCCGCATTGACACTACCGCCATAAAGGACGCGGATTTTAACATCTTTACCACATAAAGACAAGATTTGCCGGTAAATTAACTCATGCATGGCGGCAATCTGTTCTGTAACCGGAACTTTCCCCGTCCCTATAGCCCATACCGGCTCATATGCCACCGCTATTTCACTCAGATCTGCCTCTGCCAGCAAAGACAACTGTGCAGCTACTACCTGCTCTTCCTGTCCGGCTTCCCGTTCGGCAAGTGTTTCGCCTACACACAAAATAGGCAGCAATCCTGCTGCAATACTGTTCTGCATCTTTTCCAGCAGAATAGTATTATCTTCCTGAAAATACTGTCTGCGCTCAGAGTGTCCGACCAGCACAAACTGTGCTCCGACATCAGCCAGCATCTGTGCACTTACTTCACCGGTAAAAGCACCATTAACAGCAAACCGGCTGACATCTTCCGCGCCTACAGCCAGTGCTGTATTGGCAGCAAATTCTTTGATACCGGCAAGATAAACATTCGGGGCGGCAATACCACAATATACCTGTGCCGCAGCCACGTTTACAGGTTGAAGTAATCCTTGCAGCAGCGTGCGGTTAGCTGCATTACTGCCATTCATTTTCCAATTACCTATTACCCACTTTTGCTGCCACATATATTTTCCCTTAAGACAAATAACATGCCAAACCTGAGCGTATGGCTATGACAGAAAGCTATTATTCATGCCATAAATTAGCTTCAGCTTTAAAATGGCGGCATTGTAACGGAAAATTACCATTTGTGCCTTGTCATTACTCAGAATTAAGCACATGTTTAACTGCAACTATATACATTTAACCCAAGGTAAATATTGTCACAACTTCATCAAAATAATACTGTTGACCAGATTTATTCTTTTTGGGATCATACTTTACATTCGTTCATTATTTAAAAGCTTTAGGCGAGATAAAAATGAGTTTAAAGGGAGGATCGGTAAATTAAAAAGTACTGGTAACGAAATTAGAAACTCAATGGCAGATATTATTGAAAAAACAAAAGAAGATAGGAGAAGTTAAATATGGCATTTTATGAAAATCAATCGGATATGTTCAAAAAACGGGCTGAAAATAATAAAAAGCAAGGTGACCAATATTATGCAATGGCCATGAAGGCCAAAGATGAAGGTAACTCAAAAGAGTATGGAAAATACTTCGTACAGTCTCAAACGCAATACAAAATGCAAAAAGAGAACGAGCTCAAAGCAAAAGAGCATGCCGGTAAGAGTTGGTAAGCATTCATACTCTCAACATTTCATCTCTATTTATATTGTAAATACATTTTCACTTAAGGCTGATTAAATCTATTAAAGATATTTTCGGCCTTATATCTTTAATAGAAAGAAAATAATAGAAAACAGCCATAAGGAAATCTACTTATCTGCCCCAAAAAACAGATTAAAACAAATTAAAAACAATTATCTTATATCGTATTGAATAAATAGCCGTATGATTTTTTTCCATGCCAGAAAAAGCATCAGACATGATTCTGTCTGACTACCTGTAATCTGAACAGCAGAATTGATTCACCAATACCCTACTGCCGCACCGTAAATAGTTTTATAATTCACTTAAACTATATTCGTATACAATAGCCTAATAACAGAGCATATTGCTTTCTAAACCTACTTACTATTCCACCCGCCCGGCGGGTATCAGCATTTCGGAGCAGACATGGATTTCAATACCGCCCGCTATAACATGGTTGAGCAGCAAATCCGTCCTTGGGACGTATTAGATTTTGATTTACTGGATGTCCTGTCCGACATTCCGCGTGAACGTTTTGTTCTGCCTCAGCAGCAGGAAGTAGCCTATACAGATCAGTCACTTGGGCTGGCTAACGGTGGCAAAATGCTTGAACCCAAAGTCGTAGCCAGAATGATTCAGGCACTGAAACTTAATCTGACGGACACTGTAGTAGAAATCGGCACAGGTTCCGGCTATGCTACAGCCATACTGGCAAAAATGGCCGGTAAAGTAATCAGTGTTGATATTGATGCTGAACAACAACAGCGCGCCCAGTTAATACTTAGTGATATGGACTATACTAATATCAGCTATAAAACCTGTGATGGCTTGGCGGACAAACTCCCCGGCGCACCATTCAGTGCCATTTATGTTGGCGGTTCATTACCAAAACTACCTGATTTATTACTGGATCAGCTGGCAGAGGATGGTCGCATGGTTGCTATTATCGGTGAAGCGCCGGTAATGCGTGCTATTTTATTTGAACGCCAGAATAATCAGCTTAGAGAAACTGTATTATTTGAAACTGTAGCACCGGCTCTACATAGCTTAGAAATACCTGCACCAAGTCAGTTTAAATTCTGAACAAACTTTAATTCAAAATAAGCAGCGCAATTTATCATTTTGAAAATTGTGCTGCTATCAGAAAATTCTTTTTTAAGACAATATACACTTAACAGGTTATCAATAATCATCCGCAAACTTTAATGAATATCAGTATTTAACAGATAAATTTATTTTTTATCTTTTTGCCTGATACTACTTTGAATAGCAATCTCGGCAACCATAAGCCGGTATATTGAAAAACGGCAACACTTTGTTTTAAAAACTGTAAAATAAAAAAGATATTCCAAAATTTCGAATACTTATTTCATTGCTCTGGTAATATTTAAAATAATTTTATCTTCAGGAGCAGAATCATGCCTTATCAAACCCGCGCAGATTTACCGGCAGCAGTAAAACAGGCATTACCTGAACATGCACAGGATATTTTCAAAGAAGCTTTTAATCACGCAATTCAGGAATATCAGGATCCGAAAAAACGCCGCGATAACAGCGATGCCGAAACCATTGCATATAAAGTTGCGTGGGCGGCAGTAGAAAAAACTTACCATAAAGGTAAAGATGGCAAGTGGCAGCCCAAATAATCTTTGTGATTGCCTTAATACCACCAGCAATAATCTGCAAGAGTAAACGACAAAAAAGCAGCACAAACCTGCATTTAAGGCAATCAATTTGTTGATTCTATTTTAATTACACTGTCGGGATGCAAGTGTAAGTCTCTTTTCCAAAGCATAGTGTGTATCTCAAATGATAATTATGAGAACACATTGCGTTTACCATCCTGCCCGCCAGACTTTTACCTGCTAGATAAAGCACTAGTCAATATTACATTTCATGTATCAAACCAAAACCTACTTAGGTTTTATCCTCTTTCAGTTATCGTCTGATTACTATCAACCATCACTAGAACAAAGTATAGTGATTATATATATGCCATTTAACAAAACATTGTCGTAATTAGCACGGTATAGGCATTACTTTCCTCTAAAACCACATACTGAGACAGTGAATTTCTTATTAGAAATAGGACATACTAAAAAGTCAGACAGAATAAACTGAAAAGAGATAAAACCATGATGGAGTTTCAAGATGGTTTGTCAGAAACTTTTAAATGAAGATTTTTTATCACCATTTTAGCAAGAGCTTTAAATTATGAATGCTGACTCAGTTTAAGACAAAAAACAAACGGAAGATTTTTGATTAAGCAATATAATCGTAATAATCTAAAAGCTTAAATTACTCTTACTATAGTAAGAGAATATATTAAGATAGATAACTTATCCAATTTTATGGTTGAATACGTACGAATAGAATCTGAGAAATAAATCAGTTTCTATAATTTGAACCATAAATGACATTACATACATCAGTTTATAATATGAGTATCCAAACATTGAACGCTGTTCAATTACAGCAATGGCAACAGCAAAATCAGGATTTTGTCTTACTCGACGTTCGGGAAGATAATGAAGTTCAGTATGCAGCCATACCCGGCTCTATACATATTCCGATGAATATGATTCCGTTACGCCAGAATGAATTACCGGATGATAAACCCATCGTCTTATATTGCCACCTTGGTATGCGCAGCATGCAGGTAGCTTTATATCTGCAGGAAGCCGGCTTTGAAAATCTCTATAATCTCAACGGCGGTATCAATGCATGGTCACATGAAGTAGATGCAAGTGTACCAACCTATTAATTATCAGCATTGACAATTTAAATTGAAAAGCTCCTTAATTCACGGAGCTTTTTTTGGCACAGTAAAATTCTAATTATTATCAGAATACATAGTAATTACTGCTTTTTACTTCTCTTACCCTGTGACAATACCACACCACTTAGTGTCAGCAATGCACCCACAGCAGCAATTAAGTTAAATGGTTCTTTCAAAATAATTACTGCACTGATTATTGTAATAACAGGTACTAAATAAATATAAATACTGATTTTAACAGCCCCGACTAACTTAACTGCATAATTCCATGAAACAAAGCAGATTGCAGAAGCACCTACTCCTAGAAACAGGATATTAAGCATATTAACCGGCTTGTAAAAACGTACCAGTCCCCATTCAAAATTAAATAAATACAATGCAGGCAACATCAGAATCAAGCCATAAAAAAAGAAGCGTCTGGTCAGTAAAATAATATTGCAATCAAAACTGCTGCTTTTTTTAGTTAAAATCGAATAGCCAGCCCAGAACAGACAGGCTACAACTGCCAGAAAATCACCGAGCGGATTCAGAGAAAGAACAAACGTACCATTAAAACTAATTAAGACCACACCAAAAACTGCCAGCAGACAGCCAATATAAAAACGCAGAGAAGGTGTTTCTGCTTTTAAAAAGAACATCGCTAAAATGGCGGTAAATACCGGAGCCAGACTGGCGATTACCCCCACGTTAGAAGCTGTTGTATAAGTTAATGCAATATTCTCACATAAAAAATAGCAGGTGACTCCACAAAAACCGGCAGCCATAAACAAAAGCTCTTTCCTGATGCCCTGCCAGCTCAAAAAATGAGGAGCAAGAATCCACAGAGTAAAGTAACCCAGCATAAATCGGAAAAATAGAATTTCTATAGGTTTGAATTCAGCCAGTAAAACCTTGGTGGAAATATAGGTTGTCCCCCAGATAAATATCGTAAACAACGCAATCAAATGCCCCTGGGCTTTTTTTGACACTAGCATGAAAAATCTCTCTATTTATACAAATCAAATACCATCAGAATTTTTTATCCAAAACAGTTTGAACTTTTATTGATATTAAATTAAATAATTAATAAATTTTTTCCAGTAAGGCAAATGGTTCAGAATGTATTACTCAATGTCTTTGTAACAATATGATAGATAATTATGAATACATTATGATAGCAACAATTATAATTTGATGATTAAAGAATGTAACAGGTTATTTAAAATCAAATATCTTTATCAACAAAAATAATTGATACACATAAAATTTAAGGGCTTTTAGTAAAACTAAAAGCCCTTAAAAAAATTCTGGTGCACCCAACAGGGATCGAACCTGTGACCTCCGGCTTCGGAAACCGACACTCTTCCAACTGAGCTATGGATGCTGATAAATATTAAGAGTGGCAGATTTTAGCCCAAATCAGACAGTTTGGCAAAAGCAATCTATACCCATATAACATAAAAATTATTCTCCGCCTATTTCTAAAAAGCAACCATATGAAATTAAATATTTTATTCATATTTTTATTCATACTGGTAATAATCACATAAAATGAGAGATTAATTGCAGTAAATTTGGCATACGTAAAATTTTTGTGCTATGTTTAATAACTTTGGTGCATTAAATTTTGTTTTATAACAAAGAAATATCCCTACAGACAGCTGTCAGGTCTGTTTAACAGGCCACATATATGTATTCTGATTCATGTTCATTTATCCGTCCTCTTCCTGCCAGTACTGCACTGGATGTTATTGGTGATGTGCATGGCGAGTGGGAAGCTTTACAGCAATTATTGCACTTTCTCGGTTATGATGAGAACGGACAGCATAAACATGGCAGAAAACTGGTATTTGTCGGCGACTTATGTGATCGCGGACCGGATAGTCCGGCTGTACTCGACTGGGTAATTAAAGCAGTCGCAGCTGAAAATGCATTTACCATTATTGGCAATCATGAACTGAATTTATTGATTGATGATCCTAAAGACGGTTCGGGCTGGTATTTTGACAACCGTCCGCAGGACGAAACACGTTTTGCACCATGGCAGCATTATCCGAAAGACAAGCGCAGGCAACTACAGGAAACCATGGCACAATGGCCATTGATTCTGCAACGCGACGATTTACGCATTGTACATGCCGCATGGCTACCGGAAAGCATTGATAAACTGATTCATTGTGGTGAAAAATCTCTGATTAAACAGTATCACTACTGGGAGAACCGTTTTTTTGATGATTTTCGTCAGACTGAATGGTACGAATCTTATATACAGGAAACACAGCAGCTAAAAACAGAACTGGAAGATGAAAACTACACCATGCCATTTCAGCCCGGTGTTGCTCATTATGATTTATTACGTAGCTGCCATAATCCCATACGTGCACTGACCAGCGGTATTCAGGCTTTAACTCAGCAACCATTTTATATAAACGGCCGCTGGCGATTTACAATAAGAAAACCGTGGTGGCAGCAATATACTGATCCGGTGGCGGTAATTATTGGGCATTACTGGCGCAGCTGGTATGGCACAGCAGGCGTGGCTGAACATCGCAAAGATCTGTTTCCGGAACCACCAACTCACTGGCTGGGTAAGCAGCAACAGGTATTCTGTGTGGATTTTTCCATAGGTGCCCGCTGGCGTGAGCGCAAAAATGCCATCTTACCGGCAGACAGCCGGATGCATCTGGCCGCATTGCGCTGGCCGGAAAATCTCATCATGTTAAATAGTGGTAAATACTGCCCTGCTAAACGCAATCGCTGAATAATCCTGCCAGTCAACAATACATTTGTTATAATGAACGTTTTTACAGCAAAACAGTATATGCAAAAAGGATAATAACTCCGGCAAATGCTGTTTATACATTAATCTGCAATCCACTTTGGTATAGCACACTGGACATTGTTTCAGATGGTGCCGTTGCATCATTATGCCGGTATCAGAGTAATGAATGTATGCCGGATACTGCCATACATTCATGTATACCAGAGATTATTTACTCAATACCAGAATGACAGACGCCAACTCCTCTTCCAATCAAGTTAAACGCCATCTGAAAACCCGCCATCTATCAATGATTGCCATTGGCGGCAGTATTGGTACGGGATTATTCATGGCCAGCGGCAGTGCCATTCACGATGCCGGGCCGGGAGGAGCACTGCTCGCCTATATGGCTATTGGGGTTATGGTGTATTTCCTGATGACCTCGCTCGGGGAAATGGCAACTTATCTGCCTACCTCCGGTTCCTTCTCTACCTATGCCGCCCGTTTTGTGGATCCGTCACTGGGATTTGCACTGGGCTGGAACTACTGGTTTAACTGGGTGATTACCGTTGCAGCCGACATTTCCATAGCTTCACTGGTCATTACCTACTGGGAACCATTGCGCTTTATGCCGGCATGGAGCTGGAGCCTACTGTTTTTTGCTCTCGTGTTTCTGCTGAATATTTTATCTGTACGAGCCTACGGCGAATCAGAATACTGGTTTGCTCTGATTAAAGTAGTTACGGTAATTGTGTTTCTGGGCGTGGGTGTACTGACTATTTTCGGTATTCTTGGCGGCCAGTATATAGGCTTAAGTAATTTCACTATCGGCGATGCACCGATTCTCGGACATGGCTGGTCGGGCGGATTTTTTACCGTACTCGGTGTATTTCTGATTGCCGGTTTCTCATTTCAGGGAACAGAACTTATCGGTATTACTGCCGGTGAGTCAGAAAACCCGCAGGAAAGTATTCCCAAAGCAATCAAACAGGTTTTCTGGCGCATTCTGATTTTTTATATTCTGGCCATGCTGGTAATTGGTCTGCTTATTCCTTATAACAGCGATGCTCTGCTTGGTGCAGATGTGGATCAGGTTGCAAAATCGCCCTTTACACTGGTATTTGAGCGTGCCGGTCTGGCTTTTGCCGCAGCCATAATGAACACTGTGATTCTGACTTCTATTCTTTCTGCTGGCAATTCCGGTCTTTATGCATCTACCCGTATGTTGTATGCAATGGGTAAAGACGGCATGGCTCACCGCACCTTTGCTGAAGTAAACCGTCGCGGTGTACCTGTGCTGGCACTGCTGGCAACAGCAATTGTCGTACTGGCTATTTTCCTGCTGGAAAGTGTCGATGAAGGTGCATACGAATACATTGTTGCGGCATCCGGTCTTACCGGTTTTATTGCCTGGCTGGGTATTGCCATCAGTCACTATCGTTTCCGGCGTGCTTTTGTGCGGCAGGGTAATGATGTGAATTCTCTGGTTTATCGTGCCAAATGGTTCCCGTTCGGTCCCATTTTGGCGCTTTTACTGTGTATTCTGGTGATAATCGGACAGGACAGCCAGTTACTATTGCATGGTGATTTTAAATGGCAGCGCTTTGCCATCACCTATATGGGGCTGCCGGTATTCGCAGCATTCTATCTGTATCACAAGTTACGCTACCATACTCGTAAAGTACCTCTCGACCAGGTGAATCTCAGCAAACATATCGATTAAAACCGGTATTTACATTAATCATACAGACTACAGGCAGCCACAACTGGCTGCCTGCTGCATTTTCAGCTAACATTAAGCCCGTTGATTTATCATTTATTGCAGTCAGAATCTCATGCTTACCTATACCCCCGCAAAATCCGGCAGTTCACCTCACATGAACAAAAAACGTTCATGGCTGCTGCTGTTACTGGTATTTGTGTGGCTGTGGCCGGGTGTACTGCATCATGATTTATGGACACCGGGTGAACCTTATCTGTTTACTACCGTCAGTCAGTGGCAAACTTCAAACTGGGCAGTTCCGACTATTTTTGGTGACATAAACTGGGAAGCTTCTCCCTTATATACATGGCTGGCTGCCTTATGTCAGCATTTATTCAGCCCGAAACGGATGGATGTCTATGAAGCCACCCGTCTTACCAATGTTATCCTCATAGTACTCACGTTTTCCTGTATTGGCGGTTCTGCGCGCGAATTTCTCGGGCGAGGCTACGGCCGGATTGCGGTACTGATTTTATTAGGATGTACTGGTCTGCTGATACCGGCACACTTTATTAACGACAGCATGATTCTCTGTCTTGGTGCATCCATGTGCTGGTATGGTTTTGCGCTGGCGGAACGGCGTATTATGATGGCCAGCATGATGCTTGGCGGCGGTCTGGCAGTTCTGTCTTTAACCGGCAGTTTACTCTGGCCGCTATTGCTGATTCTGATTGCATTCAGCCTGCTGCTGCATTCGAAATGGCAAAGCCGGCGCTACCATCTGGTATTACTCATCTCCCTGCTCTGTGCTTTACCGCTGATGCTGATCTGGCCACTGGCCTTACATCAGACTGCTGCCAATATATTCAATTTGTGGTGGCAATACCATGCCCTCGCACCATTCGGCGGTTTCCGCCATTTTGAGGCACATTTCTCACTTGGGTATTACCTGAAAAATCTTATCTGGTTTGCTTTCCCTGCATGGCCATTAGCCATCTGGACAGCCACACGCTGCAAACTGAACAATCTGCGCTGGGGTATTCTCGGTATTATCTGGCTGAGCCTGTCTCTGCTTGTATTTGCTCTGCTGCCACAGCAATATCAGGATTTATTAGTATTTCTCCTGCCACCGCTGGCTGTATTAGGAGCAGCACAGCTGGATGCCCTGCGTCGCAACGCCATAGCATTTCTCAACTGGTTCGGCATTATGGCTTTCGGCTTTCTGGCTGTATTTCTCTGGCTGGGCTTTATTGCCATGAATTACGGCTGGCCGGCCAAACTGGCCGAACGGGCAGTTTATTTCAGCCCGTACTACCGCTACGATGTAAACTACTTTCCGGTAATTGTTGCCTGCGTACTGACACCATTATGGCTGTGGGCCATTACCCGCCAGCATATCCGCGGCAGACAGGCAGTCACTAACTGGGCTGCCGGCGTATTACTGGTGTGGTCACTGCTGCTTACTCTGTTCTTACCATGGCTGGATGCAGCCAAATCCGCCCGGCCGGTTGTCCAACAAATGCAAAACAGTCTGAGCGAAGAACAACAACAGGCTTTTATTAATATGCATGACTGCATCAGCGTTAACCAGAATAGCTTTAGCATGCGTATTGCATGGCAGCAATATAGCTGGATTCCTCTGCTGCCGGATAATCCGCACTGTAACTATCGTCTAATCAGCAGAGACTCCAAAACCACTCCGCCGCCTGAATGGCATGAAATCTGGTCTGGCGCCCGTCCGCGCGAAAAAAACAACATCATCGCCTTGTGGGTTAAATCCACTGCAACAAAGGAATAACAATTATGAATACTCCAGTAGAGCAACAAACCAGTCTGCCGGCCGCACCCGCCAACGTCGATGCCGGCGAAATCGACAAATTCAGCCAGCTGGCACATAAGTGGTGGGATAAAGAGAGCGAGTTTAAACCTCTGCATGACATTAATCCCTTGCGGCTCAGTTTTATTGATAGTTATGCCCGCCTGGCCGGTAAAGATGTACTGGATGTAGGCTGCGGCGGCGGAATTCTGAGCGAAGCCATGGCAAAAGCCGGTGCCAGTAGCGTTACTGGTATCGATTTAGCCAAAAAATCCCTGAAAATCGCCCAGTTACATGCTATGCAGGAACATGTCGGCAACGTAAGCTACCGTATGGTCAGTGTAGAAGACTTAGCTGCAGAAATGCCGGCCGGCTTCGGAGCAGTTACCTGTATGGAGATGCTGGAACATGTACCCGATCCGGGCAGTGTAGTGCATGCCTGCGCACAATTAGTTGAACCTGGCGGCGTAGTTTGTTTTTCCACTATCAACCGCAATATCAAATCATATATGCAAGCCATCATTGCAGCAGAATACATCTTGCAACTGATGCCGCACGGCACCCATGATCACCGCAAATTCATCACGCCGGCAGAACTGGCACGCCTGTGTCGTCAGGCTGGTCTGGAATGGCTGGGTAGCAGTGGCTTTACCTACAACCCGTTAACCAGACGCTATCACCTTACCGACAGTCTGGATGTCAATTACATGATTGCCTGCCGCCGTCCTTTAGATTAATAACAGCCTGTTTAAAAAGCCGGTATCATAACCAGATACCGGCTGCTGTAACAGTTCCTGAATCACCGCCTGTAGCTACTGCCCTACCAGTGACTTCATAACAGGAACAGTCGACCAGTCAATACTGTCGAGCAGATTTTTTACCACCAATCCCAGCTCTGTATCACCCTCGATTTTCAGCCGGCGATTGAAAAACAGCGTATCCGGATCTTCCTGGCGCAACAGCATCTTCATAAAATCGGCGGTATTGGCACTCAGACACAAATCCACCACATCAGCGGTACCAGCAGCCATAAAACGCTCGTTACTGGCACTGAAACATAAATCCAGCCCCAAATCTGATACCACAATCCGGAAATGACGTCCGGCCAGCAAAGACATATCAGCTAGTAATATCTCTCTTCTGAGTAACTGATTTAAGGTATTAACCAATACCCATGCCGGTGGTTTTGCCGGCAGTACTGAAATTATCTTTTTCAAAAATACCGGCATTACTTTATCAGGCACCTGCATGTATCATCCCTTCGCATTGATTAATTCCGGCTTTACCATGCCAGTAACCATCCACCAGTACATCACCTGCATGCATTTTAAGCTCAGATAAAGCAGAAGTTGCCTTTTTTGCTCCGTCCAGAACCTGCTGATGCAATTCAATCACTTCCGCCATATACTCTTTTTGCGGAGAAATTCTTAAATACTTCACACCAATAGCCATCAGCTGCTGATAACTGGCGAGTAAAGAGTGATAGCCGGCAGACATTGTCTGAATCCCGTTAATAGTCAGAAAAGCCTGTTTTTCGCGTGTATTCAGCAGCAGACCATCAGCATGTTCCAGACATTTGAATTCACAACTGTCTTTTTTCAGATTGTAATGCCGTGCGGTAAAACAGCGCGAAGAATAAGCCAATGGCAATTTTCCCCAGCCAAATACCTCACAGGTCATATCCGGCACTGCCGCAATCATCTTGGCCAGCCGGTCTGCGCCCAGCTCAACCGGAGCAATCCAGCGATATGCCCCCAGCGACTGCATCAATGCCAGCGTCTGCTCGTTATAAATATTTAGTGCCTGCCCCGCAACAAAAGGAATTCCCTTTGCATGCAGCAGCCTCACCGCAGCAAGATCATTAGCCTCTACCTGAAAATCAGCTTGTTCTGTCAGTTTACGCAGCCGCTTTAAATCAGATTCACTCTCCAGCAGCACCTGTGATGATAAAATCACCTCATGCCCGCTGGTAGCCACATCATGAGCCAAATCAATCCAGTCGGCTACTTTCAGCTCCTGCCGGCGGGAACATACCGTTTCACCCATATAAACCGTTTTTAGTGGCTGCTCAGCCATCTGCCGGTAAAAATCCACAATCTGCTGCTTATGCCAGAAAAACAGAATCGGCCCTAACGATAAAGCCAGTTTACCCTGTTGCATCATCTACATTCCCTTATCATTTCCACGGCCGGTTATAAGCACCCAGCGTTACCTGCTGGCCTTCTGAGACTTTGGCCAGTGCCTGCTGCCACAACGGATTAACACTAAACTGTTCCGGACTTTGTATTGCCATATCCAGAGCCTGCCGTAATACCTTAGTGACCTGAGCTGTATAGGCCGGACTGCGCTGCCTGCCTTCCACCTTAATCGCCGCCACACCGATTTCCAGCAATTGCGGCAAAATTTCTATAACATTCAGGCTGGTTGGTTCTTCCAGTGCATAATACGTTTCCTGATTTACCTGAAACCGCCCTTTGCATAAAGTCGGATAACCGGCCGGCTCATCCACACCATACCGGTCAATCAGAATATTATTCAGCCGTGCATCCATTCCGTTGTTATGCTGCTCCCAGCGAACATATTTTGCCGGTGAACACACACCGAAAGTATTAGGCGACTCCCCCGTTACATAACTTGAAAGCAGACAGCGTCCCTCTACCATCACACACAAACTGCCAAACCCAAACACCTCAATTTCCACAGAAGTATGTTTAATTACCTGTTCCACCTGAGATAAAGTCAGCACCCGCGGCAATACCACTCGTTTAATACCAAACAGCTCCTGAGCCAGATTAATCGCCTCATAATTCGTAGCCGACCCCTGTACCGACATATGCAATGCCAGCTGAGGATGTGTTTTTCGCGCGTAAGCCAGCATCCCCAGATCAGCCAGAATAACCGCATCCACGCCCAGCTCAGCCGCTGTATCCACAGCCTGCTGCCATTTCAGTACATCGCCGGCCTGTGCATAAGTATTAATTGCCATCAGCACCTTACGCCCGTACTGATGTGCATAAGCAATTCCCTCAGCGGCTGACTTATAGTCAAAATTCAGACCGGCAAAATTGCGTGCATTAGTTGCATCCTTCAGCCCCATATAAACCGTATCCGCTCCATGGTCTACTGCCATTTTCAGCGCCGGTAAATTACCTGCCGGGCACACCAGTTCAGGTATTTTCCTACTCATCTGTTTTCACCAACCCCATAAATAAAAACATCAATCAGCAGGTATCAATACCTGCACAAACGCAGGATTAAAACATCTAATACAATCGAATTTATTGACCATAAACAAGCAAAAATTAAATCAAAATATTTTTAATATTTATTTAACCAATAGATACATAAATAAATAAAAAATTTAATAAAAATAACAGTGAGCATAAGAATGATTGTCTAAATAAGCTGCCTTTTGCCGTAGTTTTATTTTCCGAATCACCATAGCACTTCCATTTATCTGCCACAAAATATGTTATGCTGTACGACAAAGTTCATATAGTTAATGTCTGAAGGTAGGGAGAACCAAATGGCAATACCTGAATCTAAACAGGAACTAATTGAAGCAATTAACAAAAACTATACACTACTGACCAAAAAGCTGGCTGCTGTACCTGAACAGAAAGCCTATCTGCCTCTGATGGAAGGCCATGCTAAAGGTACAATGATGAGTGCTGCACAGCTTGTGTCTTATTTAATTGGCTGGGGAGAACTGGTACTGTCATGGCATAAACAGGAACAGTCAGGGCAGAAAATTGCCTTTCCGGAAGCAGGATATAAATGGAATCAACTGGGATTACTGGCACAGAAATTTTATCGTGATTATCAGGACATCACCGACTTCAAACAGCTACTCTCTCTTCTGGAGACCAACAAAAAGAATCTGATTTCACTTATTGATAGCTTTAGTAATGAAGAGCTGTATGGCTCACCCTGGCATGAAAAATACACACGCGGACGCATGATTCAGTTTAATACCTCCTCCCCTTATAAAAATGCCACAGGACGATTGAATAAATTGTTGAAACAAATTGCCGAATAAGCTTATTTATTTTTTAAATTTATCAAAATATTCATATAGGTTAAATTATATCATCTTAGCTTATTTTTATGATATAAGAATATTATTAGCTTTAATGTCAATATTCTTATTTTATTTACGCAAAACAGTTATTATTTTAATAGAGTTTCTTTTAATTTCCTCAGTCATTTAACTTTTATTCTTAGCTATTTTTAATAATGATCAAAATATTATCCTGTAAAACTACCATGAATTATAAATTTCAACTATTTTCTGAATAAATAATTAAATTAAATTCAGGACTGATATATCAGACTATCAATACTTACATTATTAATTTTTACCTTTTGTTTTGAACTAAAATTTCAATTGTTGCTGTTGCATTACAAAGTAAGTTGCATATGTAGGTATTCCGCGTTTTTCATACACAGAACAAACATGTTGTTCATCATTTAAATTGTTTTATTACTGCTCTCTCTGCATATTCACTATTCTGCAAGTTTATTACACGGCAATCGCTCAGACATACGCCGATACCGACAAATATAAGTAAACAGATTTTAGCGATTCATTTCTGCATAAGTTGCTTTTCTTCAAATGCAAAATAGCGTTTGCCATTGATTTCATGAATCAGTATCTGCATGGTTCTGATTATTTTTTGCGTTATCCGGCCGGAGATAACTTCTAAAGCCGAATTATTAACAGCAACATACAAATTACCGTAGGCTGATTACAGATTTTATTCTGCTACATTTCTAAAGACGGTTCTTAGTCACGGTAAATATCTGGATTAGAAGCTACTACTGTATTGCCATATATAGTTTTGTGGTAATCCGAGATCCGAATCACTTTACTATAATTACAGACCGTAGCTGCTACTCCTGTACCGAGGGCTTTCTGTAACAAACTGCATGCATTATCTTTTTGCTAAATTTCTAGCATACTTTTTTTAATCCTTCAGCATTCTAAAATTCATTATGGTTATGCGAGGCATCATTACTGTCTTTTTTCTCAGCCTCGCATCTGTTCATTGATATCCTTTCAATAATCATGCTCAGTTAGTTTATCGGAAATGTTTTTTAATTACAAAATCCGGATAGCCTTTCCTTATTTGTACAATTTTTCAGAATTTTTTTACATATCAGCAAATTATAAACCATGCTGACGTGGTGTAACTCGATTTTCTGTCATATCACGATACAGAATTTTTAAATCCAGATTATCGCTCCTTAAATCTCTTACACCACAGATCACATCAGATTCCTGTTGTTGTACATTGGTATGACCAATAGCATCTATCTTCTGATAGCCCCGGAAACATAACAAATCTTTTAAATTTCATTGTTATTTTCCTAATTTGTATAATAACTGAAACATATCTGAATTCAGAAAATCAGCCAAAGCAGCCGGTGCTGAGGCGGGTATTGCTACATATGTTGTCGTATCTGATGCTATATTCTGAAACGGATTACGGTTGCGTGAAGTGTTTCCGTCATCCCCATACCAGCCCCATATCTGTCCGCCAAGATAATCATGTGTTCCGGCAAAGGATTCTATCAAATCATCAGAGAAATCACCCTTATTATACGGAATCGTCAGCCCGGGCAGATACCAGCCACCTTGCACCGGCTGGAAGCCGCCGGTAAGACCAAACATACCACCCACCTCTGTTGTATCCTTCATTAGATCAGCAAACGTCGGATACTTAGAATCTCCTTTAAATATATAATTACCATGTTCATCTTTTTTCAGATTGTTCATATCATCTGTTTCACAACGTCCATTATCGCTGCCACAGATAATATCTAAATGCAATCGTACCCCACCAAGCTTAACACCATCAAAATATCCACTATCATAGGAAACATTATTCATTACTTCTCCAGTTTCCTTGTTAATTACTATTCCAGGCGATTTTCTGGAATTGGCCAGACTTTCTTCACGTAACTTAGTGGCTGCCAGCTGTAAAGTACCCTGAGTAATGGCAGCAGTTGGATCAGCGGCCAGTATATTGACTACTGTTTCCAGTAAACGCCGCTGATATTGCAGTTTATAAATCTCTTTATACAGTTCTGTTTTATTTTCTTCTGATGTTTCTTCTTTGATTTTTTTCCTCAGCTCTGCCTGTCTGGAATCGATATAAGAGTTAATTAATCCAAGGCTGTTCTGACGGAATTCTTTAGTAACTTCTACCTGAATATTTAATTCATTAAGCACTTTTTCCTTGTCAAAGTTGTTGGCCAAATAGCCAGCCTTACCAGCATAATCTTCGCTGCTGGTGTCAGTATGAATAGCTGCTATGGCTTCTGCTACGGTTTTACCATTTTTCTGCTGCTGCGCTGTTTCATCTGTAATGATGATATTGCTGGTATTGATACCACTATGAGTAGTACTACTGTCGTGATCACTATCATGACCAAGTCCAAGTGAGGTGTTATTACTGTCAGACCACTTCTTATCGGAATTAGTGTTATTGTTATTACTATCTTTATTATTGGTATTATCTTTTTTGTCTGACTGACTTCGCTCTGGTTTAGATGCACTTATACTGCCACTGACATCAATACCAATGCTGCTACCACTGTAATCGCTGTGATTTTTGATGTCACTGCTGGTAAGACTGCCGGTAATCAGGCTGTTTTTACCTGCTGCTTCTGCGGAACTGGCAGAAGTTATGATGGCCCCTTTCAGATCTGTATTGCCTTTGACTTTAATCTGATAGCCGTCATCTCCAGCTATTATACCGCTTTGTTCAGTGACACTGGCATAATCGGCCTTGATTTTGCTCTTGCTATAGCTGGCCGATCCCGATGCACCGTAGCCTACAGTAACCTGCCCGCTGATATTCTGCTGTTTACTGTCATATTTGGCTTTGTCCTGCAGACTGGCTATGTTCAGCTCGGCTGCATCTATACTTACGCCTTTTCCGATTACCTGTGCACCTATGATGTTGGTAGCACCGCCACTACTGAGACTGGTACTCCCGCTGCTGCTGCCGACATGGCTGTTACGGTAGCTGGTTTCGTCTCCGTTACCATGGCCTTTACCCAGATTGCCCCCGGCTGTAACACCCAGAGATGCACCACCAGAGCCATAGCTGATAGCCACCCCAGCATTCCAGCCGCTGGATTTATTACTGCTGCGTTCGCTGTGGCTTTGTTCTGCTGCAAGCAGGTTAATTTCGTTATCTGCTTGTAAGTGTGTGCCTCTGCTGCCTGCCACATCTGATCCGATGATGTTGATATTAGAGTCTTTGCCTGCGCCCGTTGCCAGTAAATTGACTGTTCCACCAGCATTAATGCGGCTAGCAGAGGCTACAGTATCTTTCGTGTGACTCTCCATACGAAGCTTCTGCTGACCAACTGTTATACCGACATTAGCATTCATAGCATTTTGGGGATTATTGGCAATATCCGCAACAGCACTACCTGCTTTATATGTGTCCATACCGGCATTAAAGGCAGCCATAGCATTGATACGATCATTTTTGCTTTTATTTGTACGCTCAATTGCAGTTCCGGCTTTTTGAATAGCACCAACTACAGGTATGTTTACACCTACTGTAATACCACTTTGCTTCATAGTATGCACATAATCGGTGCTGTACTGATCCTGAGCTGCCTGCACATTTATTTGTTTAGCTACAACAGCAACATTACCTCCAGGGGAAGAAACTGTACTGCCACTTTGCGTATAACGATTACCGGCAACAATAATCGTATCACCTTTCAGACTGCCAACATTGCTGCCGCTATGAATAAGGGAATTTCCGGCAATGTCATCGGTTTGTTTCTGACTGCCAATAGAGAAACCAAACCCGCCACTACCCATCAGACCGGATTTTTTTCTGGCATGATATTCCTGTACCTGATACTGATTCTCAGCTGCCTCGATATTAATATCACGACCGGCATGTAATAAAGTCTGATTATCTGCAATAACATTGCTGCCGCGGATATTAATATCCTGTTCACTACCAATACGGATATTGCTACCGGTAATATTACTGCTTACTGCTTCATCATTATGTTTCTGATATTTATCTATACTTTTTTTAGTGGAAAAAGTTCCTCTTGTTTTATTGTAATGAGCCTCATCCAGATCTGTTTTTGCTCTGCCCTCGGTAATATTAACCCCTTTATTACCATAAATATTAATATCACCATTAGTACTGTTAATATCACTCTGCCGGATATTAACAGTATTGCCAGAAAATAATGTAACATCACCTCCGGCAATAACTTGAGTTCCTCTTTCATCTTTATGATCCAGTGCCAGATGGTTCCTGGCACTGAGTTCACCATAACCGGTGTGACTTGCAGTCTGAACCGTACCCAGATTGACACTTCCGTTGCTGCTGGCCAGCTGAGTCAGACCGTTGGTTGCTGTATTCACAATATTGGCACCATGAAAATTCAGATCCTCTACACTATTAACTGCCAGAATCCCATTTTTATTGCCTGTTACATACAGTCCTGCCACCCGATCAATCACGGTACCGCCATTGCGCTCATCACCGTGAGTTGCCGTGGTAGTGTTAACATTTATATGTTTTGCCTGCAGACCAAGAAAATTCTGTGCCTGAACGGTACCGCCATTAATATCAATATTGTCAGTTGCATTAAGCAGCACATTTTGCCCGCTGATCAGACCACTATTACTAAGATTATGTGCACCCAGATCTACAATTCTGCGACCGGCCACTGTACCCTGATTATTAATATCCTTATTAGTATGCAGACTGATATTATTAGCACTGATTAATGCACCGGCAGTATTTAAATCTCCGTCACGCACCATCAGATATACCTGCGGGACCAGTACAGTTTGCTGACTTCCATCAGGCATAGTAACAGTCTGACTTACCATCCAGACAATATCACTGGTCAGGCGTGCTACCTGATCGGCACTCAGAGCGATTCCCGGTACCAGTCCCATGGTTTTCGCCATGCTTACACCAGCATCCATTAATGCCTTATATTCATCTTCATCACTGTCATATCCTGCAAGGCGGCGATAACCGGTTAACTGATCTATTTGTTCATTAATCAGTCTTTGTTCGTAATAACCATCCCCTAAGCGCTTCTGTATTTTTTCCGGATCCTGACCCAGCGCTTCTAACATATAGTTGCTACTAAGCCATTTATTTTTATTGGTAAATGCCGGATCGGTTTCAACCAGATAACCTTTATTATCCGGATCAATATGATACAAACTATTATTAGGTAATTTATTATTCAGACTGGTAAGTGTTTTAATACTGGGAACCTTTGCACTATCAGTCTTATTATCATCTACAGGCTGATTATTAGCTGACATATTGTAATCGTTACTGCCTGTCTTATCAGCATTGACATTATCTTTAACTGAATTATTGCTCGTAACATTGACTGTATCTGTATGCTTACTATTGGAACTGCCAATAGATGAACTACCCGTATATACACTTCCTGCATTCTCTATGTTACCGGTATTATTGTTTACCCCAATAATGGTATTGTCTGTAGAATCAACTTTCATATGTTGCTGGATAATGCTAACAGGTTGTTCAAGATCAATAGTCGTGATTGTGGTCTCGTTTATCTGACCTCTTACTTTACGCTTATATTCAGTACGCCTGTTCGGCCAGCTACCACTTTTACTTTTTTTATATCCGCCTAATGTACCGGTATCAACCACACGCTGCTGACCTTTACTTTCAATATTATCCAACTGTAAAGAATCTGCACCAATCAGACTACCGCCTACCAGAATCCGGCTGTTATTATTTTCCCAATGGCTGCCGCTTATATTTAAATTACCGCCAATAATAATTTCACCCGGTCTGCTTTCACTGACACGCTGTTTATAAGTTTTGCGGTTAAAATCCCACCATGTGATACCAGTTTTTTCCTCTCTGGCCATAGGACGACCATCATTAAAATAAAATTCAGAATGTTCATTTTTCTTCTTTCTTTCATTGTAATGCCCGTCCACTCCCTCTGTCCATTTCTCTGTCTGACCGGGGAATAAATACTGTTGAATATGCTGCTCAGGATTTGCCAGATACTCTTCAAGAGTAAAATGATTATTCAGATTACGTAATTCATTTACAGCAATATTTCCATTACCTTTTGCCTCAATACGCGCACTGCTGTTTATCAGACTATCGGCCATTCCGGTAGCATGATATTGTTTGTCCAGCTTTCCGCCAATAGCAAGATCACCTTCACTGAGTAAATAGCCCTGCTCCTTATTGACTATATCTCTGGCACCTATATCCAGCTGCTGGCGTGCAGCAATAATTGCTGCCTTAGTTTCATTACCTGTTATTTCTTCTCGATTTAACAGACTGCCGGTACCTATCGCCACATGGTCTCCGTAAATGCGTCCGGTACCAACGTTATCTACAAGGTTTCCAGCCTGAATCAGAGTCAGACCATTACTGTTTATCAGACCTCGGTTAATTACACTGTCCTGCACATTTAATTCTGTATGCTTATTACTCTGAATAGTACCGGCTGCCTGATTATCTATCCGGCTGGCATCAATAATAACACTATCACCGATAACATTATGATTATTAATTATTTTACCATTACTATGCAATTTCAGACCAGCATTAGCACTTATATTCCCGTTAATATTAAAATCATCTGTTAAATCTATAGATGCATCATGACCGGCAGCTATACCAGCATCGTCAGTACTGGCATAATCCAGTTTTTTGGCCTGTAAATTTAAATCATTTCCAGCAAGAATTTTACCGTTATTGGTATTATCAATTTCCAAAGTATTATGCAGCTGATCATGAATATTTACATTGTCTGCGCTACTGATTTGTCCATACTGATTAAGCAGTTTCTGATTGATTTGTGCATTTAGCTGCTTATTGGCACGGATGTTACCAGCAGTGTTATCAATACTGTCTGCTGTCAGATCGATACTGTCTGCATCTATACTGCCATTATTGCTGTTATCCAGTGTTGATGCATGAATAACTACCCCTTTACCGGCCTGAATCTTACCATTTGCGCTGTTATTCAATACCAGATTGCTCAGCCCATCAGCATTCAGCAGTAACTCTTCATTACTTGCAATATTTCCTCCCGTATTATCCAGCTTTTCGTCAATCTGCGCCTTTAACTGTTTACCAGACTGAATAATACCCCCTGCCGTATTTTCTGCACGTGCTGCTTTCAGATTCAGATTCTCACTACTTATTATCCCTTTATTATTATTTTTAATACTTTCTGTATTCAGATAGGCATCTTTACCGGCTATGATTTTTCCGCCTTCACTGTTATCAACAGCCAGATGACTTTCGCCTTCACTATTGAGCAACACATCTCCGCCACTGCCGAATTCTCCGCCCTGATTATTCAGGCTGCTGCCAATCTGTGCCTTTAACTGGCGGTTTGTCCGGATAGCTCCGGCAGCATTATTTACACTATCCGCTGTCAGATCAATACTGTCT
>NZ_JACFSH010000002.1:0-8680 GCF_016100525.1 Snodgrassella sp. W6238H11 | reverse complement strand
CACATCTCCGCCACTACCAAATTCTCCGCCCTGATTATTCAGACTATTGCCAATCTGTGCCTTTAACTGGCGGTTTGTCCGGATAGCCCCGGCTGCATTATTTATACTATCCGCTATCAAATCAATACTGTCTGCATCTATACTGCCATTACTGCTGTTATCCAGTGTCGATGCATGAATAACTGCACCTTTACCAGCCTGAATCTTGCCATTTGCGCTGTTATTCAATACCAGATTGCTTGGTCCGTCAGCATTTAGCAGTAATTCTTCATTACTTACAATATTTCCTCCTGTGTTATCCAGCTTTTCATCAATCTGCGCCGTTAGCTGTTTACCAGCCTGAATAATACCCCCTGCCGTATTTTCTGCGCGTGCTGCTTTCAGATTCAGATTCTCACTACTTATTATCCCCTTATTATTATTTTTAATACTTTCCGTATTCAGATAAGCATATTTACCTGCTATGATTTTTCCGCCGTCACTGTTATCAACAGCCAGATGACTTTCACCTTCACTGTTAAGCAACACATCTCCGCCACTGCCGAATTCTCCTCCCTGATTATTCAGGCTGTTGCCAATCTGTACCTTTAACTGCTGATTTGCCCGTATCGCTCCGGCAGCATTGTTTACACTATTTGCTGTCAGATCAATACTGCCTGCATCTATGCTTCCATCATTACTATTATCCAGTGTCGATGCATGAATTACTGCTCCTTTACCAGCCTGAATCTTGCCATTTGCGCTGTTATTCAATACCAGATTGCTGGGCCCATCAGCATTTAGCAGTAACTCTTCATTACTTGCAATATTTCCTCCCATGTTATTCAGCTTTTCGTCAATTTGCGCCTTTAACTGTTTACCTGCCTGAATAACACCCCCTGCCGTATTCTCTGCGCGTGCTGCTTTCAGATTCAAATTCTCACTGCTTATTATTCCTTTATTATTATTTTTAATACTTTCTGTATTCAGATAGGCATTTTTATTCGCTATGATTTTTCCGCCGTCACTGTTATCAACACTCAGACGGCTTTCGCCTTCACTGTTGAGTAATATATCTTCGCCACTGCCGAATTCTCCGCCCTGATTATTCAGACGGCTGCCAATCTGTGCATTAAGCTGCTGATTGGTACGAATCGCTCCCTTACTGTTATCAACAATATCGGCTTTTAATATCAGACTATTACTATCAATACTGCCCTGCCGGTTATTTAGGTTATTCGTATTCAGTTTAAGAGATGCACCGGACTGAATTTTTCCGTCCAGACTGTTATTTATATTTCCACTCTGTATACTTAGCTGTTCCTGAGCCGCAATCAGACCATTATCACTGTTATCCAGCTGGGTACTGTCTATATCAATATTCTTTACCGACTGTAATTTACCTTTTCTGTTATCCAGTTTGCCACTTTTTGCCGATAATAATTCTGTTGTAGTAATTTCACCCTGATGATTATCAATGCTATTGGTATTAATTAATGCCCGCCGAGCACTGAGCTTACCTTGATAATTATCAAATATTTCACCACTTACCGTTAATTTATTTAGATTCAGACTGCCATGATTATTCAGACCAGTCTTCGAGGTTAAATCAATACCGCCATTGGCAATAATCTGACCATTATCATTAATTATTCCCTCACTACTAATAATTTTTCCGGTTTCAAATTGTGTTTTATGGGTATTAACAGCAGAGACTGTTTGTCCGCTACCGGCGGCTGTAGTAGGAGGAGAAGCAGGTATTGCCGTTTCCGGTTTATGCTCCGGGTCAGACGGAGCAGGCTTATCCGGCTCAGGGGCATAACCAATCAGGCCATTATTACTATTATCCAGCTTATTCAGATCCAGCGTTAAACCCTGAGTACCGGTCTGAATAATCTTCCCGTTCTGATTATGAATATTATCTGCAATAATATCTATCCGACCGGCATTAATTTCTCCCTGATTATGCAGTTTTTGCTGCAGCATATTGATTTCATCCGCAGTAGTCAGTAAACCACTGTTTTCTAACTGCTCACTATGAACCAGCATTTTCCCCTGACTTGAAACTGTTCCACTATTCGTTACTCTGTCAGCATTGAGGGAAACACTGGCAATATCAGCACCAGAAGATTTCTGATCAGAAACGACAATACTACCACTATTGCTCAGGTAACCATTAGCATCTATGCTTAAATTACCATTACCGGCATAAATCTGCCCCGCATTATTAACACCAACGCCTTTATCAGTACTGACCAGTACAATCTTACCGGCATACATACCACCCAGTTTGCCTGCATCAATAGCTACTAAAGGTTTACTCCCTGCAGAGGTCAGTACAGACTCAGTTATATTTCCCTGTGCATCTGTATTATTGCTTCCTGCTGTAATATTCAGATTATTTGCCCAGATACCCGCATTAATCTGTGCGGCCTGCGATAGAATGCGTGTGTATTCACTGCTACCAGTATTCAGACCGTCTCCACTGATACTGATATTACCCTGCCGGACTTCAAAGCCGTCTAAATTTCCATTCCTGATTAGCGGCTTACCTGTAGTCAGCGTTACGCCTGCTGCGTTAATAAATCCGCTGCCATTCACATTTATCCCCGCCGGATTGGCTATAATTACTTCTGCACGCCGGCCGGCTACTTCTATATAGCCATTCAGCTGGCTAGGATTGGTACTATTAATCTGATTAACAATAACTCTGGCTTCACCTTTACTCAGCCATGGATTGGCCTGTATCCAGCCGGCCAGCCTGGTTGCCGCATTTTTTCGGCTGTTATTTAAAATAGCGCCTTTCTTGTCTACATCCATCTGCCGGAACTGATTAATTGAAACTCCGCCCTTAGTAGGTGTCTGAATATTAATTTGCGGTGTTCCATTCGCTGTTTGTAAAATAGTTGGCTGCTGATTTTTCGGTGCAGAAGTATCAGCATTAATCGAACCTGCCAGGCTGGAATCAATAACCAGGGTACATAAACCGAAACCCAGCAAAATAGACCAAGCCAGAACAGGCAAACCTGCAATCCTGATTGTGCTATTCATTATTGCGGTACTACCGGCAGTACTGTCTGCAGTACTTTTTCCTTCACGAATAGTATTTTCCGCAACAGCCATCATTTGCCCGCGTTTTTTATTGAAAATTACCTTAAAAAGATTCTTATTCATTTTCCTGACCTTTGAAGATTGTATATATTTGAAATTTCTTAAAATTAATAAAATATTGCCTTAATACTTATCTAAATATGACATAAATATAATTTTCAGTCAGCCAATTATTTGTAATTCTTACGTTAACTTTATTATTCATCATGCAATCCTCTTTATTTCATAATCAACGCTATATTTAGGATAAATTTGTAATACAGCTTCAAAGTGAATAATTCAGATTAAATCCGAATGTGGTTCTGTCTGTACGGAAATGCTGCGGTTTATAAATCGGTTTTCCCATAAATATGTCGTAATACAAGTTCCCGCCAGCCTTTACCTGACCTTTAAAACCCACTACTGTACCCGCCAGTGTCTTTCCTAACTGCATTTCACTTGTTCTTCCCGTTATATGCCCTACGTCTATCCCTGCATATACCTGATGACTCGGTAAATACTGCCAGTTCAGATTGTTATTCCAGTACCAGCCCTGCTCTCCCATCAAAGTAAGCTCTCCGTCAAATCCCCGCACAGTGTAGCGCCCGCCTATCGATACCTGATCCTGAGTGATTAACGGGGTTTTATTCCACTGCCCGTGAAACGAGGTGTCATAGCTAAAGTTATATTTTCCTACCCTGAACGGCTTCATCAGTGAAGCATCCAGTGTGATTATCTCCATCCTCGAAGTGCCTTCACCAAATTCTTCTTCCGCTGCCCGTAAACTGTGGTCTGCACCGGTTCCGCGCTTATAACCTGCACTCAGATTAAGTATGGCATTTCCTAAATATTCCTGATGATTCAGCCCTATAGCCCAGCCTGCCGTATGTCTTCTCTGTACTTCGATTTCAGCATCGTCTATATAGTTATGTGATTTACGCCGCCATATTCTGGCACTTACATCAATTTTACGGTGACTGTTACGATATATCATTCGGGTTATCCCCAAATCTGTATTTTCACTGCTGCCGTTATAATCATAATTCTGGTTATAACCGGCTATAGCCTGATGGTAGCGGTAATAATTCTGGTTAAAAGCTATCAACCAGTTTCCTACCGGCACTGAATAATGAAGAGAATAGCCGTGTGTACCACTACCGGTACGATTACCCTCAATATCTACTGTACTGTCTTTACTACCCAGATCATGGTTATAGTTCACATAAAACAGATCACTTAGACCTAACGGATTATCAACAGATAAAGTTACACCGCCCTGATAACGTCCGGTAGCATGACTGCCTGAGTCATCTGCATTAAAGCTGATACGTACTGGTACTTTACGCTGCGACCATGAAACAACCACATCACTTTCGTTCGGTGCTTCAGCCGGCACTATCTGGATATCCGCCTCTACTGTCGGCACGCGTTTCAGGTTTTCCAGTCCTTGTTCTAAATCCCGCAGATTCAATATGTCACCAGATCTGGCAGGAAATTCATTCTGAATACGACGAATACGGTTTACATGTGTCTGATCAGCATTATCAAGGTTATAACGAATTTCATGAATTCGTCCCGGAATAACTGTCAATACCAGCTCACCAGTACTTAAATCCTGCGGGCTGGCCAGAATGCGTGTAGTAGTATATCCCCTGTCTATTACTGCATTCTGCGCCAGTGTCATAATATAATTAATACCATTGCTACCCAGACACAATCCCGGCTTGAATTTACTCAGATAAATAGCTTTATCTAATGCAAATTGAAACCGCTGTGCCTGATCACCATTTAACTTGATGCTTTTAATGGCAAAGCATGGTTTTTCATCCTGAGGTAAACCGCTAACAGTGCCCTCAATTTGCGGAGGCTGTAATCGTACATTGACATCAGGCTGCATTCTTTCCTGAAACTGTTTCAGCCTTTGCTGCTCTCGAATAATCTGCTGCTGCTCAATATCTGCCGGATTAGCCGGACCTGACGATGGTGCAGCATACGTCTGATATATCACCCCGTTCAGTAGACTTAAAAATAATAGGTTTTTACTGATGTTCATCACATTATCTACAAATATTTGTTTTAATTAATAATATAATACATAACTTAACTCTACAAATTATTTAACTAATTTATTTGTAATAAAAATATTTTAATAAGAAAATTTTATTTAGATATTTATCTAAAAAACAATTTATATAAATTAAATTTTTATATATATTTCAATATATTAATTGAATAATTATTCTATATGCAATAAATCAGCTATGATAATTTTCTTCTCCGCCCTTCTGATCAGATATTCAATAATTAAAATTAAATTATTGTTTCAAATAAGATTAAATATAAATTTAGTTAATGGACAAGTTTTGTTGTAAATTTGATATAAATCTCCAAAATTAAATATATTTAATCTAATTTAAAGTAAATATAACGTACTCACTTTAATAAATACATTAGATAATCTTTCACTTTTCCGTTAGAAATTCTCAAATTTTTCTCATGTTTTAATTAATATGACTAATCATAATATTAATCTTAAATGTTTCAATTTATAACTTAGCCAATAATACTAATTTCATAAAATAGATAAATTAGATTTATCTAGTGAGTAGTGTTTTTCTTAGTCATAATTTCACTTAAATATAATTTGTTTTTCATAATTAGATGCTTACACTAAAAATACCAATTAATAGAAAATACCGATTCTATAATTATTTTTTATCTGTACTATATTTATCGATTCAATTAAAGCACGAGAATTAATCCCAGGTATTTATTCATTGATGAACAAATTACCCTGTTAGTTGAACAACGACATGGTAGTAATTAAAATAAAAGCCTTATTGATGTTTCAACAAGGCTTTAAATTTTATTTATCTGATAATGGGGTTTGGTTAACTAAACAAGCTCCATCTCAGTTTTTAATAATTAAATAACTTTATTCAGGTACAGTCGTATCTGCTTTATATTGTGCTGACTCTTCTTTCGCTGATTCGAGCCATGCTGAAAAATTTTCTAAATAATATTGTTTACCCCTAACCGGATCTTCACCACTATAACTATAGCCATAATCATGAAAATAAACTTTTGGATCCCCACTTTTATCACTTCCATCAAAACAGGCTAAAACAACATATCCATCATTAAAAAAACCTGATTCATCACTAGCAATAGCAAAAGGTATTAAAGGTTGATCTCTATATTCAATGAGTAGTGCTCCATAATAACTTAAAGATTTTCCGATATCTTTGCATAAAAAATCCCATGGTTCTAAATCAATAATGTTATTAGATTTTACTGTGTCAATATAACTTTGAGGAAAAACAAAACCATCAGGAAGTATTGGGGTATTATATAAAAATATATTAGACATCATTTTTTACCTTGTATTTTTGGAGATTGATTCGAGCCATTTGGATTTTGTTTTCCAAAGCCTCAAGATTGTTTGTTTATGTGCCCTTTAATTGCTTCTCCCCATGTATTATATTTTTCCCGACCTCGAAACTCTTGAATCTCCGGAGTTAATTTTTCATTAAAATCATGAACTTTTGCTTTAACATTAGTACCTGCTTCTCTTGGAGCAAGAATTCGAGTGTTATCCATATTTGTTAATTTGCCATCTGGCATTTTTATGACATCAACAGAATCGCCTTTCCAACCATCTTTTTTCATTCTAGAGACAATATCATCATAAGTGTATTTTAAAGTAGTCCCTCGTTCAGTTTTGTTATAAGAAACCGTATTCTGTGAAAATCTGATTTCATCAGAATTTATTACGGTCGTTCATTTTTCAGCAAGACCAACTGATTATCAGACTTACTATGCATATATAGAAAAACGATAAAAGCTCTCCGCTGCTTAGGCGGGAGCCTCATTACTTATCTACTGGATAGAGCTCTTTAATATATTGTTCAACAAAGGGCTTTAATTCCTCTACAGGATAGACTTCTTTTCGCTGTACTAGATAAGCATCATCATAAATTACTCTGGCTTCAAGAATCAAGTAACCAATACTGAAAATTTTCGGTTTTTCTCTATACGATAGATTACTCCTGACATAATTGGTAAATCAGCTTCTGACTCATCTCTAACTTCTGGTTCAAAGTAAGAAAAATTACTCCAGCATACATTATCGTTACTATGATCCTGAATAATTATAAAACCATGAGATAAATCTAAATCACTATTATTTAAAACCCCAATTGAAATCATTCTTGTATCAATTAATAGCTCTTTCAGATTACTAACTAATTCTTTAACTATTTTATCGAAAGAGGGAGTTTCTTTAATTGGAAACATGATTTCATAAGCCATTATTTACTTCCGCCTTTTGATATTGAGTTGTCAGTTACATTTAACCAACTATCTTGAGTTTTAATATAAATATTACTTACATTACCTTCTTTTGTGATATTGAATACAGGTGATCCTAGTTTAAAATGATTAATCATTTCATTCATATTCACACCTGTTTTAGGTGCATCTATATATAAATCACCTTTATATCCTTGTTTAGCCATATCCTTAGCACCATCAGTAATGTTTCGTCGGACTGCATGAATGCTTTGCCCATGAATTTCTTTCTATTAAACAGGAACCCCATTAAGCTAACCATCAATACCAGGATTGTTTGCTTTTTCTGCTCCTTTAAAAGTACCACCTTTATATTTCACCATATCTAATGCTTGTTTATATTCATGTGGTTCAAGTGCACTTTTAATAACGGAACCTTGTTTACCTGGTGGTAAAGTGGATAACTCAGAATCAGCATTTCCAGCTTGTCCCGCTCCACTCGTCCTCTTTCCAGCGATAAAAATAATCCCCACTAATTAGGCGGTGATTATTGATCACCACCATTTTGGATACGCTATAAAAGCATTTAATATATTATCCCTATCGTCTAAATCGATCCTTTCGTAGCCTTCAGATTTAGATATATTTTCATTAATGTCTTTTTTAAAAGAAATCCAACACATCTTATTATTTTTAATGTCTATTTCTAGTTTGAAATTATCATTCATATCCTTAAATACAGTGAATTTAGATAGTTGTAGGTCTTTAATGAAAAAATCAAAAACATTACATTCAAACCAAGCTACTGACACATTTTTTAGCTCGAAACCACTTTTTCAATATCAATCGAAATATACAATTTTAATGAAGGCCAATGCTCATCTATTTCAATTGTGTCTATAGAAATTTTTATTGGATTATTAATTAAGATATCCATTAGTGCGCTCTCATATATCGTACATGGGTAATTGTTGGTAACTCACCTCTGATCTAGGTGGTTTAAACTCCAATTGACACCCATTGACAGTAACTCTATCATAATTAGGAATATTATTTTTAGTAGCTGTATTTACAGCTGACTGAAAACTTCTTAACTGTTCTTGGCTTGTTAATTTTACAGACTCTGGAGTATGCTCATAATCATAACAATAAAGTAAGGTAAATTATTTATTCAACTTGCTATATAAGTCTGAAAGATAATAATTAGAATCTCTAATAGTTAGGTAGGAATTATTTTTATTATGATATTTTAGTCATTATATTTTTGATAATAGGTTCAACAGATTGTTCTAACTTTTCACTATCTATCGTATAACGATTT
>NZ_JACFSH010000024.1:0-456 GCF_016100525.1 Snodgrassella sp. W6238H11 | reverse complement strand
ACCATTACGATGCCGAACACCGCCTGACCGAAGTGCGTATCGAACAGCTAAACCATACTGAACGCTACGGCTACGTCTACGATGCGCTTGGCCGGCGGATTGAAAAACACCGGCTGGATCGTGACGGTAAGCCATGCAACCGCACCACCTTCCTGTGGGACGGGCTGCAGATGATTCAGGAAAGCAGCGCAGACAAACGGCAGAGCCTGTATCTGTATACCGATGAAGGCAGCTATGAACCGCTGGCGCGGATAGACCGGACCGGTAATCAGGAACAACACATCTACTACTTCCATACCGACCTGAACGGCATGCCGGAGGAGCTGACGGATGAAGCCGGTGAAATCGTCTGGGAATGCTCATACCAGCTTTGGGGCAAACCGATACAGGAGATTGCTCATACAGAGATACAACAGAACCTGAGGTATCAGGGACAGTATTTAGACAGAGAAACCG
>NZ_JACFSH010000023.1:0-748 GCF_016100525.1 Snodgrassella sp. W6238H11 | reverse complement strand
CCAGGTGGCGGAATTGGTAGACGCGCATGGTTCAGGTCCATGTGCCAGCAATGGTGTGGAAGTTCGAGTCTTCTCCTGGGCACCAAATTATTTTCTTTATCTAGTAATAGACTTCAATCTTCAAAATTTCTTTCCAAAAGCAACTCAGAATAGTTTTCACTGTAGACTTTCACAAAAGCTTATAAACCTTATAAATTTTGAATATCTGTATCTTAAAGATATACCTTCACATCGGCACAATTGTTTTAAATTAATAAAAATTATTATAACGGACTATATAGCGAGGGCTAAAGCTATAACGAAGTATACAAATATAAATAATTACATTAATTCCAACTTAAGAGAAGAGGAGGGTTCCTCGAACATGTTGGGTTGAATAAACGTATTCATAATCGATTTTATTTATTAAAGTGTAAAAAATAAATACCTTTACATCTCATACTTAATTAAGAAACCTAAATAAGCTAAATTTGCTAAGAAATAAACTCAAATAAAAGCAATTTAGTAAAAAAGTGATTACATAATTAAGTCCAATTTTCTTTGCTGGAAAATACTTTTCTTTGATAATCAATAGATATAGTCTGATGTACTAGTAATACTGTTGACAATCTTAGCCAAAAATATATAATGCACAACTTCACAAGCACAACGGTGTTGGTGAATAAGCCCAGGTGGCGGAATTGGTAGACGCGCATGGTTCAGGTCCATGTGCCAGCAATGGTGTGGAAGTTCGAGTCTTCTCCTGGGC
>NZ_JACFSH010000022.1:0-896 GCF_016100525.1 Snodgrassella sp. W6238H11 | reverse complement strand
GTGTTGATGATTATGAAGTTGGTAAAAGACGCTATGGAGGAGGAGCTACCTGTGGTGCAGCAGCATTAAGAGCAAAATGGACACCGGGTATGACTATGAAGATTCATTGGAAAATATTACCTTATCCGGGCTGGCAAGCGAGAATTTTAAATACAGCCGGAGTAAATGTTGATCGTGCAGAAGCTAATATTATTCATCAATATGATGAATATTATTCAGCAGAAATACCCTTACCACCACCACCGCCATTAGCCGGTGATGATTTTGGTAAAGTAGCAAATATTACGGTACATTTTCTAGCTTGTAATCAGATATTTATTACATATGGCACGATAGAAGAAGGTCGTAATACACCAATGCATTACAAACTGTTTGCCGAAAGCCAGAAATTGTGTACGCCACGCCCATTAGTTAAATCGATGGCAGATTATCGCCGCAACAAAGCCAGAATGGATGCAGTGAAAGCGGAACGTGAAAATATTCCGCAGGTAATCTTACCGCGTTATATCAAACAGCTTGAAGCAGAAGGCAAATTGCCGGTAACTGCCTCTAAATAAAGATTCATAATCAAATAAATATTGACAATAAACAAAGTTAAATCATATTGATAATAATAGGATATAGGTAGATAGAATTTTAAAAAATCAGCAATGACTATAAATATATAAATACAAGAAAGGCAGAAGAGATGAAAAAAACATGGATGTGGCTGGCGATACTGGCAGCAATCGAATTAACCGGTTGTACCAGCCATTTCGAACCCTTTGTCGGCATAACCTCAGGTAAAAACCGTACCTATGCAGCACCTGTTGAAGCCTATGAATACAATTATGAAAATATGAGCGGGGGTAGTATCGGAGGAGGATGTATTCCGGGTACACCAGGTGTTGATGATT
>NZ_JACFSH010000028.1:0-249 GCF_016100525.1 Snodgrassella sp. W6238H11 | reverse complement strand
GCTGTATCTAGGCCAGAGAAGGGAAGGACTGCTGACGCAGTGCTTCGTAGAGGACGATGGCGGCGGCGTTGGACAGGTTCAGTGAGCGGATGTGCGCTGACTGCGGGATTCGCAGACACTGCTCGGCGCGTGCCTGGGCGAATGCCTGTGGCAATCCGGTGGTTTCGCGACCGAAGAGGAAATAGATTTGCTGATTGGGGTCGCTGTAGTCGAACTGAGTGTAATTGCGTGTGCCGTAGGTTTCTATCA
>NZ_JACFSH010000021.1:0-1053 GCF_016100525.1 Snodgrassella sp. W6238H11 | reverse complement strand
TCTGTCGGTTTTTATGCAATGATATTACCAATATCTGGCGCAGAAACGGAAATTTTTTATTAGTCGAACCGGTATTTGCACTGCGAATAATAAAACGCCACTGCATCCGTATGGGAACAATGGCGTTATTTTAATAAAATTCCAGATTCAGGCTATGGCTAAATCAGCCGGCTTTTTAACATATAAAACAGTTCAGGCTTACCGACGCAAACTTACTTGCATCGGTATATTGTCAGCCGGCGACCACAGCTAGCCTGCAAAACTTACTTACTGCTAACCGGCAGCTTGCCCTGCTGCTCCAGTTCCTTTATATATTCCGGCAGGATTACCTGCTGGATATTGTCACGTTCTTTTTTGATTGCATCCAGCTTTGCTTTATTACGCCGGTAATCCGCCATAGATTTGATTGACGGGCGGGGGGTACACAGTTTCTGGCTTTTCGCAAACAATTTGTAATGCATCGGGGTATTTCTACCTTCTTCTATTGTCCCATAAGTGATAAATATTTGATTACAAGCTAAAAAATGCACTGTGATATTTGCCACCTTGCCAAAATCATCTCCGGCAGATGGTGGTGGTGGTGGTAGAGGTATGATTGCTGAATGAGATTCAGCATATTTAACAATAGTTTGATACTCATTTTCATCCACATTAACACCAGGCAAATTTAAACCTCTAGGCTGCCAATCAGGATATGGTAAAACTGTCCAATTAATACGCGCAGTCATACCTGGTTTCCATTTAGCCGGCAAATAAGCTGCGCCACAGGTAGAACCTCCGCCAAAGCGGTGTTTACCTATTTCATTATCTTCTACTCCAGAGGTATTGGGAATACATCCCCCATTAATACTGCCGCCATGTACCGTTTCAATAGTATAATTTAGTGCTTCCACCGGCGCCGCATACGATTTATTTTTGCCGGAAGTAACACCGACAAAAGGTTCAAACCCGCCGCCGCAGGAGGTAACAGCGGTTACCGATAGCAGCAATAAACTTAGCCGGATAAGACGGCTTACACTGAATATTTTTTTAGCAGACATTTGATTCTCACTC
>NZ_JACFSH010000020.1:0-1254 GCF_016100525.1 Snodgrassella sp. W6238H11 | reverse complement strand
CTGAAAATAACGCCATTGTTCCCATACGGGTGCAGTGGCGTTTTATTATCCGCAGTGCAAATACCGGTTCGACTAATAAAAAATTCCCGTTTCTGCGCCAGATATTGGTAATATCATTGCATAAAAACTGACAGATGTAAGCAGTACCGGCAACAGGGTGATAACAAAAACCGGAATAAGGGAAAAATCAGAGATGCAGCGATGAAATGCAATTATTAAATACACCATGCAGTAATCACAGTGTTTAACCCAAGAAGAGTGAGAATCACATGTCTGCTAAAAAAATATTCACCGCTAGCCGTCTTATCCGGCTAAATTTATTGCTGCTATCGGTAACCGCTGTTACCTCCTGCGGCGGCGGTTTTGAGCCTTTTGTTGGCGTTACTTCCGGTAAAAACAAATCCTATGCCGCGCCGGTCGAGGCGCTTGTATACAATTATGAAAATATCTCTGGTGGTTCAATTAATGGTGGCTGTATTCCCAATACCAATGGTGTTGACGATTATGAGGTTGGCAAAAAACGTTATGGTGGTGGTGGTTCTTGTGGCGCTGCCTATCTGCCGGCAAAATGGAAACCGGGGATGATGGCACGTATCAACTGGCGAGTATTGCCCTATCCGGCTTGGCAACCTAAAATATTAAACAAACCAGGTTTGGTTATAGATCGTAATGAATCAGCTATTATTAGCCAGTATGATGAAAACCACTCAGCAGTAATTCCTTTACCCCCTCCACCGCCATTTGCCGGTGATGATTTTGGTAAGGTGCGAAATATTACCGTTCATTTTCTGGCTTGCAACCAAATTTTTATTGACTATGGTACCCGACAGGAAAATGCACCGGAAGTGGTAAAAAAACAGTTTGAATTGTTTAAGAAAAGCCAGAAACTGTGTACTCCACGTCCATCAATTAAATCTATGGCAGATTACCGGCGTAATAAAGCCAAGCTGGATGTAATTAAAAAAGAACGTGACAATATCCAGCAGGTAATTTTACCGGAATATATAAAGGAACTGGAACAGCAGGGTAAGCTGCCGGTTAGCAGTAAGTAAGTTTTACAGGCTAGCTGTGGTCGCCGGCTGACAATTTACCAATGCAAGTAAGCTTGCACTGGCAAGCCTGAACTGTTGTCTTTGCAAAAAAGCCGGCTGATTTAGCCATAGCCTGAGTCTCCTGAAAATAACGCCATTGTTCCCATACGGGTGCAGTGGCGTTTTATTATCCGCAGTGCAAATACCGGTTCGACTAATAAAA
>NZ_JACFSH010000019.1:0-1264 GCF_016100525.1 Snodgrassella sp. W6238H11 | reverse complement strand
AGATATACAGGCTGGTAGGGTGATTCGGGCCGGTTTCCTGAATCATTCTTAACCCGTCCCACAGGAAGCGGGTACGGTTGTAAGGCTTGCTTTCGCGGTCAATCTGATGTTTTCCGATGCGTCGGCCAGGACGTCGTAGATATTGGAATGTCAATATATCTTCAAACAACAAAATTAAGAAAGGGTAATGAAGATTATTATTCAATAAATCCCACAATATATTTCTAAATTAACTATATATAGCCAGCTCAGGCTTACAAAAACCTACAACAAAATCCATTAATTCTAAAATAATATCTTCCTCGTCAAGATACCTCAGGTTTTGTAAACAATCATACATGCAATTCTGTGGCATGCCTTTATTTTTAAAATAGACTAATACCTTTCTAATTTCCAATAAATCTTTATTTGAAAATATTTCTTTTTTCACACAATCAAGGAATTTCTGTTGTTCTAGCATTTTATCCATTTACTTTTTAAATTAGCCAATGCTGTTTGGTATTTTGAAAGAGGCATAGACTGTTTGGGCTGAATTGTTCCATGTCCTGGTTTGTCTGGTACGTGCTGCAAATCATTACCAAGATCTGCCACATCTAATTTCCAAACAGGATCTTTACCCGTTCCTCCAAATTCTATTGGTTTTCTATGTGGCGGTAAATCTTGAGGCGATGGAGATACGGAAACTCCGCCTGTATTAGGATGAACATTACCATTGGTGTCTACGGGAATATCCCTATTAGGTCTAACACCCAATGTTCTAGCTGAGTCTCCAACTTTGGGTTCACCTTTTTCTTCTGTCATTCCACGAAATATGTATGAACCATTTAATCCCCACGGATCGACCCAAGTCAACCCATTAGGCGCATACTGATACAGATTGAATCCACCAGCTAAACCAATCGGGTCTGGCTGAGTAAATCTACCTATATCTGAATCATAATACCTGAAAGTATTGTATTGTAATGTAAGCCGGTTTCTCTGTCTAAATATTGTCCCTGATATCTGAGGTTTTGCTCTATTGATTCGTGCTCAATTTCATGAATCCGTTTCCCCCATAACTGAAAGCTGCATTCCCAAAGTATTTTACCGTTTGCATCAGTTAGCTCTTCCGGACAGCCGTTCAGGTCGGTGTGGAAGTAACGGATATGTTGTTCTTGGTTGCCGTCTGTATCTATACGTGCCAGTGGTTCGTAGCTGTTCTGGTCGGTATAGATATACAGGCTGGTAGGGTGATTCGGGCCGGTTTCCTGAATCATTCTTAACC